>CAMHPQ010000023.1 GCA_946187035.1 uncultured Clostridia bacterium | reverse complement strand
AAAAACAAAAAATCCTCGTCAATCCGTTGAAAAACGATTCTATGATACGCACAAAAACACCGTTTTTCATTCGCTGACGAAACTTGCTTTTCTGCTTTTCCTTTTGGACAGAATCCCGAAAACTGTCCAAACCATCAAAAAAAAGAGACGGACCGCAGTCCGTCTCTTTTTCATTTGTTTTGTATGGCTCAGGCCTCGTCGATGATGCGGTGGATGACCTTGTTGCAGCGCTCCCGGTCGTAGATCACCGGCACGGGATAGAAGGGGTTGGCCTCCTTCAGCGCCCAGGTGATCATCTGCGGGATGTCCTTCTCCTGGATATGGTCGAAGCCGGTGGGGATGTCCATACGCTGGTTCATGGCGCGGATCTCCTTGATAAAGGCCTCGGCCTTCTGCTGCTGGGTGCCGCTGGTGCAGACGCCGGTGAGCTCCGCCAGACGGCTCAGTCTCGGGTAGACCGCCTCGCCGTAGTCCTCCAGGACGATGGGCAGGATGACGGCGTTGGCCAGACCGTGGGGGGTATTGTACAGGCCGCCCAGGGTATGGGCGATGGCGTGGACGTTGCCGACGCCGGCGCGGGTGAAAGCGAAGCCGGCCTTGAAGGAGGCGATCAGCATCTCGGTGCGGGCCTCCATGTCGTCGCCGTTCTGATAGGCGCGCTCCAGATACTTGAAGATGGCCACGGTGGCCTCCTCGGCGCACTGGAGGCTCTCCTTGGTGTTGTAGGTCCAGCAGACGTAGGCTTCCACGGCGTGGGTCAGAGCGTCCATGCCGGTGGCGGCGGTGATTTTCGGCGGCAGGCCGCGGGTCATCTCGGGATCCAGCACGGCGTACTTGGGCACCAGCTGCAGATCCATGACGGCGTACTTGTGGTGGGTCTCGTCGTCGGTGATGACGGCGGCGATGGTGGTCTCAGAGCCGGTGCCGGAGGTGGTGGGCACGGCCACGAAGGGAGGCAGCTTCTTCAAAACCTTCAGCAGGCCGCCCAGCTGGCCGACGGTTTTGTTGGGGCGCACGATGCGGGCGGCAGCGGCCTTGGCGCAGTCCATGGGGGAGCCGCCGCCGATGGCGATGAAGCCGTTGCAGCCGTTTTCCACATACATGCTGCGGGCCTTCTCCACGGTGCTGACCTTGGGGTTGGCCTCCACCTCGGCGAACATGGCCCAGCCGATGCCGGCCTTGTCCAGGGCTGCGGTCACGATGGGCGCCAGACGCTTGCCGACGCTGGGGCCGGTGACGATCAGCGCCTTGGTGACGCCCTCATCCTTCAGAATCTCGGGGATTCTCTCCGCACTGCCGATGCCGGAGACCTGGATGGGTCTGCGCCAGTACAGGAAGTGGGCGCCGATGTTGAAGATGAACTGATACACGCGGTAGTAGGCATTTCTCAGAAAACTCATGATATTGCTCCCTTCTCTTTTTTCTATACTGCCGTGCCGGATGCCGAGACGCTTAAGCTTTTTGGCGCTGGGAAGTCCGTTTTTCATCCAGCCTCTGGCACGGTAATAGACCTTTTTCATTTTCTCCAGGGGTACGCGGGTCTTGGGATTCGTGGGATCCTGCAGGGCGTCGGTGAGCTTCTTCGGCAGCTTGTCAGACTCCGCCGAGACGCCGAAGCGGGCGTTCACCGCGCGCTCCACGTTGTAGCTGCGCTCGCCGGCGCGGATCAGCTTGCCGAGGGTCATCTTCATGCCGACGATGTTGGGATACTCGTAGGAATAGGGCACCAGCGGCAGATGGAAGCAGGCGATCTCCGGGAACCGGTTGAGGATTCGCACGAAGGGCCCCACAAAGGGCACCACGGCGTTGATGATCCGGTTGTACCACTTTTTGTGGTTCTTCACCGTGAAGCCGGGGAACACCGCGAAGGAGGTAAACAGGCACTGGCCGCCCATGGAGACGCTCTCCATCAGGTCCTGCATGAACATGCACAGGTCGGCCTTCGCCCCGGTTTTCAGGCCGTTGACGTTCATGCCCAGGCCCTCCAAAACCACCAGATAGCCGCCGTTCAAGTGGCAGCCGCCCCGGTTGGAGACCGCGTAGCCCAGGCCCTGGCCAACCGCGCGGCGGGGCTCGTAGGCGGAGAGCTCCATGCCCTTGGACTGGATGGCGAACTCCGTGCCGCCGTATTTCTCGCTCAGGCGCTTGCTGCCCTCGGCCAGCTCGTCGCCCACGCCTCTGCGGAAGGCGATGTCCTCAAAGATCTGGTTGACGTTCTCGGTCTTGCCGAACTCCAGGCCGCAGCTCCAGATGCCCTTTTCGTTGGCCTCCATGGCCCAGGCCACGGTGCCGGCGGCGGAGATGGTGTCCATGCCCAGCTCGTCCAGGGTGTAGTTCCAGTCGCAGATCTGCTGGAGGTTGTTGTTGTCGATGTTGTTGCCCAGCAGCCCCAGGGTCTCCAGCTCCGGACCCTTGACGATCTTGCCCTCCACCGGCACTCTTCTGGAGCAGCGGATCGGGCAGGTGAGACAGCCGTTGTTGCCCATGTGGAGGGTGTTGGCCAGGGTCTCGCCGCTGATGTCGTCGTGGTACTCGTAGGTGCCGTACTCGAAGTTGTGGGAGGCGAGGATGCTGTGGTCGTTCATGGGATTCAGCAGGGTCGCCGTGCCTTCCTTCGGCAGCCGCTCGCCGGTGATGGGGTGGCTGCGAATCTTGTTGACCCACTTTTTGTGGAACTCGCCGGTCTTTTCCTTGTTGTAGACGGAGGCCATGGCCGTACCGGTGACGGTCATGCCCTTGATGTTCTTGCTGCCGAAGACCGCGCCCACGCCGCCGCGTCCTGCCGCCCGCTCGCCGGACATGACGCAGGCATAGCGAACCAGATGCTCGCCGGCGGGGCCGATGGCCAGCATGCCGCCGCGAACCTTCTTCCCTGCGGCCTCGTCCAGGATCGCCTGCATGGCCTCCTGGGTCTCCGTGGTGCGCATGCCCCAGAGGTCGGCGGCGTCGTGGAAGGTGATCTTGTCGTTTTCGATCTCGATCCAGGTGGGTTGCTCGCACCTGCCCCGGAGGATCAGCGCGTCGAACCCGGCCTTTTTCAAATAGTGGCCGAAGTTGCCGCCGCAGTTGGAGCTGGTGGTGATGCCCGTCAGGGGACTCAGGGACGAGATGTCGAACCGGTTGGAGCTGGGCGCGCCGGTGCCGGTCAGCGGTCCGGTGGCGATGACGATCAGATTCTCCGGCCCGAAGGGGTCCTCCGAACCGGTGAGATTGTCGTAAAGAATCTTCGAGGCCATGGCCTTGCCGCCGATGTACAGCTCTCGATCCCGGTCACTCCAAGGATACTCCATCTGCTGCTTTAAATCAAGATCCAGCAGCAAAACTTTGCCCATATAACCGCAATAATTCGTCATGCTTCCTCACCTCTTATTATAACTATATTATAATTAGTGTATTTTAATCATTATAGCGCACTTTACCCGATTTGAACAGATGGCCCGCTTCCGGTTTTCAGCTCATTTCGTAACCATACAGTCCAATTCGCGCAGATGTTTAAACTTTAACAGCTATATTTTACTTGCATTCCCATATACAGCGTGCTATTATGAGGTCGAATTGATCCGAAATCGGGTGGACGAGCCTCTTTCCGGAGCCAGGCAGGCACAGAGCAATCTGTGTCCGGCTGGGTCTGTAAAGAGGCCGATTTTTTCAAGCCGGAAACGACTTGAAAAAAGCATTTTTCAAAATGCGAGGGGAAGCCCATCCCCTCGCGCTCCCCATGCGAGCTTTGGGACAGCCGCAATGGGGCAACTATCTTTTTGTTTAGGAGGACAAACAAAATGAAGAAGTATCTATCCCTGCTTCTGGTGCTGGTCATGGTCTTTGCCCTGTGCGCCTGCGCCGCATCGAAGCCCGCCGCCGAGCCCGAGGGCTCCGCTGCCGAGGAGGCTGCCGCCCCGGAGACCACGCTGAACACCGTCATCCTCAAAGAGGCCGACGACAGCATGATCAACAACTACACCCTCATGGCGGTGAACCCGGACGCCCCCTTTGTGGACGCGGACGGCAACCCCGTCTCTGACGTGCAGCTGAACACCGTGGGCGCCGCCGCGCTGATCAACTGGCTGCTGAGCGAAGAGGGCGAGGCCGCTGCCGCCGAGTACGGCTATGCCGAGTACGGCGAGTACCTGTTCTATCTCAAGGAGGACCGCCCGATCTCCACTGCCGAGATCCCCGAGGCCACCGAGGAGACCAAGCTCATCCGACTGAGCACCACCACCAGCGTCAACGACTCCGGTCTGCTGGGCTACCTGCTGCCCATGTTCGAGGAGAAGTACGGCTATGAAGTGGAAGTCTTCTCCGCCGGCACCGGCAAGGCCATCGCCAACGCCAAGATGGGCAACGCCGACCTGATCCTGGTCCACGCCAAGGCCCAGGAGGAGGCCTTCGTGGAGGAGGGCTTCGCCTACGTGCTGGACGGCATGGAGTCCGAGCGCATGACCTATATGTACAACTACTTCGTCCTCTGCGGTCCCCAGGAGGATCCCGCGGGCGTGAAGGACGCTGAGGATGTTCTCGCCGCCTTTGCCGCCATCGCCGACGGCAAGTATCCCTTCGTCAGCCGCGGCGACGGCTCCGGCACCCACACCAAGGAGCTCTCCCTCTGGCCCGAGAGCCTGGGCATCACCGACGATCCCACCACCTTCGAGGCTTACACCGACTGGTACACCTCTGCCAACGCCGGCATGGGCGCTTGCCTGGTGATGGCCGAGGAGATGGGCGCCTACATCCTCACCGATAAGGCCACCTTCCTCACCTTCGTGGCCAACGGCGGCGTCATGGATTGACGAACCGGATCGTTTGAAGTAAACTTACAGGGTATGCAGCTGCATACCCTGTTTTGTAAATTGGGAGTTTGTCAGGCTGATACCTGCACCAGACTCAAAGCGTGTCATTGCGAACCAGTGACCGACGTCACTGGTGTGGCAATCCGTTCTCTTGCAGTACAGACTAAAAAATGCAAAATGATGGGCGAATTCGTTCATTCTCAACGTTCTGCTAGATCCCAGTCCGCCGCCGGGGGATGCGGATTGCCACACCAGTCTGCGGACTGGTTCGCAATGACACCATTTTAGATTGGTGGTCATTTCACATTCTGCCTCGCAGCTCTCCGATCAACTAAAACTTGAACTTGTCGGAGACACTTTAAACTCCACACTCCAAACTCCAAACTCCACACTCCACACTGACCAAAGGAGCCGCCTATGGGTTCTGCCATGCAAAAAGCCATACAGCTGATCCTGACTGCGGATCGGGAGCTGGTGAACATCCTCTCCACCACCGCCAGAGTCAGTCTCACCAGCTCCGTCATCGCGCTGCTGCTGGGGGTGCCCATTGGGATCTGGCTGGGTGCCTGCCGATTTCGCGGGAGGAGCGCTCTCGTGGTGCTCAACCGGACGCTGATGGGCATGCCGCCGGTGGTCTGCGGTCTGCTGTTTTATCTGCTGTTCTCCGGCGTAGGGCCCTTCCGGCATCTAAAGCTGCTGTTCACGGTGCCCATCATGATCCTGGCCCAGGTGGTGCTGATCACCCCCATCGTCATCGGGAACATGGAGACCTACGCCGCCGAGCTGGCGCCGCCCCTCCGGGAGACCGCCCGGGGTCTCGGGTTCCGAGGCTGGAAACGGTTTGTTCTGCTGGTGAACGAGTGCCTCTACCCCATCATCACGGTCTATCTGCTGGCCTTCGCCAGAGCCATCGCCGAGGTGGGCGCGGTGAGTATGGTGGGCGGCGCCATCGCATGGAAAACCAACGTGATGACCACCGCCATCATGCAGTACACCAACCGGGGCAACTTCTCTCTGGGCATCGCATTGGGTCTGATTCTCATGGTGCTGTCCCTGCTGGTGAACATCATTTTGAGCGTGATGCAAAGGAGGTTCCGCCGATGAAGCTGAACGCCATTGAAAAGACCTACGCAGGCAGGAAGGTGCTGGATCTGCCGGAAATCACCCTGAAATCCGGCGCAGTCACCGCGGTCATCGGGGCCAACGGCAGCGGCAAATCCACCATGGCGAAGGTCCTCGCCGGGATCGAGTTCGCCGACGGAAACCGACCTGCTGCGGAACCGCTGCGGGTGGGGTATCTGCCCCAGAAGCCCTTCGCCTTTCGGATGACCGTGGAGCAGAATCTCGCTTTGAACGGCGGAGACGAAAAAAAGCGCACCGAACTGCTTGAGGCGCTGGGGCTCATGTTCCTCCGCCGCAGTCGGGCGAAGCGACTCTCCGGCGGCGAGACTTCAAAAATGGCGCTGGCGCGAAGTCTTCTGGGCAGCTACGACCTGCTGATCCTGGACGAGCCCACCGCCGCCATGGACATGGCCTCCACCCTCGCGGCGGAGAAGCTGATCGCAGATTATGCAAAAGAGACCGGCTGCGCGGTGCTGCTGATCACCCACAGCCTCCAGCAGGCGCGCCGGACCGCCGACGAGGTGCTGTATCTGGAAGCAGGAAAGCTGATTGAGCAAGGCTCCGCCGAGATCATTCTCAACAACCCGAAGGAAGAGAAAACCAGACAATTCCTTGAGTTTTACGGAATTTGAAAGAACGATAAATTGGAGTTTAGCGAACAGTTGATGAGAGAGAAAGCCTTCCCCTGGGGGAAGGTGGCACGGCGAGAACTAGCCGTGACGGATGAGGGTTGAGCTATTGTAATTTCTATTGAGCTGCTGTCCTGATCCGCCTGCTCCCCGACCCTCATCCACCGCAAGCGGTCCCCCTTCCCCCAGGGGAAGGCTATATTCTATTTATCATTCAGCGCAATCCAACAGACCGATAAACTAGAATTTGAAAACCTGAGCCCGCGGAGATCCCACAGGCTCAGGTTCTTTTTATGATTTCAAATCCGACGGTTCGGGCCTCCTGGGCGGCGGAGTCCACCAGATCGTGCACGTGATTGCAGTTGCCCGCCAGGTGCAGCCACGCCGGAGCTCCGAGGCCGGAGACCAGCGTCTGCTCCGGGATCAGTCCGGTGGCCAGCAGCAGCGTGTCGCAGGCCACGAACCGCTCGGCGTTGGTGTCGAGACTCCGAACCGTGACGCCCTCCAATCCGGGCGTTCCGTGGAGCTCTGTCACCGTGGTGCGTGTCCAAAGCGGGATTTCATATGCCTCGATGCACCCGTGGTAATTCCGCGCAAGGCCGGTGTATTTCTCCGTCTTCTCCACCACGGCGATCACCCGCTTCCCTCGAAGGACGCAGCGTCTGGCGACGATCATGCCCAGATCGCCGCTGCCGAGGATCAAAATGCGCTCACCGGGATCTTGATCATGGAGGTTCATCATCTCCTGTGCCTGTCCCGCGGTGTAGACCCCCTCTGGCCGGGTGCCGGTGATGTTCAGGGCTCCGAGAGGCCGCTCCCGGCAGCCGGAGGCCAGAATCAGGTGAGAAAACCGCACCCGCTCCAGTCCGGCTCCGGAGGAGAGCACCGCCTCCCGGTTCTCGGAGACGGAGAGCACCTCGGTCTCCATCCGAAGCTCCGCGTTGGTGTTTTGAAGCTGTGAAAAGAGCGCGGCGGCGTACTCCGGCCCGGTGAGGTCTGCGCCAAAGCCGGGATGGATGCACTGCTCCAGAATCCCGCCGGGGCGGCTGCGGCGGTCCGCGATCAGGATGCTGCGGCAGCCCGCCTCCCAGGCACCCAGAGCCGCGGAGAGGCCCGCGGCTCCCGCACCGATGATGAGAAGGTCAATGTCCATAGACGCCCTCCTCCCGCAGCAGCGCTTCGATTTTCAGCCTGCAGCGGCTGCCCTGACAGCGGCCCATGGCGGCGCCCACTCTGTGCTTCACGCCGTCCACGGTGACGGCTCCGGCCCGAATGGCGGCGCGGATCTCCCCAAGGGTCACATCCTCGCAGAAGCACACCACCTGGCCGAATTCCGGGTTTTCCGCAATCCGCTGCTGTCTGGCGGCAAAGTCCAGACCGTGAAGCTTCGGAATGCCCCGCCGGATCGGCTGAAAGTGCGGATTTTCCCTTGCGTTCAACGTCTCCGCCACTTGCAGAGCAACATAGCTGCCCAGCTGGTCGGCGCAGGTGAGCCCCGGGGTCTTGACGCCCAGGAAGCTCCAGAATCCCTCCGCCGGATGGTCGATGACGAAGCTGCGAATGCTGCTGCCGTTGGGCCGCTCCGGGTTGGGCCGCAGGGCGGCGAAGGTGCGGATGGTGTCGTTCAAATCGACCTTTGGAAGCACCCTCCGGGTCATTTTTCGGACAAAATCCAGCCCCCTTCGATCGGTGCCGTAATCGGAGCCCTCCCGCTCCGAGGGGCCCAGCAGGAGGTTCCCTTCCACCGTGGGCACCGCCGTGAGGCCCTTACCCTGCTCCGGCTCATACTGCACGATGTGCTTCGGCATGTGGGCGGTCAGCGGGTCCAGAACCAGATAGTCCCCCGCCGTGATGCGCAGCTGCACCGGGCTGGGGGCAAGAAGCTCCTGCACCGAGACAGACTGCAGCCCCGCGCAGTTCACAATGGCTCGGCAGAAGAAGGTCTCCCCTTCCGTCTGCACCGCGTAGCCAGCCTGTTCCTCCCGGATGCCGATGACCGGGGAATTCGGACAGAACACCGCGCCGTTTGCCACCGCGTTCTCCATGGCGGCGATGCCCAGGGCCCAGGGGTTCACCGTCCCAGCGGTGGGCGAATAGAGGCCCAGGGTGACAGCCTCTGTCAATTCCGGTTCCAATGCGAGCAATTCTTCCCGCTCCAGCAGCCGCAGATCCGGGACGCCGCTTTCCAGGCCGTTCCGGAGCTTTTTCCGGAGAATCGCCGCCCCCTGCTCGCCGCAGGCCACCATCAGGGAGCCGCAGCGGGAAAAGGGCACGTCCAGCTCCTCGCAGAGCATGCCAAAGGCCCGGTTCGCGCGGACGGTCAGCTCCGCCTTCAGCGTACCGGGCTTGTGGTCGTAGCCTGGATAGACCACGGCGGTGTTGGCTTTGGAGATGCCGGTGCAGACATCCTCCCGGGCCTCCAGAAGCGCAGTGCTCAGATCCCATCGGCAGAGGTTCCGGGCCATGAAGCAACCCAGCACCCCCCCGCCGATGACGATCACATCAAAGCGTTTCATAACTCCATCCAGGGGATCTCCTCCCCGGGGCGATCCAGGGTGTAGCCGCCCATGGCCGTGAGCCGCTCCCGGAAGGCGTCGCTCTTGAGGGTCTCAAGAAGCTGCCGCACCATGGGGGTCTCCCAGGCAGAATCCGGGATCAGCAGGTCATATTCCTCGATGCAGATCGGCAAAAAGTCCAGATCATAGAGCTGGGCCGCCGAGTAGATGCCCAGGCCCGCGTCCGCGCTGTCCGAGGCGATCTGTACCGCCACGGAGGTGTGGGTCAGCTCCTCCCGGTCGTAGCCGTAGACCTTCGCCGGATCCACCCCCTCGGTCTTGCAGAGGTAGTCCATGAGAATCCGGGTGCCAGAGCCCTTCTGCCGGTTTACATAACGCAGCCCCGGCTGGGCAACGTCGCGGAAGCCGGTGATGCCCAGGGGGTTGCCCTTCTGCACCATCAGTCCCTGCTGTCTGCCCACGCAGCGGACCAGATGTACGCCGCCGTCGGGGAAGTATTTCTTCAAAAACGAGATGTTGTATGCGCCGGACTCCGTGTCCAGCAGGTGGGTGCCGGCGGCGTGGGCCTCTCCCCTTCTGACGGCCATGATGCCGCCCATGGAGCCCACGTGGGAGGAGCTCATATAGAGATCCGGGTTTCCGGCGTGGAGCAGGTCGCCCAGCTCGTCCAGCAGCGGGTCGTGGCTGCCGATGACCACCAGAGTCCGCTGCAGCCGCTCCGGAGCCGTCATGAGGGTGACTTCCACCTCCTGCCCGGCCTCGAAGCCCTCGGTGCCCTGAGGTACCGTCAGAATGCCGTCGGCCTTCATGAAGCTGGTGACCACACCGCTGCCTCTGGCCAGAGGCGACGCGGTGAGTCTGCCGCCCACCTCCCCCATGCGGACGCGGACGAACTCCTGATATTTGAGACCCGAGACCACCGGGCGGGTCAGGACGGCCTTCACGGTCTGCGCAGCCGCAGCGCCCTTGCGAAACCACAGATCCACAAGAGGCTTCAAGAGCTGCTCGATGACAATGATGCCGCTGACCGGGTAGCCGGGAACGCCCAGCACCGGCGTGGTTCCCACATTGCCCAGAATGGTGGGCTTGCCGGGCTTGATGGCGATGCCGTGGTACAGCACCTCCCCCAGCTGCCGGATCACAGCGGCGGAGTAGTCCTCTCTGCCCGCGGAGGAGCCGGCGTTTAAGAGTACCACGTCGCATTCCCCCGCAGCGCGGGAGACCGCGTTTTTGATCTCATCGAACTGGTCCGGCACGATGGGATAGGTCTTCGCCTCCGCGCCCCAGCCGTTGATCATGGCGGAGAAGATGGTGGAGTTGAACTCGATGATGTCCCCGGGCTTCGGATCGGCGCAGGGCGGCACGATCTCGTCCCCGGTGGGAATGATGCCGATGACCGGGCGCCGCAGCACACAGACCTCCAGCACGCCCCCGGCCAGCATGGCCCCCATGGCCGCAGGGGTGATCTCCACCCCGCCGGGGAGGATCATCTCTCCGGCGCAGACGTCCTCGCCGATCTGGCGGATGTGCTGCCAGGGGGCGGCGGGAGCGTGGATGGTGATGCTGCCGTCGGCGTGGGTGACAATGTCCTCCACCATGATCACGGCGTCGCAGTCAGCCGGAATGGGATCGCCGGTGTCCACCACGGTGAACCGGTCTTCCCCCAGTGTGACCGGGGTGGTCTCGGTGGCGCCGAAGGTGTCCGGCGCTTTCACTGCCACACCGTCCATGGCGCTGGCGGCGTAGTGGGGCGCGCTGATGTGGGCATAGACCGCCCGCTCCGTGACGCGCCCGCAGGCCTCCGAGACCGGAATCGTCTCCGCGCCGGCGGCGAAGCCGAGCTGCTGCATATGGGTAAGATATTCCCGCTGGGCCTCTGCCAGCGAGACATTGGTCAGATACGAAAAAGCCATGATGCTTCCCCCTCAGTGATTCAGAATGACGTCCACCGCAGCCCCCTGGGGCAGTCCCTCGCAGTCCCGCGGGATGACGAAAAAGCCGTCGGCTCTGGCCAGCTGCGTGATCAGACCGGATTTGGAGCGGATGGGCACGGCCAGGGTCTCCCCGTCTCTCTGTTCCAGTCGGCAGGCGGTGATCTGGGCTCTGCCGTGGTTGGCGTTGACGCTCTCGGTGAGCTTCGCGGTGACGGTCTGCTCCCGGTGCTGTTCGCCCCGGAGCCGATCCAAAAGCGGTTTGACGAAGAGCCGTGCAATGTAGTAGGCCGCCGCCGGGTGCCCGGGCAGGCCCACCAGGGGTTTCCCGTCCCCGGTTTTGGCGAGGATGGTGGGCTTGCCGGGCTTGATGGCGATGCCGTGCATCAAAACCTCGCCCAGAGACTCCAGAACCCGGCAGACCGCGTCCTTCTGGCCCACGCTGCTGCCGCCGGAGATCAGCACCATGTCGCACTGCTCCGAGGCCGCGCGGACCCGCTCCAGCAGCAGGGGTTCGTCGTCCGGCACTCGTCCGAAGTCCCGGATTTTCACGCCCCACTGGGTCAGCAAGGCCAGGAGCATGGGGAGATTCACGTCCCGCACCTGTCCGGGCCCGGGGGTCTGCTCCGGTGAGACTAGCTCGTCCCCGGTGGAGATCACGCCCACCAGGGGCTGGGAATGCACGCGGACATTCAGCCTCCCCAGCGCGGCCAGAGCCCCCACGTCCGAAGCGGTCAGCCGGTGCCCGGCGTGAAACAGCACGTCTCCGGGCTTCACGTCGTCGCCGCGAAAGATCAGATTCTGGCCCGGGGCGGCGCTTTTCATGATGCCGATGGTGCCGTCGCCGTAGTCCTCGGTGTACTCCACCATCACGGCGCAGTCGGCCCCCTCCGGCAGTGCGCCCCCGGTGGGGATGGCGGCGCAGGTTCCGGGAGTGAGGCTGAAATCCGGCCTCTCGCCCATCTGCACCGCGCCGACCACCGGCAGAATCGCGGGGATCGCCTCCGAGCAGCCGAAGGTGTCCTTGGCCAAAACCGCGTAGCCGTCCACGGTGGAGCGGTCAAAGTCCGGCACGCATTCGGAGGCGATGACATCCTCCGCAAGGACGTCCCCCACTTGAGCGTCCTCCGTCACGAACTGCCGGGGTTGAAATTGGCTTTCCATCAGCCGGAGCGCCTCCTCCGGCGTGAGCACATTCAGCATCTTCAGCCCTCCCAAAGGATCTCGCCCAGATCCCGATAGTCGTTTCCGCTGACGCCCCGGATCTCCCGGCGGAAGGCGCCGGAGCGGAGCGTCTCCATCAGCTGCTCCCCGGCGGGGGTCTCCAAGGTCTCTCTGCGGAGGGCCAGATCCAGCCGCTCCGTCATCAGTTCAATGAAGTCCAGCCCCTCGATCTGGGTGGAGACCCGCTGGGTGCCGATGGCGAGATCCGCCTCTCCCCCGGCGATGGAGGCCGCCATGGTGAGGTGGTTTTTCATTTCGATTTCATAGCCCCGCAGCGTCCTCGCCTCCACGCCCATGCGCTTCAGCTGGCCGTCCAGCAAAATCCGCGGGCTGCTGCCGGGGGCCCGGTTGCGGATGGTCACGTCCGGACGCTTCAAATCCTCCCAGCCGGTGATGGCCTTGGGGTTGCCCGCCTTGACGTAGAACCCCACGCTGCGGTAGGAGAGATTCACCAGCACCGCCGGGATCCCCGGCAGGAGCTTTTTCACGAAGGAGGCGTTGAACACGTCCTCCTCCGCGTCGTAGAGGTGGCAGGCGGCGGCGTTGACTCTGCCCTGATAGAGGCTCAAAAGCCCCTCGAAGCTGTTTAAGTAGCACCGCTCCGCGCCAACCTCCCGTTTTGCCAGGTGGTTTGCCAGCAGATCCAAAAGCACGTCCTGGCCGGAGAGGATCATGGAGCCGTTTTTCGGCGGCTCCGGATGTAAGAGCGTGCTCTCCACCTCGATCCGCTGCACGGGGCGCACCTTCTGCTCGTGCCGGGCTCTGGCGATGTAGGCGTCCACGTCGTCCTGAGTGAAGCGCACCTTTCTTCCGATGCGGTAGGAGTGCAGCTCCCCCTTTCGGATCAGCTCATAGATGGTGGATCGGCTGACATGCAGCAGCGCGGCCACCTCCTGGGTGGAGAGAGAGCGGTTGTTGCCCATGGTACACCTCCGGTTCCGGCAAAAAAACGCCGTATTTCTGTCGGTCTCATTCTACCAGACACGGCCCTCTTTTTCAATTGCATTTCCGGTTTTTCTCAAAAGGGAAACCGGAGTGATCTGTTTTGGAACAGACCACCCCGGTTTCGGAGTTCTTTTGTTTTGGAATCTCTCAGGCGATGACGCGGATCACGTCAAATGCGCCGCTGTCGATGGCCGCTCTGGCCTGACCCAGATTCCGGCAGATGGCGCAGGAAAGCTTTTTGCGCCCGACTTTGATTTCCACGGTCTCCGACTCCCCGTCCAGCTGCCAGTCCGCATCGGCGAACAGCGGATCGAAGGCGGGGTTCAATTCCGGCGTCGGGAGCTTGGCAAACTCCGCCGTGCGCTTCGGATTCGGCTCGGAGCCGGTGCGGATCATGATCCGGTAGAGCTCTCTGGCGTTGACGGCGAAGTCCACGCAGCCGCTCTCCCCTGCCTCGGCGGCGTCCGGGCCCACGGGGCCGACGTGATAGGTCTTCACCTGCGCGGCCTCCGGGAAGAAGGCCGCCTTCGCCGCGTGGCCGAAGCTCTCCATGGCCGAAGGGGCGAACACGAAGCCGCTCATGAGATCCGGCCAGTTTTTCTGCACGAACTTCTGGGCCGCCAGACTCTGGGCCAGGATCACCGGCTTGTTGCCCAGATGGACGGAAAGCATCTGCTCCGCCTCCGCTCTGGCGAGGGCCGCGCCGTCGGCGGCGTCCACGATTTCGTCGATGCCGATCTTCTTCAGGCTGCCGGCCAGCTGCTCCTTGGTGACGGTGCCGGGCGCGCACTTCCAGACCCGCTCCAGCTCCGGGATCAGCCGCTCGTCCACCTGAGCCACGGTCTTGATGCCGTCCCGATGGGCGAAATAGACCGCCTCGTCCTTGTGCTCCGCGCAGTAGATGGCGCCGGTGGGGCAGACCTCCACGCAGCGGCCGCAGCCCACGCAGGAGCTCTCCGCCATGGACTTTCCGAAGGCGGGGCCAATGACCACCTCGCAGCCTCTGCCGGAGGCCGCCAGATTGTGCACGGTCTGCACCTTGCCGCAGACGTCCACGCAGCGCTTGCACTTGATGCACTTGTTGGGGTTGCGGACGATGACGCTGGTCTTGTCGATGGGCTTGGTGTTGTGCTTCTGCTCAAAGGGCAGCTTGTCCACCTCGTACTCTCTGGCCAGACGCTGCAGGTCGCAGAAGCCGTCCTTCTCGCAGTCGCACATGAAGCACCACTCGCAGAACTTCGGATCCAGATCGCTGCACTTGGAGCTGCCGATGCGCAGGCAGTGGTGGCAGTCCACGCTGTGGTCAGAGAGCAGCAGCTGCAGGGTCAGCTTGCGGCTGGCTCTGACGGCCTCGGTGTTGGTGTGGACCACCATGCCCTCTCTCACCTTGGCGGCACAGGCGTGCTGGAAGGTACGGGCGCCCTCCACCTCCACCACGCACATGCGGCAGGAGGCGTGGGGATCCAGCTTCTCCAGGAAGCAGAGGGTGGGGATGTAGATATCATTCTGTTGCGCGGCAGCCAGGATGGTCATGCCCGCAGGCACGGAAAGCTGTTTGCCGTCGATGGTAATGTTCACGTTTGCCATGGGTCACGCCTCCTTTCTCAGCTTCGCGTCAAAGTCTTCGGGGAAAAGTTTGAGCGCGCTTATGAATGCGGTGGTCGCGCTCTGTCCCAACGGGCAGAAGCAGGATTTCTGCATGTAGCCGCTCATAGACTCGATCAATTCTATGTCTGCTTTGCTTCCCTCTCCGGCGGCGAACTTCTCCAGAATCTCCGCGATGCGCATGGTGCCCTCCCGGCAGGGGGAGCATTTGCCGCAGGATTCGTGGCGGTAGAATTTTGCGATCTCGGCGAGGATGTCCACGATGTTGCGGCTCTCGTCGATGACGTAGACCGCGCCGGAGCCCAGGCTCGCGCCGATGGCGCGGATGGAGTCGAAGTCGATGGGGGTATCCAGCTGATCCGGCGTCACAAAGCCGCAGCTGGAGCCGCCGAGCTGGATGGCCTTCAGCTTTTTGCCGTTCGCCACGCCCCCGCCGAAGCCCTCCACCACGTCTCTGAGGGTGGCGTTGGTGGGAACCTCCACGCAGACCTTATTCTCCACGTCTCCGGACATGCACATGAGCTTGGTGCCGGGGTACTTCTCCGAGCCGATGGCGCCGAACCAGTCCGCGCCCTTCGTGATAATCTCGGGGATGACGGCGAAGGTCTCGACGTTGTTGACAATGGTGGGTTTTTTATGCAGACCCGCCACCGCCATGGAGGGCGGTTTTAAACGGGGCTCGCCTCTGACGCCCTCCAGAGAATTGACAATTGCAGTGCCCTCGCCGCAGACGTATGCGCCCGCGCCGGAGACCACCTTGATGACCGTGTCGCCGCAGAGACCTTTTTCCTCAGCCTGCTTGACGGCATTGCGCAGCAACTTGATGGAATTTTCGTACTCGCCGCGGACGTAGATGAAACATTCTTTGGCGCCGACTGCATACGCGCCGATGAGGATGCCCTCGATGACGGTGTGGGGGTCGCCCTCCATAATCACGCGGTCCTTGTAGGTGCCCGGCTCGCCCTCGTCGGCGTTGCAGACGATGTACTTCACTTCACTGTCGTTCTTATAGGCGCTGCTCCACTTCTTGCCGGTTGGAAAGGCTGCGCCGCCGCGTCCACGGAGTCGGGAGGTCTCCTCGATGGTCTCGATGAGGCCGCCGCGATCCATCTTGCGGGCTTTCTTCAGGGCCTCATAGCCGCCGGCCTGGATGTATTCGTCGATGGACATGGGGTCGATGTGCCCCACGTTCCGCAGTGCAATTCTGACTTCGTTCATTTGGCACCTCCCAGCAGTTCCGGGATCTTGTTCAGATCAACGTTGGTGTAGAGCTGGCCGTTGATGAGCACATTGGGGGCCGCCTGGCACTGGCCGAGACATTCCACCCAGCCCAGAGAGAACTGCTCGTTTTCCTCCCCCAGCTTCACGCCGGTGGCAGCCTCCAGCGCCTTGACCAATTCGGCGTTGCCGCCGGAGTGACATGCGGTGCCGCGGCAGACGCGGATCTCCACCTGCGCCGGTTTCTCGAACCGGAGCATGGAATAAAAGCTCGCCGCGTCGTAGAGCTCCGCCGCGCTCACGCCCACATGCTCTGCCAGCGCTTTGAGCGCATCCTCGCTCACATAGCGCTCTTCCTTCTGCAGGGCCAAAAGGGCGTCCAGCAGACCGCCGTCGGCAAGGGCGGCGTTGATGATCTTCTGATAATTCTTCATGGTTACGCCCTCTCTTTCAGCTTCTCGACCCGGCAGAGCGTCTGGCGCCAATGGGAGTTGCCGGTGATCGCGTCAAGATCCGTGTTGTCCGTGAGATAGTTGGCGTGCATGCCGCGCATCTTGCCCTGATAGTGCAGGCCGAAGTAGTGGGGCATCAGGCAGTAGCCCGGGGCGGCCCGCCAGGTGTACTCCACCGGGATCTCGATGCTGCCGCGGTTGGTGGAGAGCTTCACGGTCTCGCCGTCGGCGATGTGCATATTCTCCGCGTCCACGGGGTTCATCCAGAGGGTGTACATGTTGCGGTAGCGGTTCACGCCGGGGTTGCGCATGGCGTTGTTCACGCCGCCCTCGTCCCGTCTGCCGGAGGACAGGAACATGTTGTTGCCGTCCTTGAACTCCAGGGCCTCGCGCTCGGCCTCGGGGGTGATGAACTCGTAGAGGTAGTCCTCGATCTCCTCTGCCCAGAGGTGGATCTTCTTGTCCTCGTGGACCAGGTGCTTCTCCATCATGTGGTCCACGTCGGCCATGCCGATGACCGCGCCCTCGGGATGGGCGATGACCTCCTCGAAGGCCGCATCGGCGATGCACCAGTCCTTGAACACCGGGAGCTTGGACATGATGGGATGCAGCTTGGTGTTGGGCTTCACGGCGGGGATGGCGCTCTTGAACACCGGGCTCGTCATCAGAACCGCCCAGTTCATGGCCCGTCCGCCGCTGCCCATGGCCTTGCCCAGGGTGAGGCAGATGATGGTCGCCGCCTGGTCGAAGTATTTCATGCCGCCCTTGCCGATCCAGCCGACCACCTTCAGGAAGTATTTCAGACGGTCTCCGGTGCGGACGGCCTCTTCCGCCGCGTCGTAAAGGCTCTTGGGCAGCTCCGGGAGATAGCCCATAGCCTGGGTCAGCTCGGCAAAGATGGTGGCGTCGTCCTTGGCCTCGCCGAAGGGCTCAATGATCCTTCTGCGGCAGCCCCAAACCACCTGGGGATAGTTCAAGGTGAACATGTCAAAGTCGCCGTCGGCCTCGTAGGCGCTCATGCTGGGCAGCACGTAGTCCGCCAGCATGGTGGTCTCGGTCTCCACGCAGTCCACCGCCACGAAGAGCTCCAGCTTTTTCAGCGCTTCCTCCATCCGCTGGGAGTCGGGATAGCTGCGGGCCGGGTTCGTCAGGGCGCTGAAGGCCATGCGGATGCGGTCCTCGTTGTCGCCCAGCACCTCATCCGGGAAGGCGCCCTCGGGGAATACGCAGGCAACCGGGAAACGGTCCGTCACCGGGGTGCGCCAGGTTTTGGGATTGAGCTCGTCGGAGTTGTCCAGATAGAGCACGCGCTCCGGCATCACGCCGCCGCCCTTCACCAGAACCTGACCGCAGATGACGGCCAGCATGATGGCCAGATAGCTGCTGGTGGTGGAGTGGCGCCCGAAGAAAATGCCCAGATCCCGGTGGCAGCCCCACTTTTTCGTGGTGAGGATGCGGGCGAACTTCTCCGCCGTCTCTCGGGAGACCTCGCAGACCTCCAGGGCGGCGTCGATGTCAAAGTTCTTGAACCAGGGCAGCACCATGGCGAAGTCCTTGACGTACTTGTTGATGTACTCCTGGTTCTGCCAGCCCTTTTCCAGGATCAGCGCGATCAGCGCACGGAGGAACAGGGAGTCGGAGCCGATCCGCGGCATGATGTGCAGATCCGCCATGCGGGCGGTCTCGGAGAGTCTGGGATCCACCACGATCACCATCTTGTCCGGGTCCTTGGAGAACTCGCGGATGGTGCGCTTGGCGTTGGGCATCTGGTGGGAGACGTAGGCGTTGGAGCCCCAGTAGACAATGGCCTCGTTGTTCTCCTCGTCGGGCTCCAGGAAGTGGAACTGATAGCCGAACATCCGGCCATGGCTCCACCAGTCGCCCATGAACTCCACGCCCACGGGATTGAAGAAATACTGGGTGCCGATGGCGTACATCAGCGGCTTCATGGTGGCGGCGGGAGTGGTGATGGAGTAGGTGCCGCCGCCCAGGAAGGCGGTGGAGCGGGGGCCGTATTTGTCCACGATGGCCCGGGCCTTCTCGCCGATCTCCTTGTAGGCCTGCTCCCAGCTGATGCGTTCATAGTGGTCGCCCACCCGCTTTTTCGGATACAGCAGACGGTCTCGGTTTTCTACAAAATGTCTGGCGCTTCTGCCCTTGCGGCAGCAGTAGCCGTTGGAGCGCGGGCTGCTGGGATCGGGGCGGACATTGATGATCTTGTTGTCCTCCACCTCCATCTCCAGTCCGCAGGTCACGGCGCAGAGATTGCACCAGGTTTTTTTCCATTCGCTCACGGGGTTCCCTCCTTGATTGTCAAGTGTGTAACACCATTTTATAAAGTGTAAAAACCAGCGTCAAGCGCCCAGACGCCGATTCTAAAAAGGTCACAAAAAATCCGTTTCAGCTTCAACGATGAAAAAACCGGAGCCGTCTCTAACCATGAGACAGTTCCGGCGTTTTTGTCCGATTCTGTGTTTTTTTACTTGTCCGCCTTTGCCAGCTGTTCCGGGCTCCAGCGGTAGGCCGGGGCCACGTCCGCCAGCATCTCAGTGGCCTGTCTGGCTCTGGCGCGGAGGGGGAAATTTCCTTTCCTGCTGCACCAGGTGTAGATCATCTGGTACACCAGATCCACGAACAGCGGCCCCAGCAGCTCCGCAGGCTCCGTGCTGCGGATGACGCCGGTCTTCTGGCAGTTTCGCGTCAGACGGATGAACCAGCCGTCCACGCTGTGGCCCAGGGACAGGAGGTCGATCTCCCCGGCGGCGGTCATGCTCATCATGGCGGCGGTGAACTCCACCCCCAGTTCCCTGGAGAGACTGATATACCGATCCCCGATGATCCACATCCGGTCAAAGTCGTTCTCCGCAGAGAGCAGCTCCTCCACGGTGACGATCTGGTTTTTGTCTGTGTGCTCGAAGAGGTACGTGATCACGTCCTTCTTGCTGGAGAACATTCGATAGAAGGAGGAACGCGCGATGCCCGCCTCCTTGCAGATTTCATTTACGGATACGTTTTCATATCCCAAGTTGCGAAAGCACCGCACCGATGCCGCCGCGATCTGATCCTGTAACGCGGCAGATACCTCTGCCATGGAACCCACCTCCGTCGGACAGAATGTCCTATCTCATGGACAGTATATGCCTTTTGTGTGGGGATGTCAATGCCATCGTCTCAGGCCGGATTGAACTTCTCCTTGCCCTGCTTGCAGCGGGGGCACTTCCAGTCCTCGGGCAGATCGGCGAAGGCGGTGCCGTCGTGCTCGGCGGGGTCATAGACATAGCCGCAGATGGAGCAGACATATTTGCCGGAGAACTCCTGGTTGCTGAAGTCATATTCCTCAAACACGGTCTCCACGGGATTGTCCAAATCCATCACACGCTTGGCCTCCAGATTCTCATAGCCCTGGGGGGTGTGGGTGCCGCAGTAGACCGTGGGATGGTTCCGGATGAAGGCGCGGACGGTATCCAGGGTCTCCCGAGCAGCGGCCTTGTCCTCAAAGACCACGGAGAGCTTGTTGGCGTACAGAGCCTCGTCCACGTAGGTGATGTCGCCGTGGAGCATATAGAACAGGCCGTCGGCTTCCACGACGATGATGCTGTTGCCGTTGGTGTGGCCCTTGGCTTTGATGAAATAGACGCCGTCGCAGATCTTCTGACATGCCGGGAATTCGTGATAGGCCCCGTCGGTGAAGGTCACGGGGACGAGATTCTCCAGCCCCTGGAGCTCCGCCGCGCCCACCTCGTCGGCGTTCACGTAGATCTTCGCCTTGGGGAAGGACTTCAGCTCGCCGGAGTGGTCGGCGTGCTTGTGGGTCAGCAGGATCTTCGTCACCTGCTCTGGCTGGTAGCCCAGGGCGGCCAGGGCCTCCATGTAGCTGCAGATGTCCTTGCCGGTGTAGGCGAGGCTGGTCTCGTCCGGCTTCTCCTCCGGGGTGCCGGCGGGCAGACCGGTGTCCACCAGAATGACCTCGTCGCCGGTGTCGATGACATAGTTCTGCAGACTGCCGCGATAGCGAACGTTCTTGTCGAACTGGTCCATACCATCCTCGCCGCCGAAGGCGAAGGGCTGAGAATAGAATCCGTCTTTTCTGAATTTGACTGCTTTGATAACCATAAATACTCCTCCGTTTCATTGTGTTCGCGAGTGTTAATTCCGTACTGTAATTAGTGTGCAGGAATCAAGGGAAAATGTCAAGCAAAATCCGAGATTTGATATGCAAAAACAGGAAAAATTGTGGTATAATGGGCACAGGATCAGAAAGGAGGCCGCCGATGTACGACTACATTCGCTATTCCTCTCCCCTGGGGCTGCTGACCATCGCGGCGGAGGGCAACGCATTGATCGCGCTGGTGATCGAGGGGCAGAAATTCTTTGACCGCCATCTGGCCGGAGAAGGTCGGGAGCGGGAGACCCCTGTACTGAAAATGGCACGGGACTGGCTGGATCGGTATTTTCAGGGAGAAAATCCGGCCATTTCTGAGCTTCCCCTCTCCCCCAAAGGCACGGACTTTCAGAAAACGGTCTGGCGGGAACTGCTGAACATCCCATACGGAGCCACCATCACTTACGGAGAACTCGCCGCCCGTCTTGGCAGCTCTGCCAGAGCCGTGGGCGCCGCGGTGGGGAGAAATCCGATCTCGGTGATCATCCCCTGTCATCGGGTGATCGCTGCAGACGGAAGTCTCACAGGCTACGCCGGCGGATTGGAGAACAAAAAGAAGCTGCTGAGACTGGAAGGAGTATTTAATTAAGGAACGGTAAATTGGGAGTTTAGCGAGCTGTTGGCGAGAGCGAAAGCCTTCCCCTTGAGGGGAAGGTGGCACGGCGGGAACTAGCCGTGACGGATGAGGTGGAAAACTTGTGCTGTTGCCGAAACTTGGCCACCTCATCAGTCTCGCTTCGCTCGACAGCTTCTCCTCAAGGAGAAGCCCTTAAATGCGCGATCCAACTCCCCGATAAACTGGAATTTGAATACAAAAAACACGCTGCGGATTGCTCTGCAGCGTGTTTGCTTTGTCAGTTGGATTTACGCGTTTCTGGCTTTCAGCAGCTCGATCATCTCGTCACAGACCTCGTCCATGTCGCCGACGATGCCGTAGTCGCAGTAGTTGAAAATCTGCGCGTCGGGATTCTTGTCCACGGCGATGAACAGGTCCGCGTCCACGCCGGCGGTGTGGTTCACCGCGCCGGAGACGCCGAAGCTGATGTAGAGCTTGGTCTTGACCATGACGCCGGACTGGCCGATCTGCAGCTTGTAGGGCAGGATGCCGCGGTCAAACAGCGGACGGGTGCAGCCGATCTTGCCGCC
>CAMHPQ010000022.1 GCA_946187035.1 uncultured Clostridia bacterium | reverse complement strand
TTTATCACATTGTCACGAAAAAATCAAGAGGTTTTTTCTTCAAATTGTTGCCCAATTGTAAAAAATCAGGCAACAATTTGAAAATTCGACACTCATTCGTCGTAAAGTGCAAGGAATTCTTCCAGGCAGAGACCGTGCTCCATGATGTAGGCGGCGGCTTCCTCGCCCACGTAGCGGAAGTGCCAGGGCTCGTAGATGACGCCGGTGATGTCCTCCTTGTCCGCGGGATAGCGGAGGATGAAACCGTACTCGGCGCAGTGGGCCAGCAGCCACTGGTAGGTGTCGGTGTTCTCCAGATCCTGGGTCAGGACCTCGTAGTTGGCGTTGGTGATGTCGGCGCAGAGGCCCAGCTGATGCTCGCTGGTGCCGGGGGGCAGGACGATGGTGGCGGCTCTCGCCTCGTCGCCGCCCAGCTCCTGCACCTTCCGGTTGAACAGGAAGGTCTGCTCGTCATAGGAGCGGTAGGTGGACTGCAGCACCACGTTGAGTCCCTCGGCGCGTCCGGCCTCCACCATGTTCATTAGGGAGACGGCGGCGCGGCTGTCGAAGGCGTTGTACCATTCCAGCTCGGTGAGCTCCGGCGGGGCGTAGTCACCGATGGGATTGGAGGCGCTGGCCAGCTTGTACTGCCAGCTGGAGAGATCGATGCGGGGCAGACCCTTGGGGTTGGGCGTGACCACCGGGGTCTGGGCGATGGTGGGATTCGTCGGATCCGGAGAGCGGATCACGCTGGAGGCCAGCGCCTCAAAGGAGGGGGCCGGAGAGGCGGAGGTGGTGAGATTCGCGGCGTAGATCACCTTCACCCGAACCAGCAGCACCAGCACCAGTACCACCGCAAGCAGCGCGCAGAGCACGCCTTCCATGACTCGTTTTGAGCTTGCCATATCGTTTCATTCCAATCGGACGGCTGATTTTTTCGTGAAAAATAATGGTCTGGTTTCCATAACCCAGTTACCATAACGTCATTATCCTACCACTTTTTTTCATATCGGTCAATCCCTTTTTTCATCTTTGCTTGACATAATTGTCCAAAAAGTCTAAGATAACTACAACAACTGCAACCAGGGTCTGACCGGAAGCACGATACCTTGTGTTTTTCCATCAAAAGAATATTTTTTTAGACATCAGATTGGAATTTTGTTTATGAAAAGAGACTTCAACCAGAGCGCCCTCCGGGTATTTCTGACCTACTACAAGCCCCATTGGAGGCTGCTGGCCGTCGATATGGTCTGCGTGTTTTTCGCCGCGCTGGCGAGCCTCCTCTTCCCCATCGCCAGCCGCAGCGCCATGAGAGAGCTGCTGCCGGCTCAGAAGTACGGGGCCTTCTTCGCGGTCATGGGGATTCTGTTCCTGGCCTACCTGATCAAGGCGGTGCTGAGCTACTGCATGACGGTCATCGGCCACCGCTGCGGCATGTACATGGAGGCCGACATGCGGGAGGATCTGTTCTGCCATCTGCAGGAGATGAGCTTCTCCTTCTTCGACCACAACCGCACCGGCGCCCTCATGAGCCGAATGACCTCCGACCTGTTCTCCGTCACCGAGATCGCCCACCACGGGCCGGAGAACGTGATCACCGCCCTGATCACCCTGGTGGGCTCGGTGATCATCCTCATGCGGATCCGATGGGAGATCGCCCTGGCGCTGATGGTGCTGGTGCCCCTGAGCATCTGGCTGACACTGATGCAGCGGCAGCGGATGACCCGCACCAACATTCAGGTGAAAAAGCAGCAGGCGGAGATCAACGCCGTCATCGAGAGCGGCATCTCCGGTGTCCGCACCGCCAGAGCCTTCGCCAACGAGGACATGGAGAACGCCAAGTTCCGGGAGAGCAACGAGCGGTACAAGGGCAGCAAGCGGGAGTGGTACCGGGCCATGGGCACCTTCATGAGCGGGATGGAGTTCGCCATGTCCGCCCTGCAGGTGGTGGTCATCGCCCTGGGCGGCTACTTCATCATGAAGGGCATGATGGACTACATCGACCTGATCACCTTCTCCCTGTACGTCACCAGCTTCGTGACCCCCATCCGCATGGTGGTGGCCTTCATGGAGACCTTTACCGACGGCATGGCGGGCTTCCAGCGGTTTTTGGAGCTCATGCGCACCCAGAGCCCCATTCAGGACGCCCCCGACGCCGTGGAGCTGACGGAGGTCAAGGGCGCGGTGGAGTTTGACGACGTGTTCTTCCAATATGACAACGGCAAGCCCGTGCTGGAGCATGTGGCGCTCAAGATCGAGCCCGGCAAGACCCTGGCAGTGGTGGGGCCCTCCGGCGGCGGCAAGACCACCCTCTGCCAGCTGCTGCCGAGATTCTACGATGTCACCGGCGGCAGCGTCCGTCTGGACGGCATCGACATCCGAAACATCACGCAGAAGAGTCTGCACCGGGCCATCGGCATCCTGCAGCAGGATGTGTTCATCTTCGCCGACACCATCAAGGAGAACATCCGCTACGGACGCCCGGATGCCACCGATGAGGAGATCATGGAGGCGGCCAAGCGGGCGGAGATCCACGAGGACATCCTCGCCATGCCCGACGGCTACGACACCTTTGTGGGCGAGCGGGGCGTCATGCTCTCCGGCGGCCAGAAGCAGCGCATCAGCATCGCCCGCGTGTTCCTGAAAAACCCGCCGGTGCTGATCCTGGACGAGGCCACCAGCGCCCTGGACTCCGTCACCGAGCAGCACATCCAGGCGGCCCTGGACGAGCTGGCCGTGGGCCGCACCACATTGATCATCGCCCATCGGCTCTCCACCGTCAGAAGCGCGGACCGGGTGGCCGTGGTGGACGACACCCGCATCGCCGAACAGGGCACCCAGGCCGAGCTCATCGAGAAAAACGGCATGTACGCAGAACTCCTCAGAGCCCAGCAGCTGCCGACAGCGGATCGGTAAATTGGAGTTTATCGGGTTGTTCGGTTTTGCAGTGCATTCCAATGATAGCCGTAGGGGAGGGGCTTGCCCCTCCCGCAAATTCAGCGCATTTGTACAAACGGGAGGGGCAAGCCCCTCCCCTACGGATTCTCTTTTACTCCCCGATCAACTGGAATTTGAAAAAGCGGCGGGCGCAAGCAACCCGCCCTACGGTGCAAATTGGGAGTTTATCTGCCAGACTCAAAGCGTGTCATTGCGAACCAGTGCTCACACTGGTGTGGCAATCCGTTCTCTTGCAGTACAGACTGATTACTTCTGAGTTGTTGGGCGAATACGTTCTTTTCCAACGCTCTGCCGGAATTTACTCTGCCGCCGGGGGACGCGGATTGCCACGCCAGATGACGTCGGTCACTGGCTCGCAATGACATCCTATTTTAGTTTTTGCAAAAAACGAACTCCCCGATAAACTGGAATTTGAAAACTGCCAAAGCGCAAAAATCCCGTACCGATTTTCCGATACGGGATCCTTTATTTTGCTGCAGGCTCACACCACGCGGACGCGGATGACCTCGGGGATGGCGCGGAGGTCGGCGATCTGCTGCTGGGTGAGCTCGCCGTTGAGATCGATCATGGCGTAGGCGTACTCCCCATAGGCCTTGTTGATCATGTTGTCCACGTTCAGGCCGGTGCTGCAGGCGATCTCCAGGAACTGGTTGAGCATCTTCGGCACATTCTGGTGGAGGATGCAGAGTCTGCGCAGACCCATGCGCTCCAGGGTGGCGTCGGGGAAGTTGACGGAGTTTTTGATGTTGCCGTTGAGTAGGTAGTCATAGAGCTCGTGGGCAGCCATGACGGAGCTCTTCTCCTCGCTCTCCGGGGTGACGGCGCCCAGGTGGGGCATGCAGATGATGTTCTCCACGCCGATGAGCTTTTTGTTGGGGAAATCGGTGACATACTTCCCCACTCTGCCGGACTTCACGGCCTCGATCATATCGTCGTCGTTGACCACCTCGCCCCGGGACTCGTTGATGATGCGCACGCCGGGCTTCATCTTGGCGAAGGCCTTGGCGTTCAGCATCTCCTTGGTGGCCTCGGTGTAGGGCACGTTGATGCTGATGTAGTCGGACTTCATATAGACCTCATCCACGTCCACCGCGTGCTGCACGCTGCGGCTGAGACGCCAGGCGGCGTCCACGGAGAGGTAGGGGTCGTGGCCGATGACGTTCATGCCCAGCTTCACCGCGATGTTGGCGATGAGAGAGCCGATGGCGCCCAGGCCGATGACGCCCAGGGTCTTGCCCATGAGCTCCGGGCCGGAGAAGGCGGCCTTGCCCTTCTCCACCAGATTGGGGATGTTGTCCCCCTCGTCCTTCAGACCCTTGACCCAGTCGATGCTGCCGAGAACGTTTCGGGAGCTCATGACCAGGGAGCAGAGGATCAGCTCCTTCACCGCCTCCGCGTTGGCGCCGGGGCTGTTAAAGACCACGATGCCCTTCTCGCAGCATGTTTTCAGCGGAATGTTGTTGGTGCCGGCGCCGCTGCGGGCGATGGCCACCAGCCCCTCCCCGAAGGGGTAGTCGTGCAGATTGGCGCTGCGCAGCAGAATGCCGTGGGGATTTTCAATCTCCTCCCCCACCTGGCAGCCCCGCTCCACCAGCGCGTCGATGCCGCGCTCGGCGATGTGGTTCATGGTCAGGATCCGATAGGGTTTATTTTCCATGGTGTTCAACCTCGAATTCTTTCAGATAGTTCAGCAGCGCGTCCACGCCCGCCATGGGCATTGCGTTGTAGAGAGAGGCGCGCATACCGCCGGAAACCCGGTGGCCCTTGAGATTCAGGAGCCCTCGCTTCGTGGCCCCGGCGACGAATTCCGCGTCCAGATCCGGATCGCCGGTGCGGAAGGTGACGTTCATATCGGAGCGGGAGCCGGGCTTGGCGTTGGCGTGGAAGAGCGAACTGTTGTCCAAATAGTCATAGAGCTTCCGGGCCCGCTCATGCTTGATCTGCTCCATGCCGTGAACGCCGCCCTGGGTCTCCAGCCAGTCCAGCACCAGCCCCAGAATGTAGATGCACCAGCAGGGCGGGGTGTTGAACATGGAGTCCTTGTCGATCATCCGCTGATAGCTGAGCATCAGGGGCGTCTCCGGGCGCTCGCTGCCGGCGAGGGACTTGTCGATGATCACCACCGTGAGTCCCGCGGGGGCCATGTTCTTCTGGGCGCCGGCGTAGATGAGGCCGAATTTTGAGACCTCCACCGGTCTGGAGAGAATGTCCGAGGACATGTCGCTGACCAGCGGCACGCCCGCGGTCTCCGGGACGTACTGCCACTCGGTGCCGTAGATGGTGTTGTTGGCGCAGTAGTGGAAGTAGGCGGCCTCGGGGTTCAGCTTCAGCTCCGACTGAGACGGGATGTAGGTGTGCTTCGCCTCGGAGGTGTCCGCCGCCAAGTTCACAGTGCCGTATTTGGCAGCCTCCCTGGCCGCGTTGCCGGAAAAATGCCCGGTGACGGCGTAGTCCGCGCTGCCGCCCACAGGCAGCAGATTCAAGGGAACCATGGAAAACTGGGTGGAAGCGCCGCCCTGGAGAAACAGGATCTCATGGGTCTGCGGCACACTGAGGGCTCTCCGGAACTTCGCCTTGGTCTCGTCGAAAATCTCCGCGTAGACCTTGCTCCGGTGGCTCATCTCCATGACGGACATGCCGCTGCCGTTGTAGTTCAGCATCTCCGCCTGGGCCCGCAGGAGCACCTGCTCCGGCAGCACCGACGGCCCGGCTGAGAAATTGAATACCTGATCTCTGTCCATGGCTGCACTCCTAATGTAATGCTTTACTTCAGTGAAAAATATAACACAAATTGGATATGCTCGTCAAACCAAATTCCCGACAAGGTTTTGCCCCTCGACCCCTGTGATTTCGACATTTCTCACAATTCCGTGGAGGAAATCCCCCTCGGCGAGAACGGTGCAGTAGTTGGGGCTGTGGCCCTGCCAGCGTCCGGCCTGCTCCGTCTCGAAGAGCACCGGGAGGACGCGGCCTACCTGCGCCTGAAGATACGCTTGCCGGGTCTCGTCCGCCGCCTTCTGGGCCTCGTGGGCCCGGTCGTTTTTCACCTTGTGGGTCAGCTGCTCCGGCATAGAGTCGGCCCTGGTGCCGGGGCGGCGGGAGTAGGGGAACACGTGGACCTGGGAGAATTGGATCTTTCGGAGAAAGTCCAACGTGGCCTGCTGATCTTCGTCGGTCTCCCCCGGGAAGCCGGTGATGAGATCGGCGGTGAGGGCGCAGCCGGGGAAGTATTTCCGCAGCAGTTCCGTGACTTGGGTGAACGCGGCGGTGTCGTACTTCCGGTTCATTCTATGCAGCGTCCGGTCACAGCCGCTCTGGAGGGAGAGATGGAAGTGGTCGCAGACCTGTCCGGATTCAGAAATCCGTCTGCAGAATTCCTCGGTGATCACCGTGGGCTCCAGGGATCCCAGCCGAATCCGCAGACCCGGGGCGGCCTCGGCAGCGGCGCAGATGGCGTCGGCCAGGTTGGGCTTCTCAGGCAAATCCACCCCGTAGGAGGCGATCTCGATACCCGTGAGCACCAGCTCCCGGTAGCCCTCGGCGGCCAGCTTTTCACAGTGGCGACGGATGGCCTCGATGGGCAGACTCCGGAGACGGCCTCTGGTGTAGGGGATGATGCAGTAGGTGCAGAAGTTCACGCAGCCGTCCTGGATTTTCAAAAACGCCCGGGTCCTCCCGCCCAGAGCCCCGGAGGGCAGCTCCTCGAAGACTCTTCTCTGGAAGGGGTCGTCCACCTCGGTGATCTGTCTGCGCTCCGAGAGGGCTTTCATGATATCCTCCACGAAGGCCTCCTTGGCGCCGCTGCCGTGGACCACGTCTGCGCCGATGGAGGCGGCCTCCTCGGGGCTCAGCTGGCTCCAGCAGCCGCAGACCGCCGTGAGGGCCTCGGGGTGGGCCTCCTTCAGCTTGCGGATGGTCTGTCTGGACTTGCGTCCCCCCTCGGCAGTGACGGCGCAGGTGTTCACGATCACCAGATCCGCACGGTCCCCGTCCGCAGCCGGGGTCATGCCCCGTTCCTTCAAAAGCGTCTCCACGGCCTGGGCCTCATACTGGTTGACCTTGCAGCCGAGAGCGGTTATAATGTAGTGCATAATCTTAACTCCAATGAGGTAATAAAATGATCTATCTCGACAACGCCGCCACCACCAGAGTCTGCCCGGAGGCAGCAGCCGCGGCGGCGGAAATGATGACGAACAACTTCGGAAACCCCAGCGCCACCTACAAGCTGGGGCGCGAGGCCAAGGCCGCCGTGGACAAGGCCCGCGAGCAGATCGCAAAGGCCCTGGGCTGCAAGCCGGACGAGGTGTATTTCACCGCCTGCGGCTCCGAGGGCGACAACTGGGCCCTCTTCTCCGGGGCAGAAAAAATGCGGCATTCCGGAAAGCACATCATCAGCTCCGCACTGGAGCACGACGCCATCCGGAAAAGCCTGGATAAGCTTGAAAAGCTGGGTTTTGAGATCACTCGTTTAAAACCCGACGAGACCGGCAGCATCACGCCGGGAATGGTGGCCGAGGCCCTGCGGGAGGACACGATCCTGGTGTCTCTCATGCTGGTGAACAACGAGACCGGCGCCATTACGGACATCGCCGGGGTTTCCCGGGTTCTGAAAGAACACAACAGCAAGGCCCTGCTGCACACCGACGCGGTTCAGGGATTTCTGAAAGTCCCCTTCCGCTGCGACAAGCTGGGCGCCGATCTTGTCACCATCAGCGGCCACAAGATTCACGCTCCCAAGGGCGTCGGCGCGCTCTACATCCGAAAGGGCTTGAAGCTGCCCCCCTATCTCCACGGCGGCGGCCAGGAGCAGGGCATCCGGGCCGGCACGGAGGCCACGCCCCAGATCGCGGCTTTCGGCGTGGCGGCGGAGCTGGGCTTTCAGAAAATGCCGGAGGCCACGAAGCGCATGGCGGAGCTGCGCCGCCACGCCATCGGGCGTCTCACCTCCGAGCTGGATCCCATTCAGATCATCCCCGGCGGCGCGCCCCACATTCTCAGCATCTCCCTGCCCGGCTACCGGAGCGAGGTTCTGATGAACTTTCTGGAGGCAAAAGAAATTTATACCTCCAGAAGCTCCGCCTGCAAAAAGGGCGGGCGGAGCCATGTTCTGGAGGCTCTTGGTCTGCCGTCGAAGGTCATCGACGGGGCCCTGCGCGTGAGCTTCTCCCGGTTCACCACCATGGAGGAGATCGACGCATTCTGTGACGCGCTGAGGGACGCGCAGCAATCACTTTTTCCCAGTCTTGGTTGAGGTGAGGATGGTCTCCGACGCCGGCTCCACCCGCTTGACAGGCTTTTTCGACTCCGGGTCGATGTGATCCAAATTGGTATAGTCCGCGGTCTCCGTATGGAGGCCGCGTTTTCTCAGGCCGTGGTCCACCAGCTTATCGACGCCGTTGTAGATCACCGCGAACACCGGCACCGCCAGCAGCATGCCCAGCACGCCGAAGAGGCCGCCGCCCAGCAGGATGGCGAACACCACCCAGAAGCCGTTGATGCCGATGGAGCTGCCCAGGATCTTCGGGCCGATGATGTTGCCGTCCACCTGCTGCAGCACGATGACGAAGCCCAGGAAGATCAGAGCCTTCATGGGACTCACCAGGAAGATCAGCAGCAGCGGCGGCACCGCGCCGATGATGGGGCCGAACACCGGGATCAGATTCGTCACGCCGATGATGACGCTGACCAGAGCCACATAGGGCATTTTCAAAATCGTGCAGCCGATATAGCAGATCACGCCGATGATCAGCGAGTCGATGATCTTGCCGGTGATGAAGCCGTTGAAGGTGGTGTCGGTGAAGTCCACCGCCCGCATGATCAGCTCCGCGTGGCGGACGCTGAAGATGCTGTAGAGGATCTTCTTGCACCTGGCGCCCAGCACCTCCACGTTGAACAGCACATAGCAGGCCACCACGAAGCCGATCAGCACGTCCAGAATGCCCCGCAGCACCTGATAGACGCCGGTGGTCACGTTGGTGACGATGGTGCTCAGATTCGGCATCAGCTCCGAGCGGATCCAGCCGATCAGAGAGTCGGAGACGTCGCCGGTGGTCTGGATGATGGCCTGTTCCAGCTCCGGCTTGTCCTCGAAGAGCTTTTCGATCCAGGCGGTGGCGGATTCGACGTATTCCGGCGCGTTGGTGACGATGTTCTCAATGCTGGTGTAGACCTGCGGGATGACGATCCACAGCAGAATTCCGATGAACAGCAGCGCCAGCATGATGCTCAGCATAACGCTGAGGGTCCGGGCCAGCTTGGTGTTGTCCTTTTTCTTTCTTCTCCGATCCAGCCAGGGGCGGAAGCCCTTCTGCTCAAAATACCGGGTCATGGGCCACAGCAGATAGGAGATGACCAGGCCCCAGATCACCGGGCTCAGATAGCCCAGCACCTTGGAGACTGCGGAGATCACATAGCCGCCCCGCATGAGCAGCAGATAGAACACGATGGAGGCCGCGATCACGAAAAAGGCCGTGACGCCCCATTTGAAGTATTCACTTCTCTCCCAAAATCGCTTCATTTGGCGCGCCTCCTTTTCCATGTTTTTCTTTATTGTACTCTTTTTTTCGTCCATCCGTCAACCGGAAAACGCATCTTTCTTCCCCGAAGCGCATAAGCTTCTGCGAAAAGCTTGTGAAAAGGAGACGAAAAATATGCGAAGAATTCTCGCCGGACTCCTGATTGCCGTGCTGCTGGCGCCCAGCGCCCTGGCTGTCCGCGCCGCCGAGACCGAGGCACTGGATTTGAGCGCCGACTCCGCCGTTTTGATGGAGCAGAGCACCGGGATGCTGCTCTACGAAAAGGACGCCCACACCAGAAGAGCCCCCGCCAGCGTCACCAAGGTGATGACCCTGCTGCTGATTGCCGAGGCGGTGGAGCGCGGCGGTCTGAAGCTCACGGACACGGTCACGGCCTCCGACGCCGCGGCCTCCATGGGCGGCAGCCAAATCTGGCTGGAGGCCGGCGAGACCATGACCGCGGACGAGATGATCAAGTGCATCGCCGTGGTCTCCGCCAACGACTGCGCCGTGGCCATGGCGGAGAAGCTGGCGGGCTCCGAGAAGGCCTTCGTCCAGAAAATGAACGACCGGGCGGCGGAGCTGGGCATGTCGGACACACATTATGTAAACTGCACCGGTCTCACCGACGACCCGGAGCACTACACCAGCGCCTACGATGTGGCCCTGGTGAGCAGAGCCCTTTTGAGCCACAACTGGATCCGGGATTACACCACTCTCTGGATGGACCAGGTGCGCGGCGGCGAATTCACCCTCACCAACACCAACAAGCTGGTGCGGACCTTCGACGGGATCACCGGTCTGAAAACCGGCTTCACCCAGGAGGCCATGTACTGTCTCTCTGCCAGCGCCGAGCGGGAGGGCATCGGCTTTGTGGCCGTGGTGCTCCACGCCCCCAGCTCCGATCAGCGGTTCGCCGACGCGGCGGCCCTTTTAAACTATGGCTTTTCCGCCTACACCCTCTGGTCGGCTGAGAAAAACGTGGCCCTGCCGCCGGTGCGGGTAAGCCTCGGAGCGAAGGACAGCGTGCAGCCGGTCTGTGACGGAGACTCGGTGCTGCTGGACAAAGACGGCGGCCCGGCGGACTACGAGCTGCTGCTCCCGGACGCCGTGGAGGCTCCGGTGCGGAAGGGCGACCTGCTGGGCACCTTAAACGTCACCAACGATTCCGGAACTGCTGCCGAAATCCGACTCCTGGCCTCGGAGGATGTGCCGCGGCTGACGGTCTGGCAGCTGTGGGGAAAGCTGCTGGGGAGGATTTGAGGCAGTGTGGAGTTTGGAGTTTCAGCGGAAAATTGGAGTTTGTCGAGCAGTTGATGAGAGCGAAAGCCTTCCCCTGGGGGAAGGTGGCACGGCGGGAAATAGCCGTGACGGATGAGGGTAGAGCCATTGTGATTTCTATTGAGCTGCTGCCCTGATCCTGCTGCTCCCCGACCCTCATCCACCGCTTGCGCGGTCCCCCTTCCCCCAGGGGAAGGCTATGTTCTATCCAACATTCTGAAATTTATGAACGCCCCGATAAACTGGAATTTGCATATTCAAATACAAAACGACGCACCGCGTTTTTGCAGTGCGTCGTTGTTTTAGTTGTATCGGAAAAACCGGATCAGGAACCGGAGGCCGGCGGCGGTGAGGGCCGTGCCGAGGCCGGTATAGAAGAATCCGAAGAAGAACTCCGGCAGCAGGCCGCTGTGTCTGAGACCGATACCGAGGCTCATCATGAAGAGCATCAAAAGATAGCTCTTCCCGTCGAAGAATTTCCAGAAGGGCTGTTTCGTCTTGTAGCCTTTGATTCTGGCGGTGTGCTTCACGACGATCTTCGAGAACATCAGATGAAACCCGATGAAGATCAGCACAGCCAAGGCCGCCATCAGCAGGATCCTGCCGATTATCGATAGAGCGCAGACCGCCAGAAACGCCCTGAGGCCGATCCGGAGGATGTTCACCCCGGCGGCCAGCCACACGAAGCCCGCGATCCCCAGCAAGGTTCGATTGGATACCACCTCAGCCCTCCTCCAGCAGATAGCCCGCCGCTCTCAGCGCCGCGCAGGTTCGCTGGAAGGCCGCCTCGTCGGGGCAGCGGAGGTTGTGCAGGTGGATGCCGTCGGTGAGGGTGCTCAGGGGCTTGGTGTCCTCCGCGTCCAGCCGCTCGATGAACTGCCGCACGTCATATCGGCTGGCGATCTGCAGCTGGCCGGTGAGCTGCCCGTAGACCGGGTGCTCCACCACCACGTCCAGCACCGTGCAGCCGTTGTCCACCATGATGTTCAGCTCTTCCTCGGTGCCCTTCCGGTCATGGCGGCAGGCGACGGTGCGGAGGATGCCTCCCTCCTGCCCGTGGAGCACATAGCCCCTGGGGGTGGCGGAAATCTGTTCGCCGCCGGCTCTCAGCAGCGCCACGTCCCCCACGATGATCTGCCGGCTCACATTGAACCGGGTCGCCAGCTGGGAGGCGCTGACGGAGCCCTCCGCCTCGGAGAGGATGCGGAGAATGGCCTCACGCCGCTGGGCAGCATTCACGACTTACCACCGGCGTTCAGCAGCTCCATCTTGATCTTCAGGAGCTTGTCGGAGAGATCCACATAGTAGTTGTGGGGGTTGTCGAAGCGCAGCACCTCGGGCCAGAGGGTCTTGATCTGCTCGGCGCAGTAGGCCTTGATCTCGTCCAGGGTGGGCTTTTCGTAGACCAGCTCGCCGTTTTGGAAGATCGGCACCTGCAGCTCTTTGGCCACGAAGTCGGTCATGACCTTCTTCTTCCAGGTGGCGTCGGGGTCGCAGATCTCCAGAGGCTGGGTGTCGTCCACCACCTCGTCATAGACGGTGATATAGTCTGCCTCGGCCATGCCGCCATCTCTGGTGAAGAAGCGGTAGAGACGCTTGTAGTGGGGGTTCGTGATCTTGCCCACGTTCTCGCTGATCTTGATCTTCGGGACGACGCTGCCGTCCTCTTTCTCGATGGCGCAGAGCTTGTAAACGCCGCCGAACACCGGCTCGCTCTTGGCGGTGATCAGCCGCTCGCCCACGCCGAAGGAATCGATCTGGGCGCCCTGCCGCAGCATGCCCAGGATCAGCTGCTCGTCCAGAGAGTTGGAGACCGTGATCTTGCACTCCGGCCAGCCGGCCTCGTCCAGCATCTTTCTGGCCTTCTTGGTGAGATAGGCGATGTCGCCGGAGTCGAAGCGAATGCCGCACTTGGTGATGCCCTTCGGCTTCAAAACCTCGTTGAAGGCCCGGATGGCGTTGGGCACGCCGGACTTCAGGCTGTTGTAAGTGTCCACCAGCAGGGTGGCGTTGTTGGGATAGGTCTCGCAGTAGGCCTTGAAGGCCTCGTATTCAGAATCGAACATCTGCACCCAGGAGTGGGCCATGGTGCCGCCGGCGGGAACGCCGTAGAGCTCGTCGGAGATGGTGCAGGCCGTGCCGGCGCAGCCGCCGATGTAGGCAGCTCTGGCGCCGATGATGGCGCCGTCGGCGCCCTGGGCTCTTCTGGAGCCAAACTCCAGCACAACGCGGCCGTCGGCAGCCCGGCAGATCCGGTTGGCCTTGGTGGCAATCAGGCTCTGGTGATTGATCTGCAGCAGCAGATAGGTCTCGATGAGCTGGGCCTCGATGGCGGGGGCGCGGACGGTGATCAGCGGCTCACGGGGGAACACCGGGGTGCCCTCGGGCACCGCCCAGATGTCGCCGGTGAAGCGGAAGTCCTTCAGGTACTCCAGAAATTCCTCGCTGAAAAGCTTCCGGCCACGGAGATATTCGATATCCTCCTCAGAGAAGTGCAGGTTCTGAATGTAGTCGATGACCTGCTCCAGACCCGCCGCGATGGCGACGCCGCCTCCGTCCGGCACGTTGCGGAAGAACATATCAAAGTAGGTAATCCGATCCTTCATGCCGTGCTGGAAGTAGCCGTTGCCCATGGTCAGCTCATAGAAGTCGCACAGCATGGTCATGTTCAGGGGAGAGTTTAGATCCATTGTTGTCAAGCCTCCTGTCAATGCAGTTGATGATGTCACTATATCACAATCCCCCACCCGGGGCAACCATTATTAATTTAACGATGATTCACATAAAATATATTATGTTAATAAATGCCGCAAATCAGAACCGGCCCCAAGCAGGAGCCGGTTCTGGGTTGATTTCAGTGTACCGTCAGGGTGGCGGCAGAGGAAGTGATGGTCTGGCCGCCGCTGGTGACTTTGCAGCGGTACTGGTAGCCGTTGCGGTTGACGCCGCCGGACGCGCCCACCACCGTCAGGGTGTCGGTGTTGTAGCCCTGGGTGGCGCTGGAGCAGTTTTTCCAGGCTCCGCCGGGTTTTTTGTATTGCCACTGGTAGGTGAGATCCGCGCCGGTGGCCTGCACCTGGAAGGTGGCCTTCTCGGACCCCGTCACCGTGGCGTCCACGGGTTTGACGCGGATGGCAAACACCGTCAGGGTGGCGGCGTCAGAGGTCACGGTCTTGCCGCCGCCAGTGACCTTGCAGCGATACTGATAGTCGTTGCGGTTGGTGGTTCCGGAGACGCCCGCCACCGTCAGGGTGTCGGTATTGTATCCCACTGTGGCGCTGGAGCAGTTTTTCCAGGCCCCGCCGGGCTTCTTGTACTGCCACTGGTAGGTCAGATCCTCGCCGGTAGCCTGCACCCGGAAGCTGACCTTCGCAGTTCCCTTGGCAGTGGCGTCGGCCGGCTGACCGGTGATGACAATGCTCTCCTTCACCGTCAGGGTGGCGGCAGAGGTGGTCAGGGTCTTTTCCCCATCAGAGACCTTGCAGCGGTACTGATAGCCGTTGCGGTTGGTAGTTCCGGACACGCCCACCACCGTCAGGGTGTCGGTGTTATAGCCCTGGGTGGCGCTGGAGCAGTTTTTCCAGACGCCGGTGGCAGGGTTCTTATATTGCCACTGATAGGTCAGATTCTCGCCCACGGCCTGCACCCGGAAGTCGGCAGAGTTGGAGCCAGTCACCGCCGCGTCCTCCGGCTGGGCAGTGATGGCCAGGTCAACCGCTGCACAGTGCAGAGCGGCATTTTGCAGCGGCTCATTGCCGTCGAAAACCTCAACGGCGTTCCACGCGGCTTCGGAGCCCGCGTAGTACACGTCCGTCAGATTGGCGCATTCGCTGAAGGCGTCCTGCTCGACGCTCTTCAGGCTCTTGGGCAGCGACACTTCCTTCAGCGCGCCGCACTGGGCAAAGGCGCCGGTGTCCACATAGGTGACGCCCTCGGGGATGGCGATGCTCGTCAGGCTGCTGCAGAGGCGGAAGGCGTTGGCGGAGACGCAGGTGATGGCGTCGGGCAGATTCACCTGCTCCAGCGACTCGCACTGGACGAAAGCGCCCACTTCCACATCCTCCACACCGGCAGGAATGGCGATGCTCTGAAGCTTGGTGCAGTACACAAAGGAACCGCCGCCGATGTACCTGAGGCTCTCCGGCAGCGTCACGCTCTTGAGATCCACGCAGCCGGCAAAGGCATAGTCGCCCACGGTGGTGACGCCCTCGCCGATCACGATGGAGGTGACGGCGGGATCACTGTCCAGCCAGGGGTAGTCCTCCTCGCCATAGTTGGTCATGGGGCCGGTGCCGGTGATGGTCAGCTGACCGTCATAGGTGAGCGACCATCTCACGTTCTCGCCGCATTCGCCGCTTGCCACCACGTTGGCCGCGCCAACCGGGAAGATCAGCAGAGCAAGGATTGAAGCGAAGGTCAAAAGAAGCGCCAATAATCTTTTGCGCATGGATATTCCTCCTTCAGATTTTTCGGTTGCCAACAGTTTACCATCCGTTTTCAAAAAACGCAAGGAAAAAAGCCGTTCTGCAAAAAAACCACCGGTTTCCCGGTGGTTTGGATTCGATGGAAGGTCACTTCATCAGGCTCTCCATGGCGTGGTAGATGCTGCGGAGAGAGTTTTCAAAGTCCAGCTCGTCGACGCTGACGATGATGTTCAGCTCGCTGGAACCCTGGTCGATCATGCGGATATTCACGTTGGCGTTGGAGAGGGCCGAGAACACGCGGGCGGCGGTACCCTTGGAATAGACCATGCCCTGGCCCACCACGGCGATCAGCGCGAGACTGTCCTCCACGGCCACCACGTCCGGCTCCAGATCCTGACGGATCCGGTGGAGGATCTCGTCTCTGTGGGGCGTGAAGCTGGCGGTGTTGATGACGATGGAGATGGTGTCGATGCCCGAGGGGCAGTGCTCGAAGCTGAGGCCCTCGTCGGCGAAGATCTTCAGGAGCTTGGCGACGAAGCCCACCTCGCTGTTCATCATGGACTTCTCGATGTGGATGCTGCTGAAGCCCTTCTTGCCCGCGATGCCGGTGACGGTTCGCCGTCCCGTGACCGCCGGCAGGGACGCCACGATCATGGTGCCGGGATTCTCGGGGGCGTTGGTGTTGCGGATGTTGATGGGAATGCCCGCCTTGCGCACCGGGAACACCGCGTCCTCGTGGAGAACGGAGGCGCCCATGTAGCTGAGCTCCCGCAGCTCGGTGTAGGTGATGTAGTCGATGACTCTGGGGTTCTCCACGATCCTCGGATCGGCGGAGAGCATGCCGCTGACGTCTGTCCAGTTTTCGTAGAGCTCGGAGACGGAGGCTCTGGCCACGATGGCGCCGGTGACGTCGGAGCCGCCTCTGGAGAAGGTGTGGATGGTGCCGTCCGGCAGCGCGCCGTAGAAGCCCGGCACCACCGCGTGATCCGCGCCCATGAGCCGCATGGAGAGGGTCTGGTAGGTCTTTTGCTCATCCAGAGCGCCGTTTTCCTGGAAGAAGATCACTTCGGCGGCGTCGATGAAGGTATAGCCCAGGTAGGAGGCGATGATCTTGGAGTTTAAATACTCGCCCCGGCTGGCCATGTAGTCCGGGCTGGGGTTCTGCTCCAGATGCTTTCTGAGAATCCCGATCTCCTGCTCCAGATCGAACGCCACGCCCAGCTCCCGGATGATGTCCGCAAAGCGGTCATGGATCCTCGTGAGGGTGCCGGTGAAGTCCTCCCCGTCCTCCGCCTCGTTGTAGCAGCGGTAGAGCAGGTCGGTGACTTTGATGTCCTCTTTGGTCCGCTTGCCCGGCGCAGAGGCCACCACATAGCGGCGGGCGGGGTCGGAGCGGATGATGGCGGCGGCCTTCTGGATCTGCGCGGCGCTGGCCAGAGACGTGCCGCCGAATTTGACTGTGATGGTGTTCATAGGGTACCACTCTCCTCGAGAAATGTATGGGCAACCGAAGCGTGGAGCGCCGCCGCGGTGACGACGGCCTTCGCGTCCGGTAAGAAAGCAGGGTTGTGCAGCGGCAGCTCGCAGCCCGCTCCGACGTGGTAGTAGGCCCCGGGGCAGGAGGCCAGGAAATAGCCGAAATCCTCGGTCTTCATGACCGGCGTATCCAGCACGGAGACGGCCTCATCGCCGAACACCGCTCTGGCCGTCCGCTCCACAAAGGCGCTGGCGTTGTCGTGGTTCACCACGCCGGGATAGCTCTCCCGGAGGATCACGTCCGCCTTGGCCTCGGTCTCGATGGCCACGCGGCGGATGGTGTCCTTGATCAGGACCCGCATGGCGGAGCGGGTGTCGCTGCCCAGGGTGCGTGAGATGCCCTGGAGCTCGGCGCGGTCACAGACGATGTTTCCCGCGGTGCCGGCGTGGAAGGAGCCTACGCTCACCACGCTGCGCTCGTTGGGAAAATGCTCCGGCAGCGCCAGCAGCTCCGGCACCAGTCTCGCCGCGGCGGCCAGGGCGTCGATGCCCTTCTCCCGTTCCGCGCCGTGGCAGCCCTTGCCGTGGAGCACGATGTTAAACACATCGCTGGCCGCATAAAATTTACCATATTTTACACCGATTTGTCCAGCCTCTAATTCCGGAGTCACGTGGGCGCCGAAGACCGCATCCACACCGGCCATGCAGCCGGCGGCGATCATCCGCTGGGCGCCGCCCTCCCCCTCCTCGTCCGGCTGGAAGAAGAACTTCACCGTGCCGGGAAGGGATTCCCGCTGCCGGCTCAGCAGCATCGCCGCGCCCAGGGCCGCAGCCATGTGGACGTCGTGGCCGCAGGCATGCATGACGCCGGGGTTCTGGGAGGCGAAGGCCGCACCGGTCTGCTCCAGGATCGGCAGGGCGTCCATGTCCGCCCGGATGGCCACGGTGGGGCCGGGCTTTCCGCCTTTCAGCGTTCCCACCACGGCGGTGGGCAGCAGCCGGTTGACCTCCAGGCCGCAGTCCTGCAGGACGGATTCGATTCTGGCCGCCGTCTGAAACTCCTGATTGCCCAGCTCCGGCCTTCTGTGAAAGGCCTCACGCAGCTCGGAGAGCGTGTCCCCGATTTGATTTGCTTTGGCAAGATAATTCGGTATCATGGTCATTCTGTTTTGACTCTTTCTCCCTGTTGATTCCCGCATGGGGAGGGTTTGGGAGGGGATGGTCTTCCCCTCCCAACTATTTCAATCTCTCCCGCGCTCCGCGCGGGCAGGCTGTGATGCAATCACAGCGTTCTCAATGCTGCCTCCAGCGCAGTCTTCTGGTTGGTATTCTCGTCTTTTTCCTTGATGATCTTGGCGGGGCAGCCGGCCACCACCATGTTCTCCGGCACGTCCTCGATGACTACCGCGCCGGCGGCGACCACGGCGTTCTTGCCGATGTGGACGCCCTCGATGACCACGGCGTTGGCCCCGATGAGCACGTTGTCCTCCACGATGACGGGAGTGGCGGAGGCGGGCTCGATGACGCCTGCCAACACCGCGCCGGCGCCGATGTGGCAGTTTTTGCCCACGGTGGCGCGTCCACCCAGAATGGAGCCCATGTCGATCATGGTGCCCTCACCGATGACGGCGCCGATGTTGATCACCGCGCCCATCATGATGACGGCGTTTTTGCCGATGGTCACCTGGTCCCGGATCAGGGCGCCGGGCTCGATGCGGGCGGGGATCTCCTTCATGTCCAGAAGCGGCACCGCGCTGTTCCGGCGGTCATTTTCGATGACCACGTCCGCGATGTTCTCCCGGTTGGCCTCCAGAATGGGCTTCAGCTCACTCCAGTCGCCGAAGACGATCTTGTCTCCCGCGCCGAAGACCTGGGCGGAGCCGAAGTCGATGGGAGCCTTCTCCTTCACGTAGAGCTTCACGGGCGTTTTTTTCTCCGCCGAGGCGATGAATTGGATGATCTCCTGTGCGTTCATGGACATATCTTAAACTCCTTATTGCGCATTCGTTTCTTCTGTCATCCTGAGCGAGCAACGCGAGTCGAAGGATCTGGTTTCTTTCCTTTGCTTGAGATTCTTCGACTCCGCTGCGCTCCGCTCAGAATGACACAAAAAAGATTTAGTCGTTGACGATGGCCCGCATGTCGTAGAGACCGGGCTCCAGGGTAATCAGGGTCTGTGCCGCCACCAGGGCGCCCTGGGCGAAGAGGCTGCGATTTTCGGCCTCGTGCTTCAGGGTGATGGTCTCCTTGCCGTTGGAGATGACGATCTCGTGGGTGCCGGTCTCGGAGCCGTAGCGCAGGGCGTGGATGCCGATCTCGTTGGGCTCTCTTTTGGCGTGGCCGCTGCGGCCGACCACGAACTTCATCTCGCCTCTGGCCTCGCAGATCCTTCTGGCCAGCAGCAGCGCGGTGCCGCTGGGGGCGTCCAGCTTCTGGTTGTGGTGACGCTCGATGATCTCAATGTCCGCGTCCGGGAACATGGCGGCGGCCCGCTTGGCCAGATCCGCCAGCACCGCGACGCCCACGGACATGTTGCCGGAGAGGAAGATCGGGATCTCTCTGGAGGCCTCACGGATCTGGTTGAGCTCCTCCTCAGACTGGCCCGTGGTGCCGATGACCACCGGGAGGCGGCGCATGACGCAGTAGCCCAGGAGGCTGCCGGTCTCGGAGTGATTGGAAAAGTCGATGACCACGTCGGCGTCGCCGGTGAACTCCTCCAGAACGCCGAAGGTCTGGTTGTCGTCGTCGTGGAAATAGCTGCGGCTGATGCGGGCGGCGATGCCCACGCCGCTGGCCTCGGCGCACTCGGTGAGCATCCGGCCCATACGGCCGTTGGCGCCGTTGATGATGATATTCATAAGAAAACTCCTGTCTCAAATATGGAAGCGTGGAGTGCGGCGCTGTCGGCTCCGCACCCCACAGATGTGATTCGGATCAGATGAGTCCCTGCTCCTTCATGCAGGCCTCCAGCTTCGCCCAGGCGCCCTCGCTCATGGGGGTCAGGGGCAGACGGAGGAAGTTCTCGCACCAGCCCATGGCGGCCATGCCGGCCTTGACGGGGATGGGGTTGACCTCGCAGAACAGGGCGTTGATCAGGGGCAGCAGCTCCAGCTGCAGCTCGCGGGCGCCCTCCACGTCGCCGCTGAACCAGCGGTTGCAGATCTTCACGGTCTGGGCCGGGGCCACGTTGGAGAGGACGGAAATGACGCCGATGCCGCCCAGGGACATGATGGGCACGATCTGGTCGTCGTTGCCGGAATAGATGTCCATGGCGCCGTTCAGGAGCTGCGCGGTCTTGGCGATCTTGGAGATGTCGCCGTTGGCCTCCTTGATGGCGGCGATGCGGGGGTGCTTCGCCAGCTCCACGTAGGTCTCGGGGTTGATGCCGCAGCCGGTGCGGCTGGGCACGTTGTAGACGATCATCGGGACGGTGGAGGCGTCGGCGATGGCATAGTACATCTGCACCAGGCCGGCCTGGGTGGCCTTGTTGTAATAGGGGGTGACAACCAGGATGGCGTCCGCGCCGACGCTGCAGGCGTACTTGGTCATCTCGATGGCGTGGGCGGTGTCGTTGGAGCCGGTGCCGGCGATGACGGGGATGCGGTGATTGACGCGCTCGACGCAGTAGCGGATGCACTCCTTGTGCTCCTCGTCGGTGAGCGTCGGGTTCTCGCCGGTGGTGCCGCAGACGACGATGGCGTTGACGCCCTCTTCGATCTGCCAGTCAATCAGACGGCCAAAGGCTTCGTAATCCACACCCTCGGGGGTGGTGGGGGTGATAATGGCAGTGGCGACGCCGCGGAAGATGGGGTTGGTAGTCATGATCATTCGCTCCTTTAATAATGTAGGTGGTCTGTTTGTCTCCATTTTATGCGCATCCATTCTGCAATTTAAGCGCAAAAACTGCTGACTTTCTTGCAAAAAATGCTCACATCCGGAGACCCTGTGGAGCCGTCCATTGCTTTGGAAGGATAATCAGGAAGCGCTGAACCGATTGACGCATGCATCTTGGTTTAGCGGTTCCTAAAGAAAAAAACGCAGCAAATGAAGCCATTCGCTGCGCCGTATCGACATATCAGCCCCCGGCAGGCGTCCCCGCCGAAGAGGTGAATATGTAGTAAAAAATAGCGCTCCGCAAATGCGACAGTCAAACGGATCTTCTCCGTTTGCCCAGGCTGTACGCGCCCGCACGGCCTTCGGCAGCGGCCCCTTTCTCCACCGGCAACGGCTTTGCGATGCCTTGCACCGGGGATACTCTTGACAACTGCGCCTCTATCCTTTCACTGCAATATTCGGTTGTAGGTTCAGTTTAACAGGAATTCCCAGAGGTGTCAATTTGAGAATTGCCACAAGAATCCCCTGAGAATCCGGGGATCCTCCGTCGTTTTAGACAAATTCCGAAGTTTGTTCCAATCTGGTCGTCTGCTCCGGGGTCAGGAAGTCCGCCAGACCGGTGAGCAGAATCGGGTTTAAGTCGCACCGGGACGCCGCCGACGGGCTCTGGAGCAGAGAGAGGTCCTGCAGCTTCGGAAGCAGCAGCCGCACCGTGGCGCCGCTGCCGGAATCGCTCTCCACCAGAAGGCTGCCGCCGTGGAGGCCCATGATCCCCTGCACCACCGCGAAGCCGCCCCGCTTTTTGGACCCCAGCAGCTCCCGGATCTTCTCCGCCGGGATGCCGCAGCCGGAGTCGTGGATGGTCAGCAGGACGTGGTCGCTGAGAGTCAGCAGGCTCAGGCGCACGTAGTCCCCTGCTCCGCAGTTGGCCAGACTGTTCAGCAGCAGATTCAGCAGCGCCCGGTTCAGCAGCTCCCCGTCCGCCATTGCGGGCACGGGCTCCTCCGGCAATTCGGTCCGCAGCTCGATCCCCTGCTCCGCCATGAGTCTGACCAGGGGCCCTTCGATTCTCCGAACGGCCTCCGCGCAGTTCACCGGCTGGGGCAGATAGGGCAGCGTGCCGTCGTCCAGCCCGGCCAGCGTGGCGTCGTTGGTGAGCTTCCGGTGGCTCTGGTAATAGAGCCGGTTGAACTTCGCGGCGAGGGCCTTCCCCTCGGCGCTGCCCTGGATCTCCATGTGCGCCCGGAGCTGCTGGGACAGCAGACGCAGATTCATCAGGTGGGTCCAGAGCTCCTGTGCCGGCGGACTCATGGGCGCGGAGACCGTCGGCTCCCGCAGGGTATAGAGCCGGTACACCCCTACGGTGCTCACCGTCAGCGTCAAAAGCCGCTGGCCCATGGTGACAGCCGCCGCACAGGCGTGAGACTGCAGATTCGTCAAAAACGAGGGCAGCACCTTCGCCGTCTGGGCCCCGGTGAAATCACCGCCCAGAAGCTCCTTCGCGCTCTGGTTCATGAAGTGGATCTGCCGCCCTCTGGTGAGGATCACCCCGTCGGCCTGCAGCTGCAGCAGCGCAGCCATGGAGCCGAGGTCAAATTGCTCCGCCATATTCCTTTCTCCTTCTTCTCCTAAGTGGTGAATAATCACCATTCTCCCCGTCAAATATACGCCGAAACATACAAGAATTCAACCGCGAACTGTCCATCTTTTTTCTAAAATGGGGAAGATTCTTTTTATTGTGAAAATTTTATTGCACTTTTGGAGAAAATGTATTAGAATGGCAACCAGTGAGAAATCCCACAACTATTTATTCAGGAGGAAAACAAAATGATCAAAGTTGGTATCAATGGTTTCGGCCGCATCGGCTCCCTGGCCTTCCGCGCCGCCATCAAGTCTGACGACATCGAGGTCGTTGCCATCAACGCCCCCGGTCATCCCGCTTCCCATATCGCTTACTGCGTGAAGTATGACTCCGTCCACGGCCGCTTCGATGGCGAAGTCGTCGGTAACGACGAGGACAGCACCGTCACCGTCAACGGCAAGGTCGTGAAGGTTCTCTCCGACAAGACCTACCGCGACGCCACCCTCATCCCCTGGGGCGAGCTTGGCGTTGAGTACGTCCTCGAGTGCACCGGCGTGTATCTGGACAAAGAGAAGGCTCAGGCCCACATCGACGCCGGCGCCAAGGTCGTCGTCATGTCCGGCCCCGCGAAGGACGACACCCCCATGTTCGTCTGCGGCGTCAACCTGGACAAGTACACCGCAGACATGCAGTTCGTCTCCAACGCTTCCTGCACCACCAACTGCCTGGCTCCCATCACCAAGGTCGTCAACGACAACTTCGGCGTTGTCGAGGGTCTGATGACCACCGTGCACGCCTCCACCGCCACTCAGGCCATCGTGGACGGCTTCCCGAAGAAGAAGGATCTGCGCGGCGCCCGCTCCATCTACAACAACATCATCCCCTCCAGCACCGGCGCTGCCAAGGCTGTGGGCAAGGTCATCCCCGAGCTCAACGGCAAGCTCACCGGTATGTCCATGCGTATCCCCGCTCCCGATGTGTCCGTCGTCGACGTGACCTTCCGTCTGGAGAAGGCCGCCACCTATGACGAGATCTGCGCCGCCATGAAGGCCGCCTCCGAGGGCCCCATGAAGGGTGTTCTGGAGTATGTGGATGACGACGTCGTCTCCTCCGACTTCCGCACTGATCCCCACACCTCCATCTTCGACGCCCGCGCCGGAATCGCTCTGAACGGCAACTTCGTCAAGCTGGTCGCCTGGTACGACAACGAGTGGGGCTTCTCCAACAAGATGCTCGACCTC
>CAMHPQ010000021.1 GCA_946187035.1 uncultured Clostridia bacterium | reverse complement strand
TCATCGAAGAAAACATTTTGAAACCATAACGTAGGGCGGGGACCTGTGCCCCGCCGCCATACCAAAAAACCAGCTGCCAATCGACAGCTGGTTTTCGTATGTTGAGAATTATTTAACTGTTAGGGTCACGGCATTTGTGACCAGAGCGTTATCGCCGCTGGTGACGATGCAGCGGTATTGATACCCATTGCGATTGGTCTTTCCGGTGGTGCCCGCGACCTTCAGTGTGGCGGTGTTGTAGCCCTCCGTTGCGGCGCTGCAGTTTTTCCAAACGCCGTTGGCGGGATTCTTGTACTGCCACTGATAGGTCAAATCTGTGCCGGTGGCTGCCATCTTGAAGCTTGCCTTGGCGGAGCCGCTGGTGCTTGCGTCCTTGGGCTGGGTCTTGATGGCAAAGACCGTCAGCGTCACGGCCTTGGAGGTCAGCTTGTTCCCGGCGGCGTCCTTCACCACGCAGCGGTATTGATAGCCATTGCGGTTGGTGCTGCCAGTGACGCCCTGCACGGTCAGCGTGGCGGTGTTGTAGCCCTTCGTTGCGCTGGAGCAATTCTTCCAAACGCCGGTTGCCGGATTCTTGTACTGCCACTGATAGGTGAGATCGGCACCGGTGGCGGAGACCTTGAAGTTCGCGGAGCTTGTCCCGACCACAGATGCGTTCTTGGGCTGGGTCTTGATGGAAAGTACGCTCAGCGTCGCGGGATCGGAGGTCACGGTGGTTCCGTTTGCGTCCGTCACCACGCAGCGATACTGATAGCCGTTCCGCGCCGCAGTGGCCTCTACCGTCAGGGTATCGGTGTTGTAGCCCTTGGTCGCGCTGGAATTGTTTTTCCACACGCCGCTGGCAGGATTGTTGTACTGCCACTGGTAGGTAAGGCCGTCGCCCTCGGCAGAGACGGAAAAGGCAGCGGTGGTATTGGCCGTGGTGGAGCAATCTGTGGGGTGAACGAGAATGGTTAGTGAAGATTCTTTGAAATGGAGCCGCGCGTCATTGAGCGGATCGTTGTTTCCTTCAATTGTGATTTCTTTCCACTGCGCTTCATATCCATCATAAAAAACATCAGTCAGAGCATCGCATCCGTCAAAGACACTTTCAGAGATTGTTTTCGTGGACGCTGGAACCTTTACCTCTGTCAGTGAGGTGCATCCCTGAAAAGCCGCCCGCGCAATGCTGGTTACGCGATCAGGGATTACCACACTAGTCAGACTCGTGCAGTTCAGAAACACAGTGCTGCCGATGGAAGAAGCACTGCTTGGCATAGAAACTTCCCGCAGAGCTGTACAGTTCTCGAACATGCCTGAGGGTACCCAAAATACGCCTTCAGAGAGCGTAGCCGTCTTCAGATTTGTACAGTCCGCAAAAATATCCAATCCCAAATAGGTCACACTGCCGGGAACGGTTACGGAGGTGAGGCTGCTGCATCCCTGAAAAGCACCTCCATCAATGCTTTTGATGCTTCCCCTTAGATTTAATTCTGTCAGCCCGGTGCAATTTGAGAATGCCCTGCTGCCGATGCTTGTAGTACTGGCCGGGAAGGCTACCCCGGTTAATCCGCTGCATTCTGAGAACGCGGATTGATCAATTGTAGTGACAGTATAGGGAATCTGATAGTCGCCCTGTTTTCCGGCTGGATATTTTAACAGCGTTTTCTTGTCCCTATCAAACAGGACACCATTTTGTACGGAGTAGTTTGAATTATATCCACTCATATAAAAACCTAGTAAACTTGTGCAGTGGTCAAACGCTGCATTCCCAATACTGGTCAGGCTGGTGGGGAGGGAGACTGTTTTTAGGCTGGTGCAATTTGCAAATGATTGAATTCCAATGCTGGTAAGCTTTCCGGGAAGTGAAACCTTTGTCAAGCTGGAGCAGTTGTTAAACGCATTGTGTGAAATAGTAGTAAGGCCATAACCAAATGTTAATGTTTTTAAACTAATGCAGTCTTGAAATGTAGAGACTCCAATTTGTGTAACATTTTGAGGAATTACGATACTTGTAAGGTTTTGGCAATGGTTAAAAGCTGCATCATCAATACGAATCACAGATTCTGGAATTTCGATTTCCGAAAAACCACATGACATGAATACACCTTCACCGATTGTGGTAAGACTATTTGGAAGAATTGCTTTAGTGGCACTGCTGCAATTCCAGAAAGCATTCTTGCCAATGCTGGTAATGCTGTCCGGCAGAAGAATACTAGTCAGACTACTGCATTGAGCAAAAGCATAGGAACCGATTCCGGCAACGCTGTCTGGTATCTGGGAACTTTGCAAGTTGACACACCGGAAGAATGCATAATTACCAATCATGGTTACACCGGGATCTATCACTAACGTTTGAATATCATTCCGCATACTGTACCATGGTGCGTTTCTGGCAGCATAGTCCGTCATAGCGCCATTGCCACTGATGGTCAGCACACCATCTTCGGTGAGCGTCCATGTAACATTTTCACCACATTTTCCACTGCCAGAAGCTGCCGAAGAAGACATGGTCAGTAAGAAAAATACAGCAACTATGGCAAGCATAAGCACCAGAAATCTTTTTCTCATGTATATCCGCCTTTCTATATCATATTAGATGCATTATTACTTAATAATCAGTTTATCATTCTCTTTTGTAAAAAGCAAGGAAAACAAGAGAAAGGGATGCGGATTGCCACACCAGTCTGCGGACTGGTTCGCAATGACGTAGGTTTAGTACGGTATATTGTGTTGTTCTGCCAGCAGTATCTATTTCGGGAATTCTTAAGGGCGGGAGCTCTTAAGCCGTTTCAATGAGGGATTCTTAAGGGGGAGAAAACGGAATCTTCCCCCTAAGCGATTCTTTGCATACTTTCTGATCGTTCAGAAAGTATGGCCCGCCCGGCGAGGGCAAGAGCATCACGTGTTCTGTGCGGGACGTCGAGGACGCCGTCCCCTACATATTCTTTTGAAAGTCGTAAGAAGTGGCAGGCGCAAGCAATCCGCCCTACAGAATAAACGGCGGGGCACAGGTCCCCGCCTTACGCCCTCTCAGTCGCTCGCAGGCTCGCGCCAGCTCTCCCAAAGGGAGAGCCAAGAAGGAAAGGGTATTAATACAAAAAAACCGCAGCCCTTGCGAGCTGCGGTTTCAATTGTTATGCTGGGATCAACCCTTGTGCTTGGCGATCTCTTCCTTCATGACCTGACCCAGGATGGTCATGCCCTTTTCGATCTTCTCTTCGGACATGCAGCTGTAGTTCAGGCGGATGCAGTTGTTGTGGCCCTCATCGGGGAAGAAGCCGTCGCCGGGAACGTAAGCCACGTTGCGCTCCATGCAGATCTTGGCCATCTCGTTGGTGTTGATGTAGTCAGGCAGCTCGACCCAGGCGAACAGACCGCCGTTGGGGTGGGTGAACTTGGCCTCGGGCGGGAACTCCCGCTCCATGGTCTGCACCATGACGTCGCGGCGCTTGCGATAGCAGTCCTTGATGGTGTTGACGTGCTCGTCCAGATCAAACATGTCGATGAACTTGGAGACGACCAGCTGCGCCTCGGTGGAGGCCTGCAGCGCGGCAGCCTGCGCCATGAAGTTGTACTTCTTCAGGATCTCACCCTCAGCGCAGACCCAGCCCAGACGATAGCCGGGGGCCAGGATCTTGGAGAAGGTGCCCAGGAAGACCACGAGGCCCTTGGTGTCCAGGCTCTTCAGCGCGGGCATGTTCTCGCCCTCGTAGCGGAGCTCGCCGTAGGGGTTGTCCTCGATGACGGGGATCTCATACTTGTTGACGATCTCCATGAACTGCTTGCGGCGCTCCAGCGGCCAGGTGCGGCCGGAGGGATTCTGGAAGTCGGGGATGACGTAGATCATCTTCACGCGCTCGGTGGTGGCGAGGACTTTCTCCAGCTCCTCCATGATCATGCCGTCATCGTCGGTGGGGATGGCGATGAAGTTGGGCTCGCAGGCCTTGAAGGCGTTCAGGGCGCCCAGATAGCTGGGGCTCTCGATGATGATGACGTCGCCGGGATCGACGAACACGCGGGCGGAGTAGTCCAGACCCTGCTGGCTGCCGGACGTGACGAGGATGTTGTCGGCGCTGGTCTTGATGCCGTTCTTGGCTTCCATGCGGGCAGCGATCTGCTCACGGAAGTGCTTGAAGCCGTCGGTGCTGGAGTACTGCAGCGCGACCTTGCCCTGCTCGTCCAGAACGGCGTCGGTGGCGGCCTTGATCTTGTCAATGGGGAAGAGCTCCGGGGCGGGCATGCCGCCGGCGAAGGACAGAACCTCCGGACGGTTCGCCAGCGCCAGCAGCGCGCGAATGGCAGAACCCTTCAGGTTGTTCATTCTGCTTGCAAACTGAATCATTGTAATTACCTCCTAATTGCTTCCCTGATACGTTATCAGGTCCTCTGATAGTATTAAAGCACAAACTTCGGGGAAAGTAAACCATTTCTACAAGAAAGCGGGAGAAAAAAGTTTCAAATCGTGCATTTTGACGAAAGATTAACGATCATTCGGAATTTTTGATTCGCTTCTGCAACATTTCGCGTCCGTTCAGCGTTATATAAATAGAAAGCTTTCGGGAGACACCCACCATGGATCTGGAATTTCAGACAATCGTAGAGCGGTATTCCGCCTCGCTCTACCGGCTGGCCTACAGCTTTTTGGGCAGCCGGCAGGACGCGGAGGACGTGCTGCAGGAGGTCTTTTTAAAATTTTTGCGGAAAAGACCGGATTATGCGGAGGAGTTTCAGCTGCGCGCGTGGCTGAGAACCGTCACAGCGAACCAGTGCCGGGACATCCTCCGCAGCCCCTGGAGAAGACGGACGCTCCCGCTGGAGGCGGCGGCGTCAGAGCCGGAGCCTAACCCGGACCCGGATCTGGAGGCCGCCCTCAATCAGCTGAAGCCCAAGGACCGCGCCATCGTGTACCTGTTCTACTATGAGCAGTGCTCCAGCGCGGAGATCGCCCAGACCCTGCACATGACGGACGCCGCCGTCCGCTCCCGCTTGACCCGGGCGAGACAGACCCTGAAAACCCTGCTTGGAGGTGATGAGGATGGCGAATGAACGGCTCTGCGCCTATTATGAGGCCCAGCGCCCCTCGGAAGCCTGCATGGTGCGGCTTTGCAATCTGGAGCAGAAGCCCAGACCGAAGCCACTGATCCTGCGCCTTGCGCTGCCGATAGCGGCTGCGTGCCTCTTGATCCTTGTCCTCGTGACCCAGATCCGGCCCACCCCCGAGGGCGTCACCGCGCCGCTTGCGACCTCCACCCCAACGGCGCGGGAGACGCTGAAGCCGGAACCCACTCCGTCGGCGGCGGACACTCCCACCCAATCGCCGCAGATCCCTGTGGCGACCTCTGTGCCGATTCGAGAGAGCCCCGCGATCCCGCCGGAGAGTGAAGGCGGCGGCAGGCCGAAGCCCTCGCCCTCGGACATGAATATGGGCAGTGACAAGCCGAAGCCGGAGCCGTCCCCCACGGACTGGTGGTGGCTGGGCGGCATGGGCGGCAGCGGCAGCTCGGAGCCGCCTTCGTCTGATCCCGGCAAGGAGGATTTGCCGACTCCGCAGATGCCGGAGGAAGTGACCGACATCACCGCCGTCTATGAAAACGGCGATCTGATCTTCACCGATCTGAACACCGGCGAGACCGTCATCATTGACATGGAGGATGAACCTTTGGAGCCCGGAGACAGCGGCGCTGCCGGCATCCATATCTTCGGGCGAGATTTGATCGTTGCGGTGGTTGTTGGTGAAACTGCCGCGGACGTCGCAGTTTCTCTTTATGAATTACCGAATCTGGAGGCTGAACCATGAAACGCATTTTGTCTTTTTGTCTTGCGCTGATCCTGACGCTTTCTCTGTCCGTCAGATGCTTCGCCTTTGATTTTCCGCTGCCTTTCAGGGATGTAAAAAAGGATCAGTGGTACTATCCTTATGTGAAAGAGGCTTATAATCAGAAGATCACCACGGGTACGACCCTGTTCACCTTCGAGCCCAACGGCACCGTCACCCGAGAGATGTTCGTCACCATGCTGATTCGCTCCGCCGGGATCGACATGGAGTATTATAATGATCTTGACGATGAAAGCATGCAGTTTTTTCAAATGCTGCTTGCAGACGGGGATCAAACAGCCTATCCTGCCTTTGAGCTCAGGGGAGGCCGGTGGTATTCTCCCTATGTCGCCTATGCAATCGCGCTGGGCATGACAAACGGCGTTGGCAACGGACGCTTCGGCCTCGGGCAGCCCATCACCCGTGAGCAGATGGCTGCCATGGCGGCGCGGTTCATTGACCTTCGGCCCCACGTGCGGCTGAAGCAGGCGAAAACTCCGGCTGCGGCATTTTCCGACGCGAATCAGATCTCCCCTTGGGCGCGGGAGGCCGCGGAGGCCATGCGGCTGGCAGGCGTGATGCAGGGGGACGAATCCCATCGTCTGAACCCCCGGTCCACAGCCACCAGAGCCGAGGCCGTGGCTGTGATTCTTAGACTTCGGGACGCCGCGGAGCGCGCCAGCTTTATCCCGGCGGGAACGAGATCCTTCCTGCTGCGGGACGCAACCAATCTGGTAAATGGCATGCCAGCAGAGTATCCCATCACGGAACCCGCGGACGTGGCGAAGCTGGTCGACATGCTGGACAATATGCCGATCAAAAAAGAAATTGCCATCCCGCCCCACGGCGGCTGGGCCTATCTGATTCACTTCAACGACGCGGACGGGGAGTTCCTGACCGGTTATCAGTTCAGCGAGGACTGGATCATGGTCAATGGAAGCATGCTCAGTACAACGGATGACTATTTCAAGCCTTTGATTCAAATGATGCCAACAAAATAATAAACACACCGCCGCTCCGATCTGGAGCGGCGGTGTTCGCCTGTTCGATTGTATCAGCAGCCGCAGCTGCAGCCTCCATCGGCCATGTCGCCGCAGCTGCAGCCATCTCCACAGCTGCTGCCGCAGGAGCATCCGCCGGCCTCAGGCGCGTCACCGAAGCGGAGCCGGTTTTCCAGCAGCGCCAGCACCAGCTCGTCCGCAGGACCCATCAGGAAGGGGAGTACCGCCATTCTACGCGCAAAGACTGCGTCCCGACCCTCTTCGGTCAGATCACCGCAGAGGATGACTTCCACGCCCTGCTCTTTGAAGAAGTCGATCATGCCCATCTCGCCGCTGGCGGGGGATTCCAGATCGTCGGCGAAGACCACGGTGTCGTCCTCGGTGTAAATGCGTACATACTGCGCCGAACCCAGATCCTCGGCAATCATGCCAGTCTCCGGCACAAAGGGAACTGCAAGTTTCATAAACAGCCTCCGGTTAATTTTTTCTCAAGAATAGCATATCTCAATCGAATATGCAAGAAAAGTTTCTATTTGCCTGTTGACAAATTTGTATGAATGTGTTAGTGTACTAATTGCCTAATACAAAAGCACAAAGGAGGGCGTGGAATGCAGTGGAACATCCGGGATGACGCCCCGGTCTACGCGCAGCTGGTGGAGCACATCAAGCTGGCCATCATCAGCGGCGAATTCAAGCTGGGCGAGCGGCTGCCGTCCGTGCGGGAGCTCTCCGCAGCGGCAGGGGTAAACCCCAACACCATGCAGCGGGCCTTCGCGGAGCTGGAGCGGGAGGGGCTGGTATTGACCCAGCGCACCACCGGACGCAGCGTGACGGAGGACGCCTCGAGGGTAGAGCAGACAAAGCGGCAATTGGCAGCCGCGGCGATCCAGAGCTTCTGGGTCAACATGCGAAAGCTGGGCTTTCTGCCGAAGGAAGCGCTGCAATTGCTGCAGCAGAGCGGATTGGAAAAAAAGGAGGAAGGATAAATGGCAATTTTGGAGTGCCGCGGGCTCACCAAGCGCTATGGTGCGACCCCGGCTTTGGACGCCATTGATCTCACGGTGGAGCCCGGCGGCATCGTGGGTCTGCTGGGCCCCAACGGCAGCGGCAAGACCACGTTGATCAAGCTGGCAAACGGCCTGCTGGTGCCGGACAGTGGCGAGATTCTCATCAATGGCAAGAAGCCCGGCTATGAGACGAAGTCCATCGTCTCCTATCTGCCGGAGCGGCCCTATTTCAGCGACTGGATGCGCACCGAGCAGCTGCTGGATCTGTTCGTGGATTTCTATCCGGACTTTGACCGGCAGCGGGCGGAGGAGATGCTCCACCACATGAACATCCAGCCCAAGCAGCGCATCAAGGAGATGAGCAAGGGCATGCGGGAGAAGGTGCAGCTGATCCTGGTCATGAGCCGGAGAGCCAAGCTCTATCTGCTGGATGAGCCCATCGGCGGCGTGGACCCGGCGACTCGGGACTACATCCTGCAGACCATCATTTCCAACTACGACCCCGAGGCGTCGGTGATCATCTCCACCCACCTGATCTCCGACGTGGAAAACGTGCTGGACGATGTGATTTTCCTCAGCTATGGTCACATCCTCATGCACAAGACCGTGGACGAGATCCGCATGACCGAGGGCAAGAGCGTGGACGCGGTATTCCGGGAGGTGTTCCGATGCTTGTAAAACTCATGAAACAGGACCTGCGGGCAACCGGACGGGTCATGCTGCCGCTGTATCTGGCGGCCATCATTCTGGCGGCTCTGATGCGTCTGATCACGGTGTTCCAGAGGAGCGCCGTGGATTCGAGATTCTGGAATATCTTCACGGGCATCACGGCCTTTCTGGTGGGCGTCGCCATTGTGGCGCTGGTGATCATGACCTTCGTGATGATGGTCTGGCGCTTCTATAAAAACTACATGACCGACGAGGGCTACCTCATGTTCACCCTCCCGGTCCGCACCGGAGAGCTGATCTTCTCGAAGCTGATTACGACTCTGTTCTGGTATCTCTGCACCGGCGTGGTGGTTATGCTGGCGGTGCTGATTTTGGGTTCCGGCGGCAATACCAGCATCGAGATCTTTGGTGTGAACGAGTTTCTGGAGGCCTTCTCCGGGGCGCAGAAGACCGGCGCGATTGTGGTGGGGCTTCTGATGGTGCTCATCAGCGGCATTTCCGGCGTGCTGGAGCTCTACGCCTGCATGTCCATCGGCCAGAGCTTCAAGAAAAACAAGGTCTTCATGATGGTGGTGTTCTTCTTCGTCTTCAGCATCGCCACCAGCATCGTGAGCTCCGTCTTTTCCACCCAGTCCATCGTGGGCGCCTCCAATATGCTCAGCGAGGCCTATAACCTGACCTCTGACGCGGTCTATCACAGCGCCATGAAGGTGCTCTGGACCAGCATCATCGTGCAGGGCTGCTGGGCGATGGTCTACTACATCATCACCCATCTGATGCTCTCCAAGCGGCTGAATCTGCAATAACATCTGCATAGAAAAACGCTTATCGGAAGCTTCCGATAAGCGTTTTTTTGTTTTATTCAGGAATTCTCAACCACGGTACCGCTGCAGCAGTTGTATTTGATCCAGCTGAGCCTGGAAAACCCGATGCAGTTCATGCGTTCTCCGCCAGTCTGGAGGATCTGCAGCATCAGGAGAATCCGAGGCCCCCGCAGATAGCGCATGGCGCTGTGGCTGATGGTCAGCAGCAAGAGTCCGGTCAGGGAGGTGTAGTTGGTAAACCGCATCCTGCTCCTGCATCCGAAGGCGTCCTTCTCCATCCGGTGGATCTTGCTGACGGCCCGGTTGAGCTTGCCGTAGACGCCCCGGAAGTCCGAGGCCTCCACCTGTTCAGAGCGCGCGTCGGCTGCAAGGGTTCTTACGTCCAGAGCAGCGTGCAGACTGGTGGGCATCCGCTGCCTGGTAAACTCCGGCGGGGCGATATGGCGGAGCGTCAGATCCGTCCGCTGCAGCTTGCCCAGCACCCGGTGCTCGTTTTCCACATGGATGCGTCCGCGTTTGGGCAGGATGCGCAGCAGCTCTTCCTCTGCGCCGTCCTTCAGATCCCGGCGAAGCAGCTCCTCAAAGAAGCCGGCTGCGCTGCCCAGAACCTCAAACAGATGCAGACATCTTGCGTCACCGGCGGTGGGGCAGACACGACTGAAGGCCGCAAAGCTTTTTCCCCGCAGCACGCGGTTCATACAGCTCTGCAGCGTTTGAAAATCACACAGGGGACCCAGTCCGCCATGGCTCTTTTCATCCAGTGAAACGCCGCGCACGATTCCGTCTCTGCTGATCAGAACCGTGGCGCAGATGGCCTCCTCCAGGGGGAAATTCCCGAACCGGTAGAGGCTTTTCTGCCATGCGATGACCACATAGCCGGTGCTGGTATGGCGGCAGACGGTGCCACGATACCGGGTGATGAGCGCGCGGTAGTCCAGACAGCGCTCAAAGATTAATCGATGGTCAAAGATGACGTCCCGCGACTCCAGATCCCCAACGAGGCGGAGTCGTGTGTTCATCCCAGATTGGCCTCCTGCACGATGCACAGGACGTCCCGCACGGTCTGGATATGGGCCATGGACTCATCCGGCACCAGAATGCCGAACTCCTCCTCGGTGCGCACGGCAATGTCGGCGAAATCGAAGGAGGTGAGACCCAGATCCGCGATCAGACGGCTGTCCAGGGTGATCTCACTGACGGGTACGCCGGAAGCTTCCGACAAAATCTCTTTCAGTTGCTCTTCCATGTTTCTTATTCCTTTCCGCTTTCAAAACGTTTGATTTTTTGCGTGACTGTTTTTTCAAAGGGTTTTTCCCGCATGACCAGCTCCCCGATCTGCTGGAAGGAGGAGACGGTGCGGTTGAGCTTGCTGATCTCCTGCCACAGGCTCTCCCGATCCGGGAAAATCTGCGGGTCGGCGTAGATCTCCGCGGTGATGCGCCCGTCACGGAGATAGACGACGGACTCCACCACGCCCTCGATGGCGCCCAGCTTGGCCTCCAGGGCCTCGGGGGAGACGTTCTCACCGTTGGAGAGGACAATCAGGTTCTTGCACCTTCCGGTGAAGTAGAGATAGCCGTCGGCATCGAATTCACCCAGATCGCCGGTGTGGAACCAGCCGTCCCGGAAATACCAGGCGGTGGCCTCGGGATCGTTGTAGTAGCCGGGGGAGACGCTGTCGCCCCGGACACAGATCTCACCGTCGATGAGCGTCACCTCGCAGCAGGGGAAGACCCTGCCGATGGAGCCCGGGCGATTGGCCCCGGGGAAGTTCGCCGCCACGATGGGAGAGCACTCCGTGATGCCGTAGCCCTGGAACACCGTGATGCCGAGCCCGTCGAAAAAGTCGATCAGATCCGGATTCAGCGCCGCGCCGCCGCACAGGAAGTACCGGAGATTTTTCCCCAGCACGGCGTAGACGTCCTGGAACAGGTGGCGGGAAAAGTCGATGCCCAGCTTCCTGAGACTCCGGTTCAGCTTCAGAGCGCTTTCCAGCGCCTCTGCTCTGCCGGTGCGTCTTGCCGTGGCGCGGATCTCCTTCTGGAGCATCTGCAGCACCAGCGGCACGCAGACCAGAATGGTGGGCTCCAGAGACTTCAGGTTGGATTTCACCGTCCGGAGACTCTGGTTGATGTACAGCCGGCCGCCGCAGTGAAGGGCGCCGACGATGTTGGTCATAAATTCATAGGTGTGGCTGGGCGGCATCAGCGACAGGCCCACGTCCATTGTGGACAGCGGTAGACTGTTCATAGCCGTCGTGACCATGGAGCCCATGTTCCGGTGGGTCAGAATCACGCAGCGGCTCTCCGCCGTGGTGCCGGAGGTGAAGAACAGCGCGCCCATAGATTCCTGGGGCAGGGCGGGAAAGCTGTGATCCGTCACCTGGTCGAGGATGTACAGCAGCGCGTGCATCTCCATGATCTCCAGTCCGGGCAGCGCCGCCTGAATGGCCGTCGCCTCCTTGTCGCAGGAACGGTCATAGAGCAGAATCGTGGTGTCCGACCTGCGGACGCAGGAGATCAGATCCTCCACCGGGGAGCCGAAGTAGAGCGGCACCACCACGCAGCCGCTGCTGACCACCGAGAAAAAGCAGGTGAGCCACGCGGCGCTGTTGGGCCCCAGCAGGGCGATGTGGACGCCGGTCTGCCCCCGGTGCCGGATCCAGCTGCCGAACTGCCCGCAGGCGTCCTGCAGTCCCTGGCCGGTGATGAAGGGGAGACTGGTGTCGCTGCACAGGAAAAACTGCGTCTGGGGAAAATGCTCCCCGGCGTGCAGCACGAGATCCCGCAGATTCTCATAGTATGCAGGCTTGTCGTCACAATGAGCTTTCAACTGCGGCACCTCCTTTTTCAGTGCGTATATGAATTCAAACTATTTTACCATTGAATTCCTACCTGCGTCAATCATTTTTTCAACGTTCCGTTCCGGAAAAAACGGTTTGAAATCTTAAATTAATGTTCAGGTTTGGAATGGAGACAGACGACAGCTGGAATTCATTCGATTTTCTTTGACATTCGGCGGTCTGTCGTTTAAAATAATATATTACGAAACAGGTGATTGTATGGATCTTGCAGACATCAAGGGACGCCTGCTGGAGGTCTATCCCCAGTGGGACGCCTTTCTGCGGCAGACGAAGCTCATCGACTCTCTGGAGGTGGATCCCGCCGGTAACGACGGGCAGAACATCTACTACAACAGTCGCAGATTCGAGTTTTATACCCCTGACGCGCAGGCAGTGCTGCTGGCGCGCCAGATTCTGCATGTCCAACTGGCTCACTACGCCAGAAGGGGAAAGCGGGACCCGGCGCTCTGGAGCCGCGCCACCGAGGCGGTGGTGAACGATCTGCTGCGGCACGACGGCTTCCAGCTGCCGGAGGACTCCGAGCCCATGCCCCCGGACACCGAGCCGGTAGCGGAGACGGTCTACGCCGCATTGGCAAAGCTGCACCCGAAGGAGAACAAAGAGTCGGAAGAGGATGACAGCAAGCCGGAGCCCGATCCCAGAATGCAGAGACAGGGCAAGCCCAGAAAGCTGGACGAGCAGAAGCAGCAGCTGGCCGGCAACCGCACGGACTCCAGAGTTCGGCAGATCGGCGAGGTGGGCGTGGCGGATTCCATCGCGGGCCTCTCGGAGTATCTGCAGGACTCCGCCAACGTGGACTACGACTGGTTCCCCGGCACCACCATCCGAAACGGCATCCTGCAGAGCGAATTTCGCGCCTACAAGGTGCCCAGAGCCGAGGTGCTCCTGGACACCAGCTACAGCGTGGACGAGGCCATGCTCAAAAGCTTTGTCCGGGCCTGCAAAGCCCTTTTGCGGGACGCGGTGTTCTCCGTGGGCTGCTTCGATACGAAGTTTTACGGCTTTCAGGAGATCCGAAAGCTGAAAGACATTGACGAGCTGGTGTTCCAGGGCGGCGGCGGCACGGACTTCAACGTGGCCGTGAACGCCTTCACCGGCGACGCTGAGAATCAGATCATCTTCACCGACGGCTACGGCGAACAACCCCTGCAGCGCTGCGACGCGGTCTGGGTGGTCTACGGCACCATGAAGATCCATCCCAAGGGCGGGAAAGTGATCTACGTGGATCCCTTCAAAAAAGTATATGCGACCCGGGACAAGAAGCTGACCTTCGCCGCCGAGTCGCAGGAATGGAGTTCAATATGAAAGCTGGTTTTCTCTCCGCCGATCAGGTCTTCGGCAGACGGGGCCTGGGACTGTTCGAGCGGATCGGGCCTCTGGCGCCCACCACGGACTTTGCCCGCACCCTCTCTGACGACGACGGTTTTTTGACCGATCCCGACGGGAATATCAACTATTACCTCTCCGACGGGGAGGCCGTCAGCCGCTTTGGCAAGCAGGAGCGCTGCGACCTCTGCGCCATCCGCCCGGCGATCCTTCTGGAGCCGGAGGAGGTCAAGCTTCTGCAGAACGTCAAGGAGCAGCACGGCGTCTATACGGCTCAGTTCGGGGAATATCCCTCCGTGATCCTGGACGAGAGCCTCCGGGAGATGGCGGAGCACGACCAGCCCGCCGGGGCTCTGCCGAAAACCGGGAAGACGTACACGCTCCCCGGCGGCAGAACCGTGGAGGAATACCAGCTGGGCGCCAAGCGGGTGGTCTGCATCCCGGTGGAGACGAACCTCACTTTGGGCTTCCTGCAGCTGAGCAGCGGACTCTGCCGAACCTACGGGGAGCCGGTGTTTCTGGAGGTGAAGCCGGTCACGTGGTTCTATGATCCCGACGCCCAGCTGCTGGTCTCCCAAAACGCCCTCACATCCGGCTTCGGAAGGGAGGAGGCCGAGGCCTACATGGCCGGGGACTTCCTCAGCGAGCTGCGCACCGTGGAGGCCCCGGAGCGGGAGGACTACGCCTTCCGATTTGCCGCCCACGACGAACTGGATCTGATTCGTGCCTACATCCGGGCGGACATCCCGGTGTTCCTCCACGGCCTCTCCGGCGACGGCAAGTCTGACCGCGTCCGGCAGATCGATCCCGACGCCCTGGACATCGAACTGGTGAACGAGAACCCCGACAGCATCAACGGCAAGACCATCTATAACGAGGCCAAGGACGAGGTGCGGGAGATCAAGCCCGTCTGGCTGGTGCAGCTGGAGAAGCTCTGCCAGGACGGCAAGCCCCACATCCTGTTTTTCGACGAGCTCACCAACGCCACCAAGCAGACCCAGTCCGTGATCTTCAAGATCGTCCTGGAGCGGATCGTGAACAACCGCTGGAGATTGCCGGAAAACGCCCGCATCATCGCCGCCGGCAACGACCGGGCGGAGTCCACGGTGTCCCACGATCTGGCGGAGCCGCTCTTCGGCCGCTTCGCCCATGTCTACATCCGCACTACGGTGGAAAACTGGATGCCCTGGGCGGTGGCGCATCGGATCAATCCCTATGTGCTGGAATTCCTGGCCAACAACGACCTCTATCTCCGTACCCCCTACACCGGCAAGGAGCCCAACGCCGATCCCCGCCGGTGGGAGCTGGCCTCCAGAGTTTTGGACAGCTCAGGCAACGACTTTGCGCTCTTAGAGCCCATCGTCGGAAAAGAGCCGGCGGAGGCGTTTTTAAAATTCTTCAAGGCCCAGCAGCAGCTCACTGCCCTCGGCAATTACACCGACGCGGAGCTGGAGCGGTTCAGCGCCGCGAGAAAATACCAGCTTGCCCAACAGTGCCTGAATCTGGCCCCCGCGAAGCCGGAAGAAGCCAGAGCCCTGGTCCAGCGCCTCGGCGGAGAATTCCTCGCCTGGTACGACTACGTCTGGGACAGAAAACAGCAGGAGCTTTCCATTTGACCCCAATATTATAATACGAACGCGCTGCAGAACAATAACTGCAGCGCGTTGTTTCGTTTGGAGTTTGGAGTGTGAAGAGTGGAGTTTAAAGGTGTTTTCGGCGAAAACAATTGAAATCCATGGCTTTAGAATCAACATCGGCGGCGATTCTTTTAAACTCCACACTCCGAACTGCACATTCCACACTCAGGTGTATTAGCAGAGCTTGAACATCTTCACACACATGGGCTTCATGGTGATCTCCACACTGCCGTCAACAAAGTCGATGGTCTCCTCATCGGTGAGACTCTCCAGTTTCGTGTAGCCTGCCCGCTCCATGGCCTTCCGGACGCTGTCCTCCAGTCCGATGCTCATGTCGCAGAGATCGAAGCTGCAGGCCACCTCCTTGGCCGCGCGGTTCAACAGCGTGAGAATGGTCTCCCGCTGTTGTCCGTCACCGAAGGCGTCGGCCCCGTCGGCGGTGGTTCTCAGGATGCCGATGGCGTCCAGCGCCGGGGCGAACATGGCAGCCGCGCCGGTCTGCAGGGCGGGATGGGCCTTTCTCAGCGCGGCGAGGGTCTTGTACCAGTCCCGAATCTCCGTGTCCTCCACGTGGTAGGGCGCGCGGTTGAAGGGATCGCAGAAGCCGGCCATGCCCACCTCGTCACCGTAGTAGATGGAGGGGATGCCGGGCAGGGAGAACTGCACCGCAGCCGCCAGATACTGCCGCTTGAGCCCCAGCTCCGCCATCTCCGGCGTGATCACGTAATTTGCCTGGAACTGCCGCGCGGTGTGGCGGGCCTCAAAGTCCGTGGCGAGCCCGGTGCGGGTGCGCTCCACGTCGTGGCTGGCAGTCAGGTTCATCAAAGCATAGTAGAAGGGCTTCGGGTAGTTCAGCCGCTGCTCCAGCAGGGCATTCTGCAGATCCTCGGCGTCGCCCTGACCTCTGAGGAAGGTCATCAGCGCCAGACGCATGGGATAGTTCATCACGCTGTCCAGGGAGGTGCCCAGGGCGTACCGCCGTCTTGCGCCGTAGCTGCACTTGGTCACAGCGTCCTCCCAGACCTCACCGATGACGGCGGCGTCGGGGTTCTCGGCCTTGGCGCTGGTTCGGACATGATCCAGCACCTCATCCTCAATCTCGTCGGCCACGTCCAGCCGCCAGCCGGAGGCGCCACGGCGGAGCCAGGTCTTCACCACGCTCTTGTCGCCGGAGATGATCTTCTTGTCCCAGTCGGCACAGCTGGTGTCGATGCTGGGCAGCTCCGGGAAGTCCCACCAGCTGCGGTAGCCGTTTTTGTATTTCTCTCCGAAGGTGTACCACTTGTGGTAGGGGGATCTGGCGCTGTGGAAGGCCCCGGCGCCGGGATAGTGCTTGTCGCGGTTGAAGTACTTGCTGTCAGCGCCGGTGTGGGCAAAGACGCCGTCCAGAACGATCCTGATCCCGAGCTCCTGTGCCGCAGCGCAGAGTTCTTTAAAATCTTCGGTGGAGCCGAGGATCGGGTCGGGAACGTCATAGCTGCCGGTGTCATACCGGTGGTTGGAGGCGCACTCGGTGATGGGGGTCAGGTACAGCACCGTCACGCCCAGCTCTTTCAGCTCATCCAGTTTGCTCTGGATGCCCTTGAAGGTGCCGCCGTAGAAGTCATAGGGCATGTAGCTGCCGTCGGGCATGTTGTTCTGCCACTCCACGGGCTCGTCCCAGCTCTCGTGCACATGGACGATCTGGCCCTTCTGTCTGTGGGCCTCAAAGCCCTTCTCGGCGGTGTCGGAGTCGTCTCTGGCGAAGCGATCCGGGAAGATCTGATACATGACGCCGTGGTGGAGCCACTGGGGCGTCTCAAAGTCCTTTTCAAAAACCGTCAGGCGGAAGCCCTCCAGCTGCTCGGAGCAGAGCACGCTGTGCCGTCCGTCCGCTGCCGCGCAGAGCCACTGGCTGCCGCCGTCGGGATAGGTCAGCAGGAAGCGGTACCACAGGGGCTGGGCCGTCTCCGGCATCTGGGCAAAGACCGTAAAACCGGTGTCCACCCGCTGCATGGGATAGGAGCGCTGGTAGTCGTCGCCGTAGATCTCCAGCACGGCGCTGGCGGCGAAACCTGCCTCGTCTCTGACGGACAGCTGCACGCTGCTGCCGGTCTCCACCGCGCCCAGGGGGGAGCGGTCAGATTCCGAAGCCGCGTTGTGTCTTGCGCTCTGATCTGCGTCCAGCAGGGAGAGAAACAGCTCCGCATAGGCCTCTGCCGAGCGGCGGAAGCTGTAATCGGCGGTCATGGCGTTGCGGCGCAGATGCTCAAAGGCGCTGCTGTCGATGTGATAGAGACCCACGGCGGTCTTGATGGCCTCGGCCATCTCGTGGGCATTGAAGTTGGCAAAGGAGAAGCCGGTGCCTGCGCCGGTGAAGCGGTTGTAGGGCTCCACGCTGTCGCGGAGTCCGCCGGTCTCCCGGACGATGGGCAGCGTGCCGTAGCGCATGGCGATCATCTGGCTGAGACCGCAGGGCTCAAAGCCGGAGGGCATCAGCAGGAAGTCGGCGCCGGCGTAGACTCTGTGGCTCAATGCCTCGTCATAGCCGATGTAGGCGCAGACTCTGCCGCGGTGACGGTTTTCCGCCTCCCGCATGAAGTTCTCGTACTGATCGTCGCCGGTGCCCAGCAGCACGAAAGCGAAGTCCTCGGTGTTGATCAGCTCGTCCAGCACGCACTGCACCAGATCGAAGCCCTTCTGGGCGGTCATGCGCGTCACCATGGCGACGATGGGCGTCTCCACGGAGATCTGCAGTCCCAGCTGGTTGATGAGCTCCCGCTTGCAGGCCTGCTTGCCGGACATGTCGTCCACGGAGTAGTGGGCGCTGATGCCGGGATCCGTTGCGGGGTCAAAGGTGCTGTAATCGATGCCGTTGAGGATACCGCTCATCTCTCTGCGCCGGGCGCTGAGGATGCCCTCCAGCCGCTCGCCGTACCAGGGGGTCTGGATCTCGGCGGCATAGGTGGGGCTCACGGTATTGATCTTGTCGGAGAAGACGCAGCCGGCTTTCAGGAAGTTGGCGCAGCCGTCCAGCTCCATGAACTCAGAGGTGAAATACCGATCCTCCACGCCCAGCAGATCCCGGACGTAATCAAAGCCGAACTTGCCCTGATAGGCGATGTTGTGAATGGTCAGCAGCGTGCGCAGCTTTCCCTGGGGCAGATACCCGTACTGGGTTTTCAGCAGCATGGGCAGCATGGCGGTGTGCCAGTCGTTGCAGTGGAGCACCTCGGGATGGAAGTCCAGTCTGGGAATGGCCTCCACCACGGCTCTGGCGAAGAAGGCATACTGCTCGCCCTCAGCCTCGCCGCCGCGGTAGATCCGGTCACCGAAGTAGGACTCGTTGTCCACAAGGTAGACAATGACGCCGTCCACCACCAGCTTCTCGATGCCCACGTACTGGTGCCGCCAGCCCAGGTCGATGTAGAAATCGGTCAGGTGCTTCACGCGCCAGCCGTATTTGTCCTTGATGACTCGATGATAGGGCGTGATCACGCGGGCGTCCATGCCCAGATCCGCCAGATATTTCGGCAGCGTACCAACCACGTCGGCCAGACCGCCGGTCTTGGCCAGCGGGGCGCACTCCGCCGCCGCCAGCAGCACGGCAGGCAGCGTGTCGCGGTTTTTCTCCCGGAGAAGATCTTTCAGAAAGGCTTTCATAGCATCCTCCTTGTCACTTGGCGGTAAAGGTGTAATAGACGCAGCTCAGGGGCGGCAGCTTGATGTGCGCCCGGAAGGGGAGATCGTTGAAGGGCTCTTTTTCGGATTTGATGACCATATCCGTCTCAGCGCCGGTGCCGCCGAATGCGGGGTCGTCGCTGTTCAGCATCTGGTGCAGCACACCGGCCTTCGGAAGCCCGATGATGAAGTCGTCGTTGTAAACCGGGGTGAAGTTGCACACGCAGACCACCCGGTGATGGTTCCGGCTGGTGCGCAGAAAGGCGATGGAGCTCCGGTCAGCGTCGTTGACGTTCAGCCACTGGAAGCCGTCCCAGCTGTCCTCAATGTCCCAGAGGGCACGGTGGGCGGTGTAGAACTTGTTCAGGGCCTTGGTGTAATTCTGCATGGCCTTGTGGGGCGGATAGAGCAGCAGCAGCCAGTCCAGACCCTGCTTGTAGTTCCACTCGATGAACTGTGCAAACTCCGAGCCCATGAAGGTGAGCTTCTTGCCCGGGTGGGCGAACTGGTAGCCGTAGAGGGCTCTGAGGGTGGCGAACTTCTCCTCGTAGGTGCCGAACATCTTGTCCACCATGGATTTCTTCCCGTGGACCACCTCATCGTGGGAGTAGGCCAGGATGAAGTTCTCCGAGAAGGCGTACATCATGGAGAAGGTGAGCTTGTTGTGCTCAAACCGACGGAAATAGGGGTCGCAGGCGAAGTAGTCCAGCGTGTCGTGCATGTAGCCCATGTCCCACTTGAAGCTGAAGCCGAGACCGCCATCGTAGGGCGGCTTCGTCACGGCGGGATAGGCGGAGGATTCTTCCGCGATGGTCATGCAGCCGGGGAAGCGGGAGAGGATGGCGCTGTTGAGCTTTCTCAAAAAGTCCACCGCGCCGAGATTGATATTTCCGCCCTCCCGGTTGGGGGTCCACTCGCCGTCCTTGCGGCCGTAGTTTAAGTACAGCATGCTGCTGACCGCGTCCACCCGGATGCCGTCGATGTGGTACACATCAAAGAACATCACGGCCGAGCTCACCAGGAAGCTCTGCACCTCCGGCATGGCGTAGTCGAAGATCAGCGTGCCCCACTCGGGGTGGCTGGCCATCCGCTCCTCCTTGCACTCATACAGGAGCGTTCCGTCGAATCTGGCGAGACCGTGGGCGTCTCTGGGGAAGTGGGCCGGCACCCAGTCGATGATCACGCCGATGCCCGCTCTGTGCAGGGTGTCCACCAGATACATGAAGTCCTGAGGCGTGCCGTAGCGGCTGGTGGGGGCGAAATACCCGGAGACCTGATAGCCCCAGGAGCCCTCGAAGGGGTACTCCGTAATGGGCATCATCTCCACGTGGGTGTAGCCCATGTCGCTGCAGTAGGCGGCCAGCTCGTCGGCAATGGTGCGGTAGTTGAGCACGTAGGCACCCTTGCCCTCCTCGGCCCGCTTCCAGGAGCCGAGATGCAGCTCATAGATGCTCATGGGAGAGCGGAAGATGTTCTTCTTCGCTCTCTGCTTCAGATAAGCGCCGTCCTTCCACTCATAGCCGTCCAGACTCCAGACCCGGCTGGCGGTGGCGGGGCCGGTCTCGCAGTGGGAGGCGAAGGGGTCGGTCTTCAAAACCTCCTTGCCGTCGGCGCCCAGCACCCAATATTTATATAAGGCGCTGTGCTCCAGCCCGGGCTTGCGGATGGCCCAGGTGCCGTCAGGCAGCCGATCCATGGGATCTCTCGTGTGGTCCCAGTCGTTGAAGTCGCCCACCAGGGAGACCCGTCTCGCGTTGGGGGCCCAGACCGCGAATTCGTGCACACCGGGCTCCACCTCGTGGCAGCCCAGCAGCTTCCAGACGTCGGTGCCGCTGCCGTTGTGGAAGTCGCCCAGGGCCAGCGGGCTGACGGTATAATTGTTTAAATCCATGGAATCCCTTCTCTCTTTTTCGTATCGTATTTATTATACATGGAATCGCCGTCGATTCCAACCTTTTTTTCATAAAAATGGCTTTGACTTTTTGCATTTCTTCCAATATACTGAACACAGGGAAGAAAAACTGTTATATATTGGCGAATCTGGGAGGAATTCTTATGTTTTCGTTCAATCACTTCAATTTTAACGTTCTGGATCTGGAGCGGAGCCTGAAATTCTATCACGACGCCCTGGGTCTCAACCCGGTGCGCACTAAGCAGGCCAAGGACGATTCCTTCACCCTGGTCTATCTGGGGGACGGGAAGACGAACTTCCAGCTGGAGCTCACCTGGCTCCGGGACCGCACCGAGCCCTACGATCTCGGCGAGCAGGAATACCACCTGGCTATGGAGACCCCGGACATGGAGGCCGCCCACAAGCTCCACGAGGAGATGGGATGTATCGAGTTTGAAAACCCCTCCATGGGCATTTACTTTATAACCGACCCGGACGGCTACTGGATCGAGATCATTCCGCAGAAATAAGACAGCCCTTCGTAGAAGCGTATATGTGCCAGACTAAATTAAGTGTCATTGCGAACCAGTGTGCGCACTGGTTCGCAATGACATTCTATTTTAGTTCTCTGAGAAATCCCACGCCCCGCTAAACTCCATTTATCGCTGAAATGTGAAATCTTGTTTTAAACTCCACACTCCACACTCCTAACTCCACACGAAAATGACGCACCGCAGTTCATTTACTGCAGTGCGTCATTTTATATGTTGTCATCAATCACAATGGGCTCCGTGGGCACCTTGTCCCAGGAGAAATCCGACACCAGCTCCCAGGCGTGCACCGGCGCGTCGGTCTCACGAAGGCCGGCCAGCTTTGCCAGCTTTCCGGTGAGCTGCTCCGGGGTGTAGCGTTCTCTTAACCCCTCGGTGCTGAGATCCCCGTCCCGCTTGGAGAGCTTTCGGCCCTCGGGCGCCACCAGTAAGGGCGCGTGGCAATAGGTGGGAGGCGTCCCGCCCATGAGCTCGATCAGCAGCATCTGCCGCGCCGTGGAGCCAAGAAGATCTCTGGCCCGCACCACGTGGTTCACGCCCATGTCCATGTCGTCGGCGGAGACCGCCAGCTGATAGGCGAAGACCCCGTCGGATCTGCGAATGATGAAATCATCTCCGCCGGGGGAGAGGGCGTCCACCTGTTCTCCGTAATGCCCGTCCGTCCACGAAAACGTCCGCTCCGGCACATGGAGTTTCAAGGAAGCTCTGCGGCCCATGCGGCGTTTTTCGCCTTTCTGCGCTTCCGTCAGATCCCGGCAGCCGCATCCGACGTCGTGTTTCTCCCCAGGATGGGGCGCAGAGGCGGCCAGACGCTCGGAGCGGCTGCAGAAGCACTCATACACAAGTCCCATATCCTGCAGCTGTTTCAGCTTTTCGGCGTAGAAATCCCCGCGGGTGCCCTGGCGGTACTCCGAACTCCCGGGCTCCCAGCCCACGTCCCAGTCCAGCCCCAGCCAGCGGAGGTCGTCGGCCATCTGATCGGCGTAGTGCTCCCAGCTGCGCTCCGGGTCCAGATCCTCCAGCCGAAACAGCATCACGCCGTCCTGGCTCCGCACATCCAGCCACGCCAGCAGGGAGCTCATGAGATTTCCCAGATGGAGCCGCCCGCTGGGGCTTGGGGCGAAGCGTCCGCAGACTTTTTCAGATCTCGTCGTCATCGTCGTCGTCCAAAATGCAGACAGTGAGCCACCGGCTCTCCATGCCCGCATCGGTGAGCACCCGCCGAAGGGCCTCAGCCTTTTCTCCGACCGTCTCCGCTAGGGCACTCCAGTGGTAGATGGTCAAGGTGGTCTCCGGCAGCTCCGTGAGGCAGTCATAGAGGGCGTCCAGATTCCCGCCGTACCAGTCCGGGAACTGCAGATCCTCCTTCAGCTGCCGATGCAGCTGCTGGAGACTCTCGATCTGCTCTCCGTGAATGACGCATTCTCTCATTTTGAACCCTCCCCGTAGAGCTGCGTGAAGCTCTCATAGTGGTCGTCGGTGTAGAAGATCAGCCCATCGTCTGAAAAGACGATCCGCTTTGCCCCGCGGCCGCTCTTGCCCATGGTGTCGATGTCGCACTCGGTGTAGTTATGGCCAGTGGGCAGGATCCCTTCGTAGTTTCCGAAGTGGCTGCCGCCGATGGACTTCCCGGGGGCGTAGGGCTCCAGCGAGCCGCCGCTCCAGCCGAGGGCCTGGGCCTCTTTCTTGGTGATGAAGTTGTTGGGCAGATGACCGTACTGGTGGATGTACAGGGCCACGTCATCTTTGGTGGTATAGCTGCCGTCCTCGTCCAAAAGGGCAGGCTCTTCCGATTCTGCAGGTTCCTCCGATTCTTCTGGAGGAGCCGTTTCGGGAGAGGGAGTCTCCACATTCGCGGCCTGAGCAGTTGCCGTCGGCACAGGCGTGGGCTGGGGCTGATGCTTTTTGCAGCCGGCGAAAATGCCCGCCAGGGCCGCCAGAAGCAGCAGCACCGCCATCCATTTTCTGAAAGACCGGTTCAATCCGATCACCTCTTTCCATTGGTTAGATTCAGTATACCCGACAATTCCGACAGATTCAATGCCGAATTGCAAAAAACGAAAACAGAATTTTTTCACAAATCTCTTGACAAGATGAAACCCTGTCGCTATAATAATAAAGCTGTTTCGGGGTGTAGCGCAGATGGTAGCGTGCATGGTTCGGGACCATGAGGCCGCGGGTTCAAGTCCCGCCACTCCGACCATGCGGAGTGTCCTTATGGGATCTGAGTATCCTGTAATGGACACTCCGCATTTTTTATGCTCAAAATTGGGAAACGGCTTTATCGCTGAACAAGCACCGCTCCTTGATGCAAAGGAGCTTGACCCTGTGCTCTGCAAGCAGGTCGATGTACCGTTGTGTCATGC
>CAMHPQ010000020.1 GCA_946187035.1 uncultured Clostridia bacterium | reverse complement strand
TCGTCGAAGCGGGCGAAGTAGCGGCCCAGCATGACGAAGTCGGCGCCCATGGCCAGGGCCAGGGTGATGTGGTGGTCGTGGACGATGCCGCCGTCGGAGCAGACGGGGACGTAGATGCCAGTCTCTTTGAAATATTCATCTCTGGCCTTCGCCACCTCGATCAGGGCGGTGGCCTGGCCGCGGCCGATGGCCTTGGTCTCACGGGTGATGCAGATGGAGCCGCCGCCGATGCCCACCTTCACGAAGTCGGCGCCGCAGTCGGCCAGGAAGCGGAAGCCCTCGGCGTCCACCACGTTGCCTGCGCCCACCTTCACGGTGTCGCCGTAGTTGGCGCGGATCCACTCCAGGGTGCGCTTCTGCCACTCGCTGAAGCCCTCGGAGGAGTCGATCACCAGCACGTCCACACCGGCCTCCACCAGGGCGGGCACACGCTCGGCGTAGTCGCGGGTGTTGATGCCGGCGCCCACCACGAAGCGCTTCTGGTCGTCCAGCAGCTCGTTGGGCTTGGCCTTGTGTTGGTCATAGTCCTTGCGGAAGACGAAGGACTGGAGCTTGCCGTCTTTTCCGACGATGGGCAGAGCGTTGAGCTTGTGATCCCAGATGATGTCGTTGGCCTCCTTCAGGCTGGTGCCCGCAGGGGCGGTGATCAGCTTGTCCAGCGGGGTCATGAAGGTCTTGACCTTCTCGTCGGGGCGCATACGGCTCACGCGGTAGTCACGGCTGGTGACGATGCCCACCAGCTTGCCGTCGGGGGCGCCGTCCTCGGTGACGGCCATGGTGGAGTGGCCGGTGCGCTCTCTCAAAGCCAGCACGTCCGCCAGGGTGGCCTCGGGGGAGATGTTGGAATCGCTGCGCACGAAGCCCGCCTTGTAGCTCTTCACGCGGGCCACCATGGCGGCCTCGTCCTCGATGGTCTGGGAGCCGAAGAGGAAGGACACGCCGCCCTCCTGGGCCAATGCGACGGCCAGCCGATCACCGGAGACCGCCTGCATGACGGCGGAGACCATCGGCACGTTCAGGCTCATGGCAGGCTCCTCGCCCTTGCGGAAGCGCACCAGCGGCGTACGCAGAGAGACGTTTTCGGGAATGCACTCGCTGGAAGAGTAGCCCGGGACCAGCAGGTACTCATTGAAGGTGTGGGAAGCTTCGGGATAAATGTAAGCCATGGGGTGTCCTCCTTTATGTTCGTTATCTGAGTGATAATTGAAAACTGAGAAAGTGTGTTGTCGTCTATACGGTTTCTCTATCTGTGAGTTAGGAGTTTGGAGTGTGAAGAGTGGAGTTTAAATGTGTTTTCTTCGAAAACGATTGAATAATGCTATCAATCATTTAAACTCCACACTCCTAACTCCACACTCCACACTGGGAGCAGTTTGCTTACTCAAAAAACTCCACTGCGGACTTAAACATGCCCAGATCGTAGCTGCCGGGGACGTTCATGTACAGGCCGGAGCCGATGCGCTCGGCGTGGCCCATCTTGCCGAAGACGCGGCCGTCGGGGCTGGTGATGCCCTCCACGGCGCAGACGGAGTTGTTGGGGTTAAACTGCACGTTGGCGGTGGGCTCCTCCCAGAAGTCCACGTACTGGGTGGCGATCTGGCCCTTGGCCGCCAGCTCCGCGATCAGTTGAGGATCCGCCAGGAACCGGCCCTCGCCGTGGGAGATGGGCACCGCCACGACCTCGTCCACGCCCACATGCTGCAGCCAGGGGGAGAGATCGGAGCACACTCTCGTGTAGACGATCTTCGACTGGTGGCGGCCAATGGTGTTGAAGGTCAGGGTGGGGCTGTTCACGTCGGTATCCAGGATCTTGCCGTAGGGCACCAGACCCAGCTTGATCAATGCCTGGAAGCCGTTGCAGATGCCGCACATGAGACCGCCGCGCTCGTCCAGCAGCCGGGTGACGCTGTGGCGCACCTCGTCGTTGCGGAAGAAGGCGGTGATGAACTTGCCGGAGCCGTCGGGCTCGTCGCCGCCGGAGAAGCCGCCGGGGATGAAGATCATCTGGCTTTGGTCGGCTGCTTTGGCGAAGGCCTTGACGGAGGCGCTGATGTCTGCGCTGGAGAGGTTTCGCACCACGAAGATCTCCGCCTCGCCGCCGGCGGCCTCCACCGCTCTCGCGGAGTCGAACTCGCAGTTGGTGCCGGGGAAAACCGGGATCAGTACTTTGGGCCTGGCGCACTTCACGGCGGGGGCCGCGATCATGCCGCCCTCGTAGACATAGGGCTCGATCTCCGGCTGGTTCTGGGGAATGTTGCAGGGGTAGACGCCCTCCAGCCTGTTTTCATAGTCGATCCACGCGGTCTCGGGCACCTTCTCGCAGCCGCGATAGATGTCCGGCTGGCCGCTGACTACGCCCAGAGGCAGGCCCTCGCACTCGGAGCCGGGGGCCAGCTCCACCACGAAGGAGCCGTAGCGGTAGCCGAAGATGGTCTCCAGCGGGACGTCCTCATAGAAGTTGAAGCCCATGCCGCTTCCGAGACCCATTTTGAACACGGCTTCGGCCACGCCGCCCATGCCGGGGGTCCAGACCGCTACGGCATCCTGGCTGCGGATCATGGTGTTCACCTGGTCGAACAGTTCCAGCAGGCTTTCGGGGGTGGGGAGGCCGTTTTCGTCGTATTCCGGCTCTAGCAGCACCACCTGGTCGCCGGGCAGGGCGAACACGTTGGGCAGAACGTCGGAGAGTCTTCCCGTGGTGACAGCGAAGGAGACCAGCGTGGGCGGCACGTCCAGATCCTCAAAGCTGCCGGACATGGAGTCCTTGCCGCCGATGGCCGCGACGCCCAGACCCACCTGGGCCTTGTAGGCGCCCAGCAGAGCGGCCAGAGGCTTGCCCCAGCGCTTGGGGTCGGAGCCGAGACGCTCGAAATACTCCTGGAAGCTGAGATACGTGTCATTGAAGTCCGCGCCGGTGGCGATGAGCTTGGCGCAGGACTCCACCACGGCCAGATAGGCGCCGTGATAGGGGCTCTGCTCCAGAATGAAGGGGTTGCCGCCCCAGGCCATGAAGGAGCAGGTCTCGGTCTCGCCGTGGCGGACGGGCAGCTTGTGCACCATGGCCTGCGGGGGCGTCCGCTGGAGCTTGCCGCCGAAGGGCATCAGCACGGTGCCGGCCCCGATGGTGGAGTCAAAGCGTTCAGACAGACCCCGCTTGGAGCAGATATTCAGGTCGCCCGCCATGGCCGCCATGCCGGAGGCGAAGTTGGCGGGAATCTCCTTTTCAATGTTCCTGGCAGCCGCAGGCTCGGCGGTGATGTGCTTTTCCGCGCCGTTGGTGTCGAGAAATGCGCGGGAGAGGTCCACGATGGTCTTGCCGTTCCAGTGCATCACCAGTCTGGGAGACTCGGTGACCACGGCCACCGGCGTGACCTCCAGGTTCTCGCTCTTCGCCAGCTGGCAGAAGCGCTCCGCGTCATCGGCGGCCACCACCACGGCCATGCGCTCCTGGCTCTCGCTGATGGCCAGCTCCGTGCCGTCGAGACCGTCGTATTTTCTCGGCACGGCGTTCAGGTCGATGTTCAAACCGTCCGCCAGCTCGCCGATGGCAACGCTGACGCCGCCGGCGCCGAAGTCGTTGCAGCGCTTGATGAGCCTGGAGGCCTCGGCGTTCCGGAACAGCCGCTGGAGCTTGCGCTCCTCGGGGGCGTTGCCCTTCTGGACCTCTGCGCCGCAGGTCTCCAGACTGGAGAGGGTGTGCTTCTTGCTGGAGCCGGTGGCGCCGCCGCAGCCGTCGCGTCCGGTGCGTCCGCCCAGCAGCAGCACCACGTCGCCGGGGGCCGGGCGCTCGCGGCGGACATTCTCCTCCGGAGCGGCTGCGATCACCGCGCCGATCTCCATCCGCTTGGCCGCGTAGCCGGGGTGATAGATCTCGTCCACCTGACCGGTGGCAAGGCCGATCTGGTTGCCGTAGGAGGAGTAGCCCGCGGCGGCGGTGGTGACGATTTTGCGCTGGGGCAGCTTGCCCTCCATGGTCTCGCTGAGGGGCTTGGTGGGATCCGCCGCGCCGGTGACGCGCATGGCGGCATAGACATAGCTTCTGCCGGAGAGGGGGTCGCGGATGGCGCCGCCGATGCAGGTGGCCGCGCCGCCGAAGGGCTCAATCTCCGTGGGATGGTTGTGGGTCTCGTTCTTGAACAGCAGGAGCCAGGGCTGCTCCTCGCCGTCCACCTCCACCGTGATCTTCACGGTGCAGGCGTTGATCTCCTCGCTCTCGTCCAGTTTGTCCAGCATGCCCCGTTTGCGGAGCACCTTGGCGGCCAGGGTGCCCATGTCCATGAGATTCACGGGCTTGGTGCGGCCGATCTCCTCACGGCCCTGGAGATAGTCCTCATAGGCGCTCTGGAGCAGGGGATCGGCGAAGGTGATCTTGTCGATGGTGGTCAAGAAGGTGGTGTGGCGGCAGTGGTCGGACCAGTAGGTGTCCAGCACGCGGATCTCCGTGATGGTGGGATCCCGCTGCTCGCTCTGGAAGTAATCCCGGCAGCACTGCAGGTCGCCCATGTCCATGGCGAGGCCCTTTTCCACACGGAAGGCCTCCAGCTGCTCGTCACTCCAGCCGATGAAGCCGGCGACGGTCTCCACCTCGGTGGGGATGTCGTACTGCATGGCCAGGGTCTCGGGCTTCTCCAGAGAGGCCAGACGGCTCTCCACCGGGTTCACCACGTATTTCTGAACAGCCTCCACGTCGGCCTCGCTCAGATTTCCTGAGAGGATGTAGACCTTCGCCGCCCGCACCAGGGGCCGATCCCCGCAAGAAATCAGCTGGATGCACTGGGCAGCCGAGTCGCTTCGCTGGTCGAACTGACCGGGCAGCGGCTCCACGGCGAAGACCACGCCGTCGGTCTCCGGCAGCTGGTCGCAGGTGTTGTCCAGCTGAGGCTCGGAGAAAACGTTTCTGCGGGCAATCTCAAAGAGCTCCGGCGTGATGTCCTCCACGTCGTAGCGGTTCAGGATGCGCACGGATTCCAGACCGGAAATGCCCAGGAAGCTGCGCAGATCCGCGCACAGCGCCGAGGCCTCGTGATCCAGACCGGGTTTCTTTTCCACAAATACGCGATAGACCATGTGTTCACCTCATGTGTTGACGTTGATAAAAAAGATTTACGCTTTTGCGGCCAGAGCGCGCTGACCGATGTCCTTGCGGTAGTAGGCGTTTTCAAACTGCACTTTGGCAGCCAGATCGTAGGCCTTTTCGATGGCGCCCTCCAGGGTCTCGGCTCTCGCCACCGCGCCCAGGACGCGGCCGCCGTTGGTCAGGAGCGTTCCGTTGTCATCCAGCTTCGCGCCGGCGATGTAGATCTCGGTGTCCGCGCCGGTCTCCGGCAGGGTCATGGGATAGCCCTTGTCGTACTTCAGCGGATAGCCCTCGGAGGCCACCACCACGCAGCAGGCATGCTCGTCGCGGAACTTCACGTCCACATCCGCGAGGGTGCCCTTTGCCGTGGCCTGCATGATGGTCAGCAGATCGCTCTCCAGCAGCGGCAGCACCACCTGGGTCTCCGGATCGCCGAAGCGGCAGTTGTATTCGATGACCTTGGGGCCGTCGGGGGTAATCATCAGACCGAAGTAGAGGCAGCCGCGGAAGGTGCGGTTTTCCCGGTTCATGGCGCGGATGGTGGGCAGGAAGATCTCCTCCATGCAGCGCTGCGCCACTTCGTCGGTGTAGTAGGGGTTCGGGGCCACGGTGCCCATGCCGCCGGTGTTCAGACCCTTGTCGCCGTCCAGGGCGCGCTTGTGATCCATGCTGGAGACCATGGGCTTTACCACGTTGCCGTCGGTGAAGGCCAGCACGCTGACCTCCGGGCCGGTGAGGAACTCCTCAATGACCACACACTCGCCGCTTTTGCCGAACTTGCCGCCGGCCATCATGTCCTTGACGGCCTGTTTGGCGTCGTCAATGGTCTCGGCGATGATGACGCCTTTTCCGAGCGCCAGACCGTCGGCCTTCACCACGATGGGAGCGGTCTGGGTGTCGAGGTACGCAAGCGCCTGGTCCATCTCGGTAAAAGTCTCATACTTCGCGGTGGGGATGCCGTATTGTTTCATCAGATCCTTGGAGAAGGCTTTGCTGCCCTCGATGATGGCGGCCTTGGCCTCGGGGCCGAAGCAGGGGATGCCGACTTTCTGCAGCTCGTCCACGCAGCCCAGCACCAGCGGGTCGTCCGGCGCCACCACGGCGAAGTCCACTGGGTGGGTTTTGGCAAATTCCACGATGGCGGGGATGTCCTTGGCGCCGATGTTCACGCATTGGGCGTCCCGGGCCATGCCGCCGTTGCCGGGCAGGGCGTAGATCGTCTCCACGCCGGGGTTTTCACGCAGCTTTTTGATGATGGCGTGCTCCCGCCCGCCGCCGCCGATGACCATAAGATTCATTCGATTTCCTCCTGTTTGCCGCAGGGAAAAGCCCTCGGCAGCGTTCGCGGCACGGATGCCGCAAAGGAATTTCAATCATTTTGCGCCCGGAACTTGTTTCGGGCTGCAAAATACTGCTCACGGAGAGGGGTGTTTTTCTTCCCGCAAGTCGCACTTGCGGCCAAAAACATCACTCGGAGTGCAGTGACTCACAGGAAATGGCTTGCCATTTCCTGTGATGGCTTAGTGGTGGAACAGTCTCTGGTTGGTGAAGGCCATGGCGATGCCGTACTTGTTGCAGGTCATGATCACATGGTCGTCACGGATGGAGCCGCCGGGCTGGGCGATGTAGCACACGCCGCTCTTGCGGGCCCGCTCCACGTTGTCGCCGAAGGGGAAGAACGCGTCGCTGGCGCAGCTGACGCCGGTCTGCTTTGCGATCCACTCCTTCTTTTCCTCGTTGGTGATGGCCTCGGGGCGGGTCTTGAACACCCGCTGCCACTCGCCGTCTCTGAGGACGTCGTCGCACTCGTCGGAGAGATACACGTCGATGGCGTTGTCCCGGTCCGGTCTGCGGATGCCGTCCACGAAGTCCAGATTGAGGACCTTCGGGTGCTGGCGCAGGAGCCAGTTGTCCGCCTTGGAGCCGGCGAGACGGGTGCAGTGGATGCGGCTCTGCTGGCCGGCGCCCACGCCGATGGTCTGGCCGTCCTTCACATAGCAGACGGAGTTGGACTGGGTGTATTTTAAGGTAATCAGGGCGATGATCAGATCGATTTTCGCCGTCTCCGGCAGGGTCTTGCAGTCTGTGACCAGATTCTCCAGGCAGCTGGCGTCGATCAGGCAGTCGTTGTGGCCCTGTTCGAAGGTGATGCCGAAGATGTCCCGGTGCTCGTCGGGGGCGCAGACGTAGTCGGGGTCGATCTGCACCACGTTGTAGTTGCCCTTTTTCTTGGTCTTCAGGATCTCCAGCGCCTCGTCGGTGTAGCCGGGGGCGATGACGCCGTCGGAGACCTCATACTTCAGATATTCCGCCGTGGCGGCATCGCAGACGTCACTGAGGGCGGCCCAGTCGCCGTAGGAGCAGAGCCGGTCTGCGCCGCGGGCGCGGATATAGGCGCAGGCGATGGGGCTGAGATCGGCATTCTCATCCACGAAATAGATCTTCTTCTCCACCTCGCTCAGGGGCAGACCCACGGCTGCGCCGGCGGGGGAGACGTGCTTGAAGCTGGCGGCGGCGGGCAGGCCGGTGGCCTTTTTCAGATCCCGCACCAGCTGCCAGGAGTTCAGCGCGTCCATGAAGTTGATGTAGCCGGGCTTGCCGTTCAAAACCTGAATCGGCAGGTCGCCGCCGTTTTTCATATAGATGCGGGCGGGCTTCTGGTTGGGGTTGCAGCCATATTTCAGTTCCAGTTCGTTCATGTTGGGCACCTCACTGCACGTCGTGTTTGTTTTTGATGACGGTCTCGTCCTCGCCGGTCTCCAGATCCAGATACCGGACGAAGAGGGACACCTTGTTGTCCTCGTTCAGGGCGTTCCAGACCAGCTCCGCCAGTTCCTCGGCGGTCTCGGCATTCAGATCCACCCGCTCCGGCTCACCGGAGAAGCTGGGCAGGGGCTCGCCGTCCATCTGGTAGGTGTGGATGTAGTGGCCCACGCCGGGGATGGGGGTATCGTACTCAAAGAACTGCCGGGAGCAGCAGGCAGGGTCGCCGTCGATGCTCTTGAGGATGGAGAGCTTGTAGCTTCCGTCCTCCTTCACCACGCCGGAGATGCGGGGAGTGAAGTTGGGCTCGTCGGGCTCAAAGGTGCGGGTGCGGAGGGCGGCCTCGAAGGTCTTCTGCACCAGCATGAAATCGCGGATGGTGTCGGTCTGGTCGCCGTTGGTGACGATGGTGCGCCCGCCCCAGACCCGGACGGGGTGGTAGATGATGAGACTGGGATCGCTCAGCTTCGCGGGGTCGTAGGCCTCGGTGCGGATGCCGTCCTCGGTCAGCAGAAAGACGCGGTTGCGGCTGTTGACGCTGCGGCCCATGATGAAGTAGACCATGACGGCGTTTTTGCCGTCCACGCTGCGGCCCAGAACGATGCCGCGACCGGGGTAGTCGTTTTCTCTCAGCAGGGTTTCCAGATCATTCGTTTTCCACATAGCAATTTTCCTCATTATTAAGAATGTTGGTTCGAGCGGTCTCGGCGCCCTCGGCGAGGGAGCTGTCGAGCGCAGCGAGACTGAGGGAGGGAATGTGAGACAAAGGCAGAGCATATTTAATGCAGCCAGAGTGTTAAGGCTCTCTCCCTCCGTCACGGCTATTATCCGCCGTGCCACCTCCCTCCCAGAGGGAGGCGCGGGGAGTTACGATTCTTCCAAAATGCGCTTTGCCACCAGCTCGGCGGCGGCAGGGAGGAGCTTCCACTCCGCCTGCTCCATGACGCGTTTTTGCAGGGTTTCCGGGGTGTCGCCGGGGAGGATCTCCACCGCTTTCTGGAGGATGATCTCGCCCCCGTCGGGGATCTCGTTGACAAAATGCACCGTGGCGCCGGTGACTTTCACGCCGCGCTCCAAGGCCGCCTCGTGGACCCGAAGCCCATAGAACCCCTTCCCGCAGAAGGCGGGGATCAGGGAGGGGTGGACGTTCAGGATGCGGTTTTCCCAGCGCTTGGTGAAGTGTTCCGAAAGGATGCTCATGTAGCCTGCCAGGACGATCATCTGAATGCCGTGGGCCTCCAGGATCGACTGGATCTTATCCTCGGCGTCGGGCTCCTTCGGGGTCACCACGGCGGTGGGAATGTTGGCTTTGGCGGCCCGCTCCAGTGCGTAGGCCTTGGGGTTGCTGGCGAGAACCAGTTTGATCTCTCCGCTTTCCAGCTTCCCGGCTGCGGCGGCGTCGATCAGCGCCTGCAGATTCGTCCCGCCGCCGGAGACGAACACGGCGATGGCGGTCTTTTTCACAGGATGACGCCCTCGTCGCCGGAGACGATCTCGCCCAGGAGGTAGGCGTCCTCGCCATGGGCTTTCAGGGTCTCCACGGCCTTGTCGGCGTCGGCTTTGGAGACCACGGCGATCATGCCCACGCCCATGTTGAAGGTGTTGAACATCTCACGCTCCGGGATCTGGCCGGTTTTGGCGATGAGATCGAAGATGGGGAGCACCTTCACGGCGCTGCGGTCGATCTTCGCGGTGCAGCCCTGGGGCAGGGCACGCGGAATGTTTTCATAGAAGCCGCCGCCGGTGATGTGGGCGATGCTCTTGACCTTCACAGCCTCCATCAGCGCCAGCATGGGTTTTACATAGATTTTGGTGGGGGTCAGCAGGGTCTCGCCCAGGCTCTTGCCGCCCAGGGCCTCCACCGGGGCGGTGAGATCGGCGTTTTCCACGTCGAAGACCCGGCGCACCAGGGAGAAGCCGTTGGAGTGCACGCCGCTGGAGGGCAGGGCCACGATCACGTCGCCGGGGCGCACCTCGCTGCGGTCAATGATCTTGTCCTTGTCCACGACGCCCACGGAGAAGCCCGCCAGGTCGTATTCGTCCACCGGGTAGAAGCCGGGCATCTCGGCAGTCTCGCCGCCGATCAGCGCCGCGCCGGACTGGACGCAGCCCTCGGCCACGCCGGAGACGATGTCCGCGATCCGCTCGGGCACGTTCTTGCCGCAGGCGATGTAGTCCAGGAACAGCAGGGGCTTGGCGCCGCAGCAGACGATGTCGTTGACGCACATGGCCACGCAGTCGATGCCCACGGTGTCGTGCTTGTTCATTTTAAATGCCAGCTTGAGCTTGGTGCCCACGCCGTCGGTGCCGGAGACCAGAACCGGCTTCTGCACGCCGGTGAGATCCAGCTGGAAGAGACCGCCGAAGCCGCCCACGCCGCCGAGGACGCCCTCGGTGACGGTGCGGGCCACGTGCTGCTTCATCAGCTCCACGGCCTTGTAGCCTGCGGTGATGTCCACGCCGGCGGCGGCGTAATGATCGCTGTAGCTGTTGGTGTTCATACGTTCTTTCCCTCGCTGATCTTGTAATCAAAGCGGTTGCGGTCGTTGGTTTCGGGCACGCGGGTGGGGTACTCCCCATCGAAGCAGGCGTGGCAGTAACCCTCGCCGCACTTGACCTGCATCAGCTCGCCGGCGTCCTCCACAGGCAGATAGCCCAGGGAGTCGGCGCCGATGATCTCCGCGATCTCCGGGATGGTGTGGTGGCAGGCGATGAGCCGCTCCCGGCTGTCGATGTCCACGCCGTAGTAGCAGGGGTTCATGAAGGGGGGCGCGCTGGAGCGCACGTGCACCTCGGTGGCGCCGGCCTCTCTCAGAAGCTTTACGATCCGGGCGGAGGTGGTGCCGCGGACGATGGAGTCGTCGATCATGACCACGCGCTTGCCGCGAACCACGGCGGAGACGGGGTTTAGCTTGATGCGCACCAGATTCTCGCGGGCGCTCTGGCCGGGGGCGATGAAGGTGCGGCCGATGTACTTGTTTTTAATGAAGCCCACCTCGTAGGGGATGCCGCTCTCCTGGGCGTAACCCAGGGCCGCGTCCAGACCGGAGTCCGGCACGCCGATGACCACGTCGGCCTCCACAGGATGCCGCTTTGCCAGACACCGGCCTGCGCGGACGCGGGCCTCGTGGACGCTGACGCCGTCCACAATGGAGTCGGGGCGGGCGAAGTAGATGTGTTCAAACACGCACAGGCGCTTTTCCTTGGTTTCGCAGTGCTCCCGCATGGAGCGGATGCCGTCGCGGCTGAAAACCAGAATCTCGCCGGGCTCGATGTCCCGCACGAAGTGGGCGTGGACGGAGTCCAGGGCGCAGGTCTCGCTGGCGATGATGTAGACGCCGTCGTCGGTCTGGCCGTAGCAGAGGGGGTGGAAGCCGTGGGGGTCTCTGGCGGCGATGAGCTTGGTGGGGCTCATGAGCACCAGGGAGTAGGCGCCCTCCAGCTTGTACATGGCGCAGCTGACAGCCGCCTCGATGCTGGGGGTGGTCAGCCGCTCCTTGGTGATGGTATAGCTGATGACCTCGGTGTCGGTGGTGGTGTGGAAGATGCTGCCCTGGAGCTCCAGGGTGTTGCGCAGCTCGGCGGCGTTGACGATGTTGCCGTTGTGGGCCAGCGCCATGCGGCCCTTGATGTGGTTCACCACCATGGGCTGGCAGTTGGAGCGGGTCTTGGTGCCGAAGGTGCCGTAGCGGGTGTGGCCAACGGCGATGCTGCCCTGCCCCAGAGACTGGAGCACCTGGGGGGTGAACACATCGGCCACCAGACCGACGTCCTTGTGATAGGTGATGAGGCCGTCGTCGTTCACGGCGATGCCGCAGCCCTCCTGCCCGCGGTGCTGCAGGGCGTAGAGGCCGTAGTAGGTCAGAGCGGCAACGTCGGTGCTCTCCGGCGCGAAAACGCCGAAGACACCGCATTCCTCATGGATATGTCCGTTCATGCGTGCTGTTCCTTTCCTGTGACTTCAACCGAGGATGCGGCGCATCATCTCGGAGTAGGCGTCCTCCACGTTGCCCAGATCTCTGCGGAAGCGGTCCTTGTCCAGCTTCTCGTGGGTGGTGCTGTCCCAGAAGCGGCAGGTGTCGGGGCTGATCTCGTCGGCCAGAACGATGGTGCCGTCGGTAAGCCGACCGAACTCCAATTTAAAGTCCACCAGATCCACGTTCACGGCCTTGAAGAAGGCCTTCAGAACATCGTTGACCTTGAAGGCCATGGCCTTGATGGTCTCGATCTCCTCATCGGTGGCCAGCTTCAGGGCTCTGGCGTGATAGGCGTTCATCAGGGGATCGCCCAGATCGTCGTTTTTATAGCTGAACTCGATGGTGGGCTCGTCGAACACGATGCCCTCCTCCACGCCGAAGCGCTTGGCGAAGGAGCCGGCGGAGATGTTGCGGATGATGACCTCCAGCGGCACGATGGAGACGTGCTTCACGACGGTGTCACGGTCATTGAGCTCCTCCACGAAGTGGGTGGGGACGCCTTCCTTCTCCAGCAGCTGCATGAGGTAGTTGGTGACTTTGTTGTTCACCACGCCTTTGCCCACGATGGTGCCCTTCTTCTGGCCGTTGAAGGCGGTGGCGTCGTCCTTGTAGGAGACGATGACCAGCTCCGGGTCCTCGGTGGCGAAGACCTTCTTGGCCTTTCCTTCGTAAAGCTGTTGTCCTTTGTTCATGATAGTTGCTCCTTTCTGAGATGCAAAGCGGAAACCCTGTCATTCTGAGCGCAGCGCAGCGGAGTCGAAGAATCTCATTCACGCACTGCGTCCCACAGATCCTTCGGCTCACTTCGTTCGCTCAGGATGACAATGGGGAAATAAGATTCAGTGGTTGTATTTGGCCTCGATGGCGGCGTTTTTCTCAAGGGTCTTTTCGGTGTCGGCCTTGCGGCGGGCGTTCAGACGCTCTGCCAGCTCCGGATCGGAGACTGCCAGAATTTCAGCCGCAAGCAAAGCGGCATTGACAGCTCCATCAATCGCCACGGTTGCAACCGGGATGCCGCTGGGCATCTGGACCGTGGACAGGAGAGCGTCAATGCCGTCTAAGGTTGAAGATTTGATCGGAATGCCGATGACCGGCAGGGTGGTGTTGGCCGCAATGGCCCCGGCCAGATGGGCTGCCTTACCGGCGGCGCACAGAATGGCACCAAAACCCGCCTCGCGCGCACCGAGAGCGAAGGCGCGGGACTCCTCCGGCGTTCTGTGAGCCGAGAAGACATGAACCTCCGTGGGGATACCCAGCTCCTGCAGGGTGTGGATGGCTTTTTCGACGATGGGCAGATCGCTGTCGCTGCCCATAATTACGCCGACCTTGTGCATGGCGATTACCTCCCGGAAAAATTGCGGCAGCGCCAAAATTGAGATTTGGAACACTGCCATAAAAACTACAATATCGAATATACCATACATTATCCCGAAAAATGCCCGGAATGTCAAGGGTTTCCGGGCCTTGAAAACGGAGAAAAAAATGCCTGAAAACGGAAAGCGTTCGTCATTTCGACAAATGATGAACAACCGGTAGTCGATGTGTAAACAGACCGTAAATTTTTTCTTTACAATCCCCTTGGAACTCTGCGAAAAACGCGGCGGTTCCGGGCCGCTTCGCAAAGACTGCGCAGTTCTGGTTTGTACAATATCACCTTGATTCTCAGAATACATTTCGGCTTTCGCGGTGAATTTTCACAAAAAAGGCTTTTCTTTTTCAACCGGATGCGCTATAATGAATTCAGATCCTAAGAAAGGAGCTGAACCGCATGAAGTTCACATTCACGGAGAAAAAGATGGAGGCGTCGGAAAACCTGCGCGCCCATACCGAGAAAAAGGCCGGCAAGCTGGACCGTTTCTTCAAGGAGGAGAGCGAGGCCTTTGTCACCTTCAGCACGGAGCGCGGCCGTTATCTGGTGGAGCTGACGCTGAAAAACCACGGCACGTTCTTCCGCGCCAGTGAGATCACCAGCGACATGTACGCTTCCGTAGATTCCGCCGTTGCCACCATCGAGCGGCAGATCCGCAAGAACAAGACCCGCCTGGCCAAGCGACTGCGCGAGGGCGCCGTGGAGCGCGAGATCGCCGCGGCTCCGGTCATCGAGCCGGAGGAGCCCGAGGAGTTCGAGGTCGTCCGCCGCAAGCACTTCAGCATCAAGCCCATGAGCGTGGAGGAGGCCATCCTCCAGATGAACCTGCTGGAGCATGAGTTCTTCGTCTTCCGGGACGAGGAGTCCGACGGCGCCATCTCGGTGGTCTATCGCCGCAAAAAGGGCGGCTACGGTGTGATCTCCGACGATTCTGAATAAATCCAAATCTAAAAACCCACCCCGACCGGGGTGGGTTTTTTGTCGGTTTATTGGTTGGGCAGACAGCTGAAAATCAGGTCACAGAGGGATTCGACGCTCTCTCTGCAGCCGGTGTAGAGCCAGCGGTTGGTTACGTTCACCACACCGGAGAGATAGAAGATGGCGGCGTAGCGGATGTGCTCCTGATCCCGGCTGATGGTCTTCAGCTGTTCGGAGATCCATTGAAGGATCGGCTCCCAGAACACCGTGGACTGCTCCCGAAAAAGCGCCTTGGCCTGCTCCTGATGCTCCTGCACGTAGGCGAAGAAGATCTCCAGATTCTCCTGATTGATCTTCGGCTCCGGTTCCCGGGCAGCGTGGGATTCCCAATAGGCCCAGAAGCTCTTGAGCACCTGATTTGCCATGTCCTGCAGCAGCTCATAGGGGTCGCTGTAATGGGCGTAAAAGGTGGAGCGCTGGATCCCCGCGGTGCGGCAGATCTCCGTGACCGTGATGGCGTCAAAGGATTTTTTCTGCAGCAGCCGGATCATGGCGTCGATCATTTTGTCGTTGTAGAGCTGATACTTCTCGTCAAACTTGTTCATGGCAGGCGCTTCCCTTTCAAGATTAAAGCCATTATACAGCAGAAAAACCATTATTTCCACAAAAAATGGCGCCGTTTTCAAGCGGCGCCACTTTTAAGGGGTATGGAATTACGCATCCGCGCCCTGATAACGGGCAAGAATCACCGCGATCTGCGCGCGGGTCACAGCGCCGGCAGGCACAAAGGTGTGGGCGGTGACGCCGTTGACGGCGCCGGTGCTGTAAGCCCAGACGATGGCGTCATGGGCCCAGTGGGCGTCGGCCGCGTCGATGAATGGCGCGCTCTGGCCGGTCACGTCCGGGGCGCCGGCATAGCGATAGAGCATGGTCACAAACTGCGCTCTGCTCACGGGAGCCAGCGGCGCGAAGAGATTGTCGCCCATGCCGTTGACCACGCCTTCATTGTAAGCCCAGACGACGGCGTCGTGTGCCCAGAAGCTGTCGGCCACGTCGGCGAAGGGCTCGGTCTGACCGCTGACATCCGGGGAACCGGCCATGCGGTAGAGGACGGTGGCGATCTGGGCTCTGGAGGCGATCTCCACCGGGACGAACAGGTGCTCGGTCACGCCGTTCATCAGGCCATTGGCCCAGGCGTAGTAGACGCCGTCATAGAACCAGGCGCCCTTGGGCACATCGAAGAAGGACATTTCCTGCTCAGTGAGCAGCACGGAGAGAATCTGCTCGGCCATGTACCTGTGGCCCGCCACGGTTGGGTGGACGCACTGGGTGATGGTGGCGAAGAAGTCCTGGCTGAAGGCGAGCGCGTCCTCCAGGGCGAAGCACTCATAGACCTCGGCGTCCCAGCAGCGCGCAAAGGCATACTGTCTGGCATAGGGGCTCAGCGTGCTGGTGTAGAGGTTGTACTGGGCGATCACGGGGTCCGCGATGTGGCCCAGGGAGAGGCTGCCGTCGTGGGTGAGCTTCATGTCCCGCATGGGGTTATACAGGCCAACCACCACGATCTGCACATCGGGATTCAGGGCATAGACCTCCTGGATGATGGCGTCCCAGTTTTCCTTGAAGGCGGAATAGGTGTCCATCAGGCTCTTGGCCATTTCCTCCAGCATCTGGGCGGCCTTGTCCAGAGAGACCAGGGTGCTCACCAGCTGCTCGAAGAGCTTGCTGACGGAGCCACATTTCTCGATCTGCTGCTCCAACAGGGCGAGGATCTGGTTTTCGGTGTAGTTGGAGGGATAGGCGCCTACCAGCTTGAACAGGCTGATCATGGTGGTGTACATCAGATCGTTGGAGCCCACGCCGATGGTCAGCAGATCGGTATCGGCGATAGCGGTACGGTATTCCTCCCGCATGTCTGCGTAGGTGGAGGCGTCATAGGCGCCGTTGGTGAGCATGGGGATCAGCATCTGGGTGACGGCGTCCATCTCATAGTCATCCTGGAGCAGGTAGCGCAGGGCGGCAGTGTTGAGACCGGACATGGACAGGCAGATGGTGCGATCCGCCGTGACCGCGTCGGACACGATCTGAGCGTAGCTGTCCTTCACGAGGATGTCATCGCCGATGCCCGCTGCGGACACATACTCCGGCAGGGAATGGCCCGCGGCGATGCTGTCGCCGATGAAGGCATAGGTGTCATAGTGCTTTGCGTTGTCTACGGTTGCGGCGAAGGCGGTGACGCCCAGGGCGAAGACCATGACCGCCGCCAGAACCAGGCAAAACAGCTTTTTTGCGGTTTGTTTCATTCGGATTCTCCTTTTCTTTCCTGCCCGCGCCCCCCGCGCGGAATATGGCCAAGACTGCATGAAACCCACATTCTCAAAGAACGTGGGTTTCATGTCCCCCCAAATATGAAAGAAATCATATTTTTACTTATTATAGAATAAAAAAGGAGGCCGGTAAAATACATCTTTCGGGAAATTGTAGGTTGATGAATCACAGAATGGTGTTATGGCGGGCGGAAAAATGGGAGTTTAGTGAGCAGTTGATGAGAGCGAAGCCTTCCCCTGGGGTGTGCGAAGCCATGCGTTAGCTGAAGGTGGCACGGCGGGAAATAGCCGTGACGGATGAGGGTAGAGCCATTGTGATTTCTATTGAGCTGCTGCCCTGATCCTGCTGCTCCCCGACCCTCATCCACCGCTTGCGCGGTCCCCCTTCCCCCAGGGGAAGGCTATGTTCTATCCTTCATTCTGCATAGCTTTTACATCCCGATAAACTGGAATTTGAAAATTAAAACCGCGCTGCAGAAACCTGCAGCGCGGAATGTTCAATCGTGGGTGTGGTAGAGGCTTCGGGCCTCTTCGTTTTTGGAGATCAGGTTGCCATCCCGGTCATAGACGCCGCGGTATGTCACCACGGACATGCCGCTCTGGGCGTAGCTCATGCTGACGGTGGAGCCGTCCACGTTGGTGCCCCAGATCTCCACGGTGACGGCGCCGTTTTCCACTCTGGCGCGGATCACGATGGGGAAGGTGCGGTTGTTGGTGAACACGAACTCCGGGCCGCCCCAGCTGACGGTGGCGTCCATGCCTGGCTCGATATAGCCCACGGAGAAGTAGTGGTTGGTGCGCTGGTCGATCTGAAGATTGGCGGTGAGGGCGCAGTAGTAGAGGGTGGAGCTCACCTGGCAGATGCCGCCGCCCACCTCCTGGACCACACGGCCGTCGGCGTAGGCGCCCGCCTCCCGGAAGCCGGCCTCGATGGTGCGCTGGCCCACCACGTCGTTATAGCTGAAGCTCTGGCCGGGCATCAAAACCACGTTGTCGATCCTGGAGGCCGCCAGCGACACGTTCCCCACCCGGTTGGCGCTGCTGCCGCCCAGAGAGGTGCTCTTCTGACTCAAGAGATCGGCGTAAAGCACGGTCTCGTCCGCGTTTAAGAGCGCAGGCTCCGTGATGGTGGCGGGAATCCGGATCAGATCGCCGATCTGGGCTGCATCCCAGAGGCGCTCGGCCTCGTCCACGTCGAAGGCCACCCCGGGCTTGCCGCTGATGACGGTCTGGGTGGCGGTGTCAAAGTAGGCGTTCTGGGGCTCGTCGCAGAGATAGTAGTGGAGCTCCGCCATGTCCCGCTGCTCCGCCTGGGCGTCCGCGGGGATGGCGGGCACCAGATCCAGCTGGCTCTCGTGCCGCTGCAGCGCGAACAGCAGGTTGTCATAGACCGCGTCGGCCTCCAGGGTCTGCAGCTCGCCGCCCTTGTAGAGACAGACGGCCTGGGCCCCCGGGGTCTCGTCCACCGAAGCGCCCAGCAGGGCCTTGTTCACCTGCTCCACGGCGGTGTCCGCAGCCTGCCGGATGGCCTCCGTGTCCGGGGCGTCGGCGATGTGGCTGCCGATGTCCAGCCCGGTGATGGCCGAGGCCACATAGGCGATGAAGTTGGAGAAGGGGTGATCCGGCGTCCTGCCGTACTGCCAGGCCTTTTTGGCGGCCTCGTCGGCGGAGACCACCCAGCCGGCGGTGCCGGAGGTGATAGAGATCTGCTTTTCGGCGGGCAGCTGTGCCGTGAGGATCGTGTGGTCCGGGCCGTCCCAGCCGGCCTCTCGCAGAGCGGCGGCGGCCTCAGTCACCGTCATGCCGCCAAGACGGACGCCTTCGGCGGTGACGCGGGGGAAGATGGTCTCCCGCTGCCCCACCAGGGCGGTTGCCAGCAGCAGCGCCAGAACCAGGATCACCGCCCCGGTGGCGATCCATCCGAGCCTGCGTTTGCGTCTGCCGGGCTGCTGCGTTGTTTGTTTCTCGTTGTCCAAGGGGAATTTCCAGTCCCTTCCATATATAATCTATTCCAAATTATTCTACTCGTTTTGCGCTGGAAAATCAACCGCGATTCCCTTGCTTTTTCGATGGAAATATGCGAAAATGTTGCCATCATTTTTACAGGGTGACGATTCATGTACGAAAACCAGAACCAGAGCAACCGGCGGGGCCACATTGCCGCCATTATCATGGCGCTGATCATCGGCATCCTGGGCACCATGTGGAATCTGAACAATCAGAAGCTCCGGGACAGCGAGACCGTCGTCCCCTCGCCGGCCATCGGCACCGGACTCACGGTACACTTCATCGACGTGGGGGAGGGGGACAGCATCCTGCTCACCTGCGGCAAGCAGACCATGCTGGTGGACGCCGGCAGCGAGACCGCGGGGGACGATGTGGTGGACTATCTCCGCGCCCAGGGCGTGGCGAAAATCGACTATCTGGTGTCCACCCATCCCCACCGGGACCACTGCGGCGGCCTGGCCGAGGTGGTGCAGAACTATCCGGTCAAGACGGCCTACAGCCCGGTGACGGAGAGCGACAACGAATATTTCAGCAATTTCGCGTCTGCCGCCGCCAAGGCGAAGCTGGACATCACCGTTCCGGCAGCGGACGACACCTTTACGCTGGGGGACGCCACCGTCACGGTGCTGGGGCCCAGAGGGGATTATGAGAGCCTCGACAATGTGAACAACATGAGCCTGGTCCTCCGGGTGGATTACGGCGCCACGGCCTTCCTGCTCACCGGCGACATGGAGTACGCCGAGGAGACCGCTCTTCTGGACGCGGGCTGCGACGTGGGCTGCAATGTGCTCAAGGCGGGCCACCACGGCAGCGAGGACTCCACAGGCTACCGGCTGCTCAGCGCCGCCGGGCCCGACACCTGCGTCATCAGCTGCGGCGAGGGCAACGATTACGGACACCCCCACGACAGGCTCCTCAGCCGTCTGGAGGACGCCGGGGTAGAGATTCTCCGCACGGATCAAAACGGCACCGTCGTCTGCGTATCCGACGGCAGTACCGTCACCACCGGATATGAGCGCGCGCCGGAGGGCTGAATGACAATAGATTTCACAAATATTTAATATTTTTGTAATAATTCCGTCTTGCACATCCGTCCCAGTCTGTGATATACTATGCGCAGACCGGGACGGAAAACATTTCCCGGATTCACTAAAATTATTAAATGGAGGAAACACGCATGAAAAAGTACATCGCACTGCTTCTCGCGCTGGTGATGGTCTTTGCGCTGGCCGCCTGCGGCTCCAGCGAGACGCCCGCCCCCGCCGGCTCCGCCGACGCAGAGCCCGCCGATGCTGCTGCCGCCGGTGATTACCATGTTGCCATGATCACCGACTACGGCGACATCACCGACCAGAGCTTCAACCAGACCACCTATGAGGCCTGCAAGGCCTTCTGTGAGTCCAACAGCGTTGACTTCAAGTACTACAAGCCCACCGACGACAGCACCGCTGCCCGTGTGGAGATGGTCGACCAGGCCGTCGCCGAGGGCTACAACGTCATCGTGATGCCCGGCTATGCCTTCGCCGGCACCATCGTTGAGGCTGCTCCCAACTATCCCGACGTGAAGTTCGTCGCCCTGGACGTGGCTCTGGGCGATCTGCTCGAGGCTGGCGTGACTGCTGCCGGCGGCGAGTATGACTACGATCCCACCAACTGGAACCTGGACGAGTATGTGGACATGAGCAATGTCTACTGCGCGGTCTACCAGGAAGAGCTGTGCGGCTACATGGCCGGCTACGCCGCTGCCAAGATGGGCTACACCAAGCTGGGCTTCCTGGGCGGCATGGCGGTTCCCGCTGTTATCCGCTACGGCTACGGCTTCGTGCAGGGCGTTGACGCTGCTGCTGAGGAGCTGGGCACCGATGTGGAAGTGAAGTACGTCTACGGCGGTCAGTTCTTTGGTGACGGCGACATCACCGCTGCCATGGATACCTGGTACCAGGCCGGCACCGAGGTCGTCTTCGCCTGCGGCGGCGGCATCTATCAGTCCGCTGCTGAGGCTGCTGCCAAGGTTGACGGCAAGGTCATCGGCGTTGACGTCGACCAGGCCGGCACCATCGACGGCGATTACGGCGAGGGCATGACCGTTACCTCCGCCATGAAGGGTCTTGCCGCCACCGTCAACACCCTGCTGAGCGAGATCCTCGCCGGCAACTGGGACAACTACGCCGGCCAGATCGAGACCCTGGGTCTCGTCTCCGGTGAGGACGCCAACCTGAACTACGTTGGCCTGCCCGCCAGCACCCAGTGGAGCGATGACTTCTCCGAGGCTGACTACGCTGCGCTGGTCGCCGCCATGTTCTCCGGTGAGGTTACCGTCTCCAACGACATCACCAAGACCGCTGCTGACTTCGCCGGCGACCATGTCACCGTCGTGGATCAGGGCCAGATCAAGTAATTCAAACCCAAAAACCAAAAAAGACACGCCGCTCAGCGGCGTGTCTTTTTTTGTCGGAATGCAGAAGAAAGCGGATCCTGTCGGGTATCCGGATTCCAATACTCAGAGCTTCAGGGTCAGGTTCTCTCCGTAGATGCCCACGAAAGCGCCCTTCTCCTTCTGGGGGGAGTCCGGGTGACAGGTCATCCATTTGTTGCGCATCCAGAGCAGCTTCTCCTCTCCGGGGGCCGCAGTGTTCACGGAGGGCAGGGCGGCGTTGGTGCCCTGCTCCAGCACCACCAGGCAGCGGAAGCCGGTCTCTTGAATCCGGCAGGGGGCGAAATGCAGCACCATGGGGAAGATCTCCACCAGCACGTTCTCCGGCAGGTAGAACCCCACCACGTCGGCGCTGTTCAGCCGTCCGTCCTCCAGCTGCTCCGGCAGCGCAAGCAGGAGCACCAGCCCGGTGGTGGTGAAGTTGATCTCGCTGCATTTGTGATACTCCAGGGCGTTGAGCTTGAAGCCGTTGCCGTTGCAGTAGCCGGCCTGAATCGGCATCTCGCCAAAGGCAATGCGCTGCAGATCGGGCATGAGGTCCACCGCCTCCAGCCCGGGCAGGGAGGCCACATAGCGGTTGCCCTCCTTCGGAATCGGCGTGGCAGCCAGCGCCTGGGCCAGCTGGGCGGTGTCCGCGCTGAGTACCCGGCCATAGCGGCGAAATTCCGGATCCAGCACGCTGAAAAGCGGAAGCTCCGGGTTCTTTTCGCGGAGCATGGTCAAAACTTCGTTCATTCCTGTATTCCTCCGTTGTCCATAAAGTCTTGTACCGCCAGCAGGCACGCGGCCTTGTCCTCCAGCTGGAGGTTGTAGCGGCTTTTCTCGATCACGACGTCGTGCCGCATGTCCACACCCTCCTGCAGTTCACTGCTGAGCCGGAAGAGGTAATAGGGATCCTCAAACAGGCTGCCGTAAAGGATGATCTTGCCCGGGTCCACCAGATAGATCAGCGCCTTGATGGCGCTGCCCAGGGCCTGAATTGCCTGGTCCACGATGGCCGATGCGCCCGCGTCCCCGTTGCTGGCGGCGGTGAGCACGTCGAACACGCGCAGATCCTCCGGGTTCCGATCCTGAAATGTCTGCCAGAGCAGCGGCGTTTTCTCCGCAGAGAGCGCGGAGAGGGCCTCGTCCTGCATGGCGCCCGGGGAGGCGATGGTCTCCAGACAGCCGCTTTTGCCGCAGTGGCAGGGCTTGCCGCCCCGGCGGATGATGGGAATGTGGCCGATCTCCGCGCACTGGGCCGTGACCCCGTGCCAGATCTTTCCGTCGATGGAAAGGGCCGCGCCGATGCCGTGGCCGCAGCGCAGGAAGAACTGGGAGCCCTCGTTTTCGTCTCTGGAGAGGAACATCTGCGCCGCCAGCAGGGAGCGCACGTTGTTCTCCATCACGCAGTGAAAGCCGGTCAGCTCCTCGAACAGCCGGCACAGCGGATAATCCGTCTCTGCCAGAGCGCCGAAGGAGTTGCGCACGGTGCGTCCGTCTGCGGAGGTGATGCCGCGCACCGCGATGCCCAGCCCGATCACCTTCTCCCGCGGGATGCCGTTTTCCTCCAGCAGTTCAAACAGCCGCTGAGAAAGCTGCTTCGCCGTCTCCTCGGAGGGGGCGTCCGACTCCAGCGGGACGTCCTGGGAGAAGATCACGCTGCCGTCCAGCCATGCGCCGGACAGGATGGCCTGCTGCAGATTGATCAGAATGCCCAGCCCGCAGGCCTTTTTCGCGTTGATGTCGATCAGGATCTCTCGCCGTCCCGCGTTGCCGCTGGTGAGGGCCTCTCCCTCGGAGAGCAGGCCGTCGCTGATCATCTCGGCGACAATCTTCGTGATCGCTCCGGGGGTCAGATTCATATTTTCCGCCAGCCGCTTGCGCGACATGGCGCCTTTTTCGTGCAGCGCACGGAGCGCAACGCTCCGGTTGGTGCGCTTGACGCTCATCAGGTTGTCGCCCTTGTAGGACATACTCGCTCCTTTTCCGCTTCGCCTTTCTATCCGAAAACCGATTCCCGGTTTGTTATCGATTCATCTGCTTGTGGTGGTTGATTCTGCCCCGCTGGAGAATCACTGCCGCGCCGGCCAGAACGATCAGGATTCCCAGCAGCTTCTTCGTGCTCAGCTCCTCGTTCAGGAAGAACACGCCGATGAAGCAGCTGAGCACCGGCATCAGCAGCAGGTACAGCTTGACCAGCCAGACCTCAAAGTGCTTCAGGTTCCGATAATAGAAGAAATAGATGCCTGTCTGGGCCAGACCGCCCAGCACCACCAGGGCCCAGAAGCCCTTGCCCAGGGTGGCCGGAAGGTGGAAGTCCCCGACGAAGGCCGCGCTGCCTGCAAAGAGGATCAGCACCACCGCGTTATTGTAATAGGAGATCATATCCGCATCCTCGTGATACTTCTCCTGGGCGGCCTTGATGATAAAGGCGTTTGCGCTTACGCAGGCGGCGGACAGCAGGAAGTAGAGATCCGTCGTGTGCAGGGTCATGCCGCCGAAGTCCACGCCCAGCACCAGCAGCACGCCGAAGAGCATGATCAGGGTGCCCAGCCAGTCGGAGATGTACAGCTTCTTGTGGTAGATGATGACCGTGGCCAGGTTCACCATGAGCACATCCGTCTTCAGCAGCGCGGTGCCCGTGCTCAGAGAGCCGCCGGCATAGCCCAGATTGGCGAACAGATCCAGCAGAAAGCCGAACACACCGATGACGATCAGGATCAGCACGGCCTTTCCCTGGTGAAACAGACGGCTGAAATTCTGGTCCGCCAGCAGCTGGATGGTCAAAAACACCAGCGCCGCCGTGCGCAGCAGAAAGCCCGCCAGCAGAGGGGAGCCGGTGGCGTCCACCACGATCTTGCTGACCGCGTAATAAATTGACCAGGAGATGACCATCCCGGCCACCATCAGCGTATATTTCAGATTTTCCTTCATGGCTGTCTGTCCTTTAGATTTCGGCTTGCAAAAGATCCCCACCCCCGAAGGAGTGGGGATCTTAGGTTTTGTTTTGGGGCGTTACGCGAGCTTTTCAAACATCTCGCGCAGCGCGGCTTCGTCCATTTTCACGGGGTTGTTGGCCATGAGACCGTGTACCGCGCAGTCGTGGGCCAGCTTGTCCAGATCCACCTGGCCCAGATCGCTCAGGCGGCTGCGGAGACCCGCCAGCTCCTTGAGATGGGCGATCTTCTGGGCCAGCTCCTCGGTGCCGGAAAGTCCGACCCGGCGGCAGAGCAGCTCCAGCCGCTCGTCGGCGTTGATGCGCACGAAGCTGTCCAGAGTGAAGGCGCAGGCCTCGCCGTGGGGCAGATGATAGTCCTCGCTCAGCGGATAGCTGCAGGCGTGGCAGGCTGCGGTCTTGGGCAGGGCAAAGCTCAGGCCACCCAGCAGGGAGGCGTAGGCCATGTTGGCGCGGGCCTCCATGTTGGAGCCGTCGGTGTAGGCCGTTTCCAGATTGGCCAGGATCATGCGGACCGCCTCGATGGCCATCAGATCGGAGATGGGCTGGTGGTTCTTGCTCCAGTAGCCCTCCAGAGCGTGGGCCATGGCGTCCAGACCGGTGTTCATGGTGGTGCGGGGCGGAACCGTGCTGCTGAGCACCGGGTCCATGATGGCCACCTTGGGCATGAAGACGGGGTTGTTGATGGTGCGCTTTTCCGTGTCGTGGCTGATGACGGAGACCTGCGTCACCTCGCTGCCGGTGCCGGCAGTGGTGGGAACGGCGATGATGGTCAGCCGCTCGGAGGGGAAGGGCTTCTCTCCCCGGTAGTACTCCAGGGCTTCGCCATCGCCCAGGGCGATGGCCGCGGCGAACTTCGCCGTGTCGATGGAGCTGCCGCCGCC
>CAMHPQ010000019.1 GCA_946187035.1 uncultured Clostridia bacterium | reverse complement strand
GGCACCTTCAAAGTGACCGCTACCGGCACCGGTCTCACCTACCAGTGGCAGTACATGAATCCCTCCACCGGTGCATGGAAGAACTGCTCCAGCGCCACAAAGGGTTACAATACCGCAACTTTGACGGTGGCAGGTGTCAGCGGCAGCACCAACCGCAACGGTTATCAGTACCGCTGCATTGTGACGGACGCCAGCGGCAATCAGCTGACCAGCAATGCGGCGAAGCTGACGGTCTTTGCCATCAAGACCCAGCCCAAGGCCGCCACCGCCGTCAACACCGGCACCGCCAGCTTCAAGGTTTCCGCTACCGGCACCGGTCTCACCTACCAGTGGCAGTACATGAATCCCTCCACCGGTGCATGGAAGAACTGCTCCAGCGCCACAAAGGGTTACAATACCGCAACTTTGACGGTGGCAGGTGTCAGCGGCAGCACCAACCGCAACGGTTATCAGTACCGCTGCATTGTGACGGACGCCAGCGGCAATCAGCTGACCAGCAATGCGGCGAAGCTGACGGTCTTTGCCATCAAGACCCAGCCCAAGGCCGCCACCGCCGTCAACACCGGCACCGCCAGCTTCAAGGTTTCCGCCACCGGCTCCGGCCTGACGTACCAGTGGCAGTACCTGAAACCCGGCGGAAGCTGGAAGAACTGCTCCAGCGCCACCAAAGGCTATAATACTGCGACCCTGACGGTTCAGGGCGTCAGCGGGACCACCAACCGGAACGGCTATCAGTATCGCTGCTTGATCACGGACGCCAACGGCAACACCTTGACCTCCGCCGCTGCAACGCTGACGGTCTTCGCTATCAAGACTCAGCCCACCGGCGTGACCGCTGCGGCAGGAACCACCGCGAAGTTCAAGGTCGCGGCTACCGGCAGCAATTTGACCTACCAGTGGCAATACAAGAACCCGGCCACGGGCAACTGGAAGAACTGCTCTGCCAAAACCGCGGGCTACAACACCGCGACCCTGAAGGTCTCCGCCACCGCGGGACGCAACGGCTACCAGTATCGCTGCATCGTCACCAGCGGCACGCAGACCCTGACCACCAACGCCGCCACCCTGACGGTGAAGTAAAACCAACCCAACAACAAACCTCCATGGAGCGATCCATGGAGGTTTCTCTATGTATGAAATTCAGCTCTCTTTCTGGAAGACGCATCCGGCGCCGATGTCCTCAATGTCGTCCTGCCAGTAGAGACTGCCGCCCTTGATGGTGAGACTGCCGGTGCCGTTCTGGTAGAGCACCTTCGGGGGCTGGTTGCCGGACTGGATCAGCTTGACGCAGTCCTTGTAGTGGATGGAGCCGTCGGCGTCCTGGGTGATGGTGAACTGCCAGACGTAGGTGGAGCCGTCCCCCTGGCTCCAGAGGATGGAGGCGTTGCCCGCGCCGTCGATCACCATGGCGGCGCCGGTGCTGGCATCGTTCCAGTTTCCGGTGGGGCTCACTGCCAGATTCTCCATGACGTCCTCCTGGGCGGTCTCCACGTCCTGCCAGTCGCCGTCCTCGCCGTTCTGAATGTCGGTGGCCGCCTGGACGGGGTCCGGGGTGGGGGTGGCGGCAACGGCGCTGTCGGTGGGGACGGGGCTCTCCTTGGCGCTGTCGTCCTTCTTCTGATCCTTCTTGTTGTCTTTTTTCGCGGTCTGCGCCGTCTCGGACGGAGCGGTTTCACTTCCGGCGGGGGCGGCGTTCTTTCCGCAGCCGGCCAGCAGCATCACGGCGATCAGCGCAAGGGCGATGTAGCTTTGAAAACGTTTCATTCTGCGTCCTCCTTGTTTTCCCGGAAGGCGAACAGCCGCTGCCCCAGGTAATTCAGTCCGGTGAAGAGCACCATCCCCACCAGCATGGACACGTTGTCCCGGAGACTGACGGAGGCGTTGGCCATGAGCCGGAGGCAGAGGGGCTTTGCGATGCCGTAGGCCACTAGATAGCAAATTGCAATGTTGATCACAAACCGCAGTACCTGCGACAGGCTCTGTTCCTTGTTTTTGAAGGTAAAATACTTGTTCAGAAAGAAGCTCAGGATGCTGGTGAGGATGTAGTTGGCGGCGGAGGAGACCCAGTAGGAGCAGCCCGCCAGATTGTACAGGCCGAACATGATGGCCATGCCCACCAGCGTGTTGATGACGCCCACGATCAGAAACCGCAGGAGCTTTGCGTCAAAGAGGGAGAGAATTTTCTTCATATCGCGCCTCCTGAACCAGACTTTACCACAATCGGAGCGGAAAGTAAAGCGGCGGGAGCAAGCGCATTGCCCTTTGGAGACAAATTGGGAGTTTATCGAGTTGTTCTTTGCACCAGACTCAAAGAGTGTCATTGCGAACCAGTGCGCACACTGGTGTGGCAATCCGTTCTCTTGCGGTGCAGATTGAATCATAGCAGCGTATTAGGCGAATTCGTTCTTTCTCAAGTTCTTTCTCAATGTTCTGCCAGTCTATACTCCGCCGCCGGGGGATGCGGATTGCCACACCAGGTGACGTCGGTCACTGGTTCGCAATGACATTCTATTTTAGTTTGTCGCAGAATCCAACAGACCGTTAAACTGGTATTTGAAATCGTGGTGCTCAATCTCCGCTTGCTATTTCTATGGGCCGATGGTAAACTGAGAACATAGTTCGTTTCTTTACATTGCGAAAAGGAGGAACCAACATGAAGAAAAAGCTTTTGGGGCTCGCGCTGATGCTGATTCTGGCGATTTCACTGCTGGCCATCACCGCCAGTGCGGCGGAGATTGTGGCGAGCGGCGAATGCGGCGCGCAGGGGGATAATCTCACCTGGACGCTTACGGACGACGGCGTTCTGACCATCCGCGGCGAGGGAGAGATGAAGAATCATGTCTACTATGAACCGACGCCATACTACAATTATCGGGATTCCATTACCTCCGTTGTGTTTGAGGCTTCTGGGCCGATGTGGCCGGTGCCGGGGCATACGGAATGGAACGAAGAGCGCGGCTTGCACGGTGCGCTGGTAAACGGCAAACAGTATAAGAACGGAATCGACATTCGTGACGAGGGGCGCAACGGAATTGACGGCGCCACAGTGGTTGCCGCCATGGGCGGAACGGTCACGCATAAGTTTACCTGTGAACAGACACATCCTCTGGATCAGGAGAAAACAGACTGCAACGGCTTCGGCACCGGACTGGTCATCTCCGGCGATGATGGGAAGACCTATCAGTATGCGCACATGCAGGGCGGCAGCATTCCGGATTCCGTGTATGTGGGAGCCCGTGTGGAGCGCGGACAGGAGATCGGGCGCGTCGGCATGACCGGTCAGGCCACCGGCCCGCATCTGCATTTCGGCATTTCCAATACGAGCAATTATTGGGAGGACGGCGACCCCAGACCGGGCGTCACGGATTATGGATCAAATATTACCAGCATCGGCAATTATGCGTTCTGGTGCTGTGAAAAACTTGCGAGTGTTAGTATTCCAGACACCGTCACCAGTATCGGAGAAGGTGCATTTGACCACTGCAGCAGCCTGCCCAGTGTGATCATCCCAAAGAGCGTTACCAGTATTGGAGGCTATGCTTTCTTTTCCTGCATAAGCCTAACCAGCGTGACGATCCCGGACAGCGTCACCAGTATCGGCTTCGCTGCATTTGATAGCTGCACCAGCCTCACCAGCGTGGAGATTCCGAATGGCGTCACCAGTATTGGAAACGATGCGTTCTACGACTGCACCAGCCTGACCAATATTGAGATCCCGGCGAGTGTCACCGAAATGGGAGAATCTGTGTTCTCTGGTTGCACCAACCTTAAAAGTGTAACAATCCCGGGCGGAATTACTTCAATAGAAGGAACGTTTGCCGAGTGCAGCGGCCTTACGAATGTAACGATAAAGGACGGCGTCGTATATATCGGCGAGTATTCGTTCTATAACTGTATCAGCCTTGAGAACATCATGATCCCGGAAAGTGTACGTGTCATTAATCGAAGTGCATTTGAAGGCTGCGCCAGTCTTTCAGACGTCTACTATAGCGGCGATCAAGATCAGTTGAATATTCGTATTGAGGATCACAATGAGCCTTTTGAAAACGCCACCATCCACTACAACTGCACGGGCAGCGTCTACATCACCGCGCAGCCCGAGGACGCGGCGACTACTTCCACCAAATCTGCGCAGTTTACCGTCTCCGCTCTGGGCAGCGGCCTGACCTACCAGTGGCAGTACAAGACGCCGACAGGGAAGTGGAAGGACTGCTCTGCCGCCACCGTCGGCTACAACACCCCCACGCTGACGGTGCAGGGCGCCACGGGCAAGACCTTCCGCGACGGATACCAGTACCGCTGCAAGGTCATGGACAGCAAGGAGTGCGTGATCTCCGAGCCCGCGACCCTGTCCGTGGTCAAGGTGACCTATCAGCCCAAGAGCGTGACGGTCTACGAGGGCGAGCTGGCGGCCTTCAATGTCATGGCCACGGGCGCGGATGTCAAGTATCAGTGGCAGTACAAGAATCCGGCCACCGGCGTCTGGAAAAACTGCGTCACCTCCGTGGGCTCCACCTCCGACGTGCTGGTGATTGTGGGCACCGAGGGGCGCGACGGGTATCTCTACCGCTGCAAAGTGACCTGCGGCGGCGCAACCGTCACCAGCAGTTCCGCAAAGCTCACGGTTATTCCCTTCAAGATCACAAGCGATCCGCAGTTCGCCGTGATCAAATCCAGTGAGTCCGCGCGGTTCCAGGTGACTGCCACCGGCAAGGAGCTGACCTATCAGTGGCAGTACAAGAAGCCCGGCAGCGTGATCTGGAAAAACTGCTCTGCGAAAACCAGCGGCTATAACAGCGACCTCCTGATCGTGGACGGTGAGTCCAACGGCGTCAACCGCAACGGCTATGAGTACCGCTGCGTCGTGACCAGCGACGGCACCCGCATCCGCACCTCCAAGGCCGCCACGCTCTACGTCTCATAAACGAACTATTTCAACCAGGCACGCTGAACTCGCGGCGTGTCTGGTTTTTTGTGTGATGCGGGAAATTGGAGTTTAGCAGGGCAGTAGATGAGGGCGAAAGCCTTCCCCTTGAGGGGAAGGTGGCACGGCGGGAACTAGCCGTGACGGATGAGGTGGAAAACTTGTGCTGTTGCCGAAACTTGGCCACCTCATCAGTCTCGCTTCGCTCGACAGCTTCTCCTCAAGGAGAAGCCTTTAAAGTGGAATCCACCATCCCGATAAACTAAAATTTGTCTCTCCACCGGGGCGGGGAAATTTGACAGAAACCCGGGTTTGCGGTATAATATCAAATGTATTGTTATGCGCTGCTGTGGGCAGCGGGGAGGATACAACCATGAGATATTCGGCAGAGAACCAGATGCAGACCCTTTTGGCCGCGCCCGAGGCGGTGGAGGTGCTGGAGAAGCACTTTCCCAAGATCCTCAAGAACCCGGCGCTGCAGATGACGCGCTTCATGTCGCTGCGCTGTGTGGCGGCCTTTGCGCAGTCGGGTCTGTCGGCGGAGCAGCTCGACGAGATCGACACAGAGCTCCGCCAGCTGGACTGAGCGCTGAACGCGCACGCACATGCGGCCTTCGTGATTCCTGAGGGCCGCATGTATTCTGTTTTAGGTAAACGCTGAACAAATCGCCGTACCCATCTTGCCGGCATCTTTTCCGTCTGATTTTGTCTCTCAATCTTGAAATACACAAAGTATTCCTGCGATTTTTCGACGTTATCAGACAAAAAAACTGCTCGGCAATCTGTGCATTTCGATTCATTCAGCGCTTACCATGAAAGGATCCCCTATGAATGATACCTTTTATCCGCCCTTGAAGCGGATCGCGGCCATCCACGATCTGTCGGGACTGGGCAAGTGCTCCCTGACGGTGGCGCTGCCGGTGATCTCCGCCACCGGGGTGGAGTGCGCCTGCATCCCCACGGCGGTGCTCAGCACCCATACCGGCGAATTTACCGGCTGGACCCTGCGGGATCTTGCGGACGACATGCTGCCCATGGCAAGACACTGGCAGAGCACCGGGGCGACCTTCGACGGGATCTACACCGGCTATCTCGCCACCCCCAGCCAGGCGGAGACCGTGCTCCGGGTGCTGGAGCTGCTGGCCAACGACGAGACCCTGGTGATCGTGGACCCGGTCATGGCGGACAACGGGCGGTATTACTCCAATTTAGACGACCGGATGTGCCAGGCGTTCCGCAGACTCATCGCCCACGCCCACGTGATCACCCCCAACATCACCGAGGCGGCCCTGCTGGCGGGCATGGACTACCAGCACGACTCCCACGGGGAGGTCTATCTCCGGACCCTGTTTCGGCGGCTGGCGGATCTGGGGCCGAAGACCATCGTCATCACCGGCGTCCGCACGGAGTCCGGGGAGATCGGCAACCTGGCCTACGACGTGAAAACCGGGGAGATCTGCCGCTGCATGCGCCCGGCCAGAGCGGGGCTCTTCTACGGCACCGGCGACATTCTGGCCTCTTCTCTGGCGGCGCTGCTGGTGCGCGGCGCCACGGTTCCCCAGGCCCTCACAACCGCCACGCTGCTCACCGACGACAGCATCGAGCGCAGTCTCCACCACGACACTCCCAGACGCTTCGGCGTGGACTTCGAGGGGGCGCTGCCGGCCTATGTCCGCAGGGTGGAGGAAATCTTCAAAACAGAAGGATGAATAATTGGCCTTCTGTTCATTAGCGTGTATTTTTCCGGAAAAAACCGTCAGAAAAGGTTGACAATAAGAGCATAATATCGTATAGTGTATTGAGACGTTTTTTAATCTTTATGTTAACATTTTGATACACTTCCGATGAAAAACATAAGGAATTTCAAGCGTTTGACGATTGTAATCGATTTGTAATTATTCTGCAGGTCACGGTGGGGAACACCGGTGGCCGATTTGGCGTCATATTTGACGTCTTACATGAGGGGACAAAAGAGGGCTATTTATGCAGCGTAAAACGTTCATGGAGCGGCTCGCCGGGTTCATTGTGGACAAACGATACCTGTTCCTGGTGATCTTCGCCGCCCTGTGTATTATGTCAATCTTCACCTCCGCGGGCGTCCGGGTCAACGAGGACCTGACGGACTACCTGCCGGACGACTCCGAGACGAGACAGGGTCTTGCCATCATGGATCGGGAGTTCGTCACCTACGGCAGCGCCCGGGTGATGGTGTCGAACATCACCTACGACAAGGCCGAACAGCTGGCCGACATGCTCCGGGACGTGGACGGCGTCAAGACCGTGGAGATCTCCAACGATCCCCAGCACTTCCGGGACGCCGCCGCTCTCTTCGAGGTGGTCTTTGAAGGGGAGAAGCTGGACGACGTCGCCATTCAGGGCGTGGAGAACGTCCGGGAGGCCCTGAAGGATTACGACACTTACATCTACACCGAGGTGGGCAACCCCACGGGCATCATCCTGGAAAAGGAGATGCAGATGGTGCTGGTGATCCTGGTGGCCATCATCATCGTGGTGCTGCTGCTGACCAGCCGGACCTTCGCGGAGGTTCCGGTGCTGCTGATCGTCTTCGGCGTGGCCGTGTGGATCAATAAGGGCACCAACTTCTGGTTCGGTGAGATCTCCTTCATCACCAACTCCATCGCCGCGGTGCTGCAGCTGGGTCTGGCCATCGACTACGCCATCATCCTCTGCCACCACTACACCGAGCAGCGGGAGCATCTGGAGCCCAAGGAGGCCGTGGTCAAGGCCCTGAGCATGGCGATTCCGGAGATTTTCTCCTCCAGCCTGACCACCATTTCCGGTCTGCTGGCCCTGGCCTTCATGAAGATCAAGATTGGCCAGGACATGAGCCTGGTGCTGATCAAGGCCATCATCTTCAGTATGCTGTCGGTGTTCCTGCTGATGCCGGCGCTGCTGCTTCTGGCAAGCCCCTTGATCGATAAAACCCACCACAAGAGCTTCCTGCCGAAGATCAGCGGCTGGGGACGCTTCACGGTGAAGAGCCGCTACGTGGTGCCGCCGATCTTCCTGGTGGTGGTCATCGCGGCGGCGATCCTGGCAAACCACTGCCCCTATGTGTTCGGCTACAGCACCCTGGACACCATGAAGCAAAACGAATACAAGCTGGCGGAAAAGAAGATCAACGAGACCTTCGGCGAGCTCAACGAAGTGGCGCTGATCCTGCCCTTCAAGGACTATGAGACCGAGGAAAAGCTCTACGCCGACCTCAGCGAGCTGGAGGGCATCGACGAGATCATCGCCCTTTCCGGCACCGAGGCCCGAGACGGCTACATGGTCACCTCCGGTCTGACGCCCAGAGAGTTCTCCGATCTCACCGATCTGGACATCGGCGTCACCCGCGCCCTCTACATGGCCTACAGCACCCAGAACGACAGCCTGGCCCAGGCCGTGGGACAGCTGATCGACGTGACCAACATCGACAATTCCAAAATCCCGCTGATCGAGATGATCAAGTTCATCTACGACCAGAGAGACGCCTACCAGTCCCGGATCGACCCGGACATGATGGCGGATCTCACGGAGCTGTATGACGAGCTCATCGACGGCGAGTGCCAGCTCCACACCCCGGACTACTCCAGAATGCTCCTGCACCTGAATCTCCCGGTAGAGAGCGAGGAGACCTACGATTACCTCATGGTCATCAAGGGCGTTCTCGGGAAGTATTACACCGAATCCTACTTCGTCGGCGAGACCGCCAAGGACCGGGACTTCTCCTCCGCCTTCGGAGAGGATAACCTGCTGATCAGCGTCCTGACCCTGGTCTTCGTGATCGTGATCCTGCTGCTGACCTTCAAGAGCGCGGCGCTGCCGCTGCTGCTGATTCTGGTCATCCAGGGCAGCATCTGGATCAACTTCGCGGTGCCGACGGTGATGAAATCCAATCTGTATTTCCTGGCGTACCTCATCGTCAGCGCCATCATGATGGGCGCCAACATCGACTACGCCATCGTGATCTCCAGCCGGTACCTGCAGTTCAAGGAGCAGATGAACTACAAGGACGCCATGATCGAGGCGCTGAACGTCTCGTTCCCCACGGTGGTCACATCCGGCACGATCCTGGCCGCCGCCGGCGTCGCCATCGGACTTCTGAGCTCCGAGAACACCGTGGCCTCCATCGGCATCTGCCTCGGCCGCGGAACGCTGATCTCGTGTGCCTGGGGCGCGGAACCATTTTGAGCATGATCCTGGTCATGGGCGTGCTGCCGCAGCTGCTCCTGCTGGGCGACAGCATCGTGGAGAAAACGTCCTTCAACATCGGCAGACCCACCCAGCTCCAGAGCCTGCAGGGGGCCATGCGCATCAACGGCCACGTGAGAGGCTACATCAACGGCTTCGTGGACGCGGAGGTGCGGGGCTTCGTCAACGGCACTGTCAGCGCCTCCATCGACATCGGCAAGGTGGAGATGGCGGCCGAGCAGCCCAACAGCGAACAAATCAACCAACCCGACTACGAGTCCATTTCCGACGGAATCGGGGGAGGAGAAGAGCAATGAAACGAAACAGACGCAGACTGCTTGCCATCGGCCTTGCCGTGGTGCTGTGCTTCCTCATGGGCGCAGGCTCCACACTGGCGGAGCAGAACACGATCCGCATCACCTCCGTGGAGGAGCTCCAGCAGCTCAGCGAGAGCTGCAGCTACGACGCTTACTCCAGAGACAAGACCGTTTATCTGGAAAACGATCTGAATCTCAGCGGCGCGGACTTCACGCCCATCCCCACCTTCGGCGGCGTGTTCGACGGCCAGGGCCACACCATCTCCGGCCTGAGCCTGGAGGGTGACGCCAGCCATATGGGCCTGTTCCGCTATGTGCAGGAGGGCGGCACCGTCAAGGATCTGACGGTCACGGGCAACCTGAACCCCTCCGGCGGCATGAGTGAGATCGGCGCCATCGTGGGCACCAACCTGGGCACCGTCAGCGGCTGCAGCTTCTCCGGCACCGTCAACGGCTCCTATAACGTGGGCGGCATCGCCGGTACCAACGAGCCCACCGGCATGATCTACAACTGCAAGACCGAGGGCTACGCCTCCGGCGACCACTACGTGGGCGGCATCGTGGGCCAGAACCTGGGCACCATCTCCTACTGCTCCAACACCGCCGGCGTGAACCTCTCCACCGATGAGGGGGCCACGGTCTCCGAGGTGGACATCGAGGCCCTCACCGACGAGGAGGGCGAGGTCCACACCGCCACCGACGTGGGCGGCATCGCGGGCTTCAGCTCCGGCGTGGTCATCGGCTGCACCAACTGGGGCAGCGTGGGTTATGAGCACGTGGGCTTCAACGTGGGCGGCGTAGTGGGTCGCCAGAGCGGTCTGGTCTCCGGCTGCACCAACTGGGGCGAAGTCAGCGGACGCAAGGATGTCGGCGGCATCGCCGGGCAGATGGAGCCCTACATCACCATCGACCTGGGCTCCGGCAGCGCAGCCAAGCTGGAGGCCGATCTGAACACCCTGCACGGCGGGGTGGACACCCTTCTGAACCACACCGGCGCCGCGGCCTCCGCCATCAGCGCCACCATCGGCCAGATCGCGGCCTCCGCCTCCAGCGCCACCGAGCATGCCAGATACGTGGCAGAGCAGACCGCCTCCTATGTGGATGACGCCACCGGCACCATCAACGAGGTCATGCTCCGCATCAGCACCTCCGAGAAGATGGTGGCCCCGGCCATCACCGAGTTCTCCCAGGGCGCCATCGCCCTGGACGGCGCCACCAGATTTTTCTCCAACGGCTTTGACTCGCTCGACGCCATCGACGAGATGACCGCCGGCGACAAAACCAGCTTCAAGAACGCCACCAGCGATCTGAGCACCACCTCCGAGCGGCTGAACGCGGCCATGGCCTACTGCGGCTGGCTCATGAAGGTGGCCGACAACCAGGCCGGCACCGGCAACTACGACCTGCTCGCCGAGCGACCCGACAACTGGGTTGAGATGTCCAACCGCTACGGCTACAACTACGATCCCGACGCGCTGAACTCCTATGAGGGCGTCCGCGACGCGCTCTTAAAGGGCGTGGGCGACGCCGCCAGCTCCGCGGGCGTCCTGTCCGGCGACATTTCCACCATGACCCGCATCATCAATCTCTACTACCTCACCGAGGACGTGGACGGCAACACCCGCATGGAGAACACCAGCGCCGCCTTCAAGACGGCCTTCGATACCCTGCGCGGCGCCACCAGCCACTTCTCCACCGGTATGAGCTATATGGATCAGGTGGGCAACTACCTCTCCGGCAACGAGGATCTGACCCTGCCCGGCGTGGACAGCGACTTCCGCACCGCCATGGAGGGCATGTTTGACGACCTGGGCAGCATCTCCGGCGGCCTCGGCAACCTGAGCACCCAGAGCGCCAACTTCTCCGCCCAGATCATCGCCGACATGCAGACCGTCAACGACCAGTTCAACGCGGTCATGATCGACCTGGTGGACATCCTGCAGCTGGCCATGGATCCCGATATGGAGAACATCATCGAGGACACCTCCGAGGCCGATCTCAGCACCACCAACGGCAAGGTCTACAACTGTGAAAACTACGGCGCTGCCAAGGGCGACATCAACGCCGGCGGCATTGCGGGCACCATGGCCATCGAGTATGACTTCAACCCGCAGAACGACTCCAACGCCATGGAGGACAGCACTCTCACCAGCAAGTACTTCACCAAGTGCGTACTGGCCGAGAGCCGCAACTACGGCACCGCCACCTCCCGCCATGACTGCGCCGGCGGCGTCTGCGGCGATAGCGAGCTGGGCGTCATCACCGGCTGCCAGGGCTTCGGTGCCGTTGAGAGCACCGGCGGCGACTACGCAGGCGGCATCGTGGGTCTTTCTAAGAGCGCGGTCCGCTCCAGCTGGGCCAAGTGCGCCGTCACCGGCGGCAGCTACGTGGGCGGCGTGGCCGGCTTCGGCAAGAACGTCTCCGACTGCGGCACCCTGGTGAACCTCAACGCCCGGGAGAACTGCCTCGGCACCATCGCCGGTGAACTGGACGCGGAAGGCGCAGCCTCCGGCAACGTCTACGTCAACGACAGCGTCTCCGGCATCGACGGCATCAGCTATCAGGGCATGGCTGAGGAGCGCACCTACAACGACTTTATGGCCCAGGAGAATGTCCCCGCGGAGTTCTCCAGCTTCACGGCCACCTTCTCCGCCAACGGCGAGATCGTAAAGACCATCACCTTCGGCTACGGCGGCTCCATCGACGAGAGCGAGATCCCCGAGTGCCCGCCCATGGACGGCAACTACGGCCGCTGGCCCGAGATGAATTACAAGAACCTGACCTTCGATCTGGACATCAAGGCCATCTATTCCTCCAGCGCCGCGGTGGTAGAGGGCGACCTCTACGCCGACGACACCGACACCCCGCTGGTGCTGGTGCAGGGCGTGTTCGACCCGGCGGCCTCCGTCCACGTGGCGGACTCCAAGGTCCCCGCGCCGGAGCTGCCCAAGAGCCAGGAGCTGGAGATGCAGTATGACGTGGAGGTGCTGAACGATCAGCCCGTCAGCGGCGAGGATGCGGCGGTCAACGTCCGCGTCTACGCCCCCGAGGGCACCCACACCATCTACACCTACCGCGACGGTGCGTGGAACAAGGTGGACGCCTCCCGCGACGGCAGCTACCTGGTGTTCCAGAACCCCGACCGAGACGTGACCTTCGCCGTGGCCAAGGGCGGCGGCGGACAGCTGGGCTACTTCATCGCCGGCGTGGCCATTCTGGCTGCAGCCTGCGGCGGCTTCTGGTTCCTGCGCAAGCGCGGCAACAAAAAGGATGCGGAGGACGCCATCGCCAGAGCCGCAGCCGTGGAGGAGACCGTCCCCGTGGCGGTTCCCGTGACCGAGGAGTTCTACCAGAAGCAGCAGGCCGCAGAGCCTGTGGCGGAAGCGGCAGCCCCCGTGGTGGTGGAAGAGCCCGTGACGGTTCCCGACGTCCCCGTGGAGCCCGTCGTGGAGACCCCGGTGGAGACTGTGGTCGAGACCGTGGAGGATGCGGCTGAGACCGCTGTGGAGTCTGTTGAGGACTTCGTGGAGGAGGTCATGGAGCCGGTGGTTGAGGACGTGCCCGATCCGGAGCCGGAGTTCACCACCCGCAAGCCCGTCTACGATGAGTCCGCGCCTCTCACCGAGGAGACCATCGAGGCCCTCTTCGGAGACATCGACGACACCCCGAAAGAATAAACCAACATCATAAAAAGCTTCCCGACCATGGTTGGGAAGCTTTTTCTATGGAAACAAGAGGAATGAATTGAGAGTATTTCGGGCAGCAGGATATTGCGCTGCAACCAAATTGTGGTCGTAGGGGAGGGGCTTGCCCCTCCCGCAGATTCGGCGCATTTGTACAAACGGGAGGGGCACGATATCGGACGAAACTCTAAGCAAACAAGTTTGCAAGATTTTCAGTCAGCCCCTCCCCTACAAAACAGAATCCCGCTGCACAGAGAATTGGAGTTTATCTGCCAGACTCAAAGCGTGTCATTGCGAACCAGTGCGCACACTGGTGTGGCAATCCGTTCTCTTGCAGTACAGACTGATTACTTCTGAGTTGTTGGGCGAATACGTTCTTTTCCAACGCTCTGCCGGAATTTACTCTGCCGCCGGGGGACGCGGATTGCCACGCCAGATGACGTCGGTCACTGGCTCGCAATGACATCCTATTTTACTTTTCCGCAGAATCCAACAGAGCGATAAGCTAAAATTTGAAATCATTTCAACTCCACACTCCACACTCCTAACTCCAAACTTCAAAAAAAAGAACCCCCGGGTGGAGGTTCTTTTTTCTTATGGTTTAGTGGTGGTCGCCGTGGAGCGGGTAGTGGATGTGCAGCAGCTCGTGGGCGCGGCCCTTCATCAGCTCGTCGTAGACGTACTGCAGATCCGGGTTCTGCTGGGGGATCTTCAGCTCCAGACGGTCATCCTCCTTGAAGATTGCCGCGCAGCGCTCCGCCTTTCTGGCGTTGGAGGCAGGGGGCTGTCCGCCGCCGCCGATGCAGCCGTTGGGGCAGGCCATGACCTCGATGAAGTCGAAGTACTCCTCGCCGCTCTCCACCTTTGCGATCAGCTTGTCGGCGTTGCCGAGACCGTTTGCCACCGCGATGCGGAGCTTCAGATCACCTGCGCTGACCTCGAAAGCCTTGATGCCTTCCAGACCGCGGACGCCGCACTGGGCGATGGTCTGCAGGGTTCCGGGGCTGGCGTCGTCCAGAACGCGACGGATGACCGCCTCGGTGACGCCGCCGGTGACGCCAAAGATGACGCCGGCGCCGGTGTACTTGCCCAGGGGGGAGTCGGGCTCAGACTCCGGCAGAGCCGCGAAGTTGAGGCCGGCCTCCTTGATCATGCGGTTGAGCTCCTGGGTGGTGATGACGAGATCGATCAGCCGCTTGCCGTCCTTCTCCAGCTCGGGGCGCTGGGCCTCGAACTTCTTGGCGGTGCAGGGCATGATGGCGACGGAGTAGACGTCCTCGTTCTTAAACTGCTGACGGATCAGGGCGCCGAACATCTCCATGGGGCTGCCGGCGGTGGAGACCTGGGGCATCAGATGGGGATGCATGTGCTCCACGTGCTGAATCCAGCCGGGGCAGCAGGAGGTGAACATGGGCAGCTTGTCGCCGTTTTTGACCTTCTCGAAGAACTCGGCAGACTCCTCCATGATGGTCAGGTCGGCGGTGAGGTTCGTGTCGTAGACCACGTCGGCGCCCAGCATTTTCAGAGCCGTGACCAGCTTGCCGGTGACGGCGGTGTCGGCGGGCATGCCGAACTCCTCGGCCATGCCGACACGGACGGAGGGCGCGTACTGGACGACGACCTTCTTGTTCTTGTTGTGGAGCATGCTCCAGAACTTCCCGATCTGGTTGACCACGGTGATGGCGCCGGTGGGGCAGACTGCCGCGCACTGGCCGCAGCCGACGCAGTTGGTCTCAGAGAGCATCTTGCCGAAGCCGGGGGCCACGTAGGCCTTCTTGCCGCGCTGGGTGAAGTCGATGGCGCCGATGTTCTGCACCTCGTCGCACATGCGCACGCACAGGCCGCAGAGGATGCACTTGGAGGGATCTCTGGTGATGCAGGGAGAGGAGACGTCCAGCGGGGCGCGGGAATAGGTGTTCTCGGTAAAGCGCGGCTCGACGACGTTGTAGCGGTGGGCGTACTCCTGGAGCTTGCATTTGCCGCTCATGTCGCAGGTGACGCAGTCGGCACGGTGGCTGGAGAGCAGCAGCTGCAGGGTGGTGCGGCGGCTTTTGAGGACCTTCTCGGTGTAGGTGAAGATCTGCATGCCGTCCCGGGGCTTCATGGAGCAGGCAGCGTCCAGGGCGCCGCGCTCATTTTCCACAACGCACATACGGCAGCCGCCGTAGATGCTCAGGTTCTCACAGTAGCACAGGGAGGGAATGTCGATGCCGTTGTTTTTGGCGACTTCCAACACGTTGCGCTCGTTGGTGAACGGACATTCGATTCCGTCGATGAACATTTTCTTTTCCGCCATGGCTTAACCCTCCTTGATGGCGCCCACCGGGCAGCCGGCCTTACAGGTGCCGCACTTGATGCACTTCGCGGGATCGATGGAATGGCGCTTGCGCACCTCGCCGGAGATGGCGCCCACCGGGCAGTTCCGGGCGCACTTGGTGCAGCCGATGCACTTGTCGGTGATGTGGTAGCTGCTCAGATCCTTGCAGGTGCCGCAGCGGCAGCGCTTGTCGCGGATGTGCTCGATGTACTCCTCCTCGAAGTTCTGCAGGGTGGAGAGCACCGGGTTCGGCGCCGTCTTGCCTAAGCCGCAGAGCGAGGAGATTTTGATGGTCTGCGCCAGATCGCGCAGCTCGTCGATGTCCTCCATTTTGCCGTTGCCCTTGGTGATGGCGGTGAGGATGTCGTTCATTCTGGTGGTGCCCTCGCGGCAGGGGGTGCACTTGCCGCAGGATTCCTCGCAGATGAAGTTCATAAAGAACTGGGCGATGTTCACCATGCAGGTGTCCTCGTCCATGACCACCAGACCGCCGGAGCCGATGATGGCGCCGACCTTTTTCAGACTGTCGAAGTCCATGGGGATGTCCATGTGCTCCTTGGTCAGGCAGCCGCCGGAGGGGCCGCCGATCTGGACGGACTTGAAGTCCTTGCCGTTTTTGATGCCGCCGCCGATGTCGTAGACGACTTCCCGGAGGGTGATGCCCATGGGCACCTCGATGAGGCCGGTGTTCACCACGTTGCCGGCGAGAGCAAAGGCCTTGGTGCCGGTGCTGCCCTCGGTGCCCAGGGATTTGTACCAGGCGGCGCCGTTTTCGATGATGCCGGAGACGCTGGCCAGAGTCTCCACGTTGTTCAGGCAGGTGGGCTTGCCGAAGAGGCCCTTGTCAACGGTGCGCGGAGGCTTGGTTCTGGGCATGCCGCGGTTGCCCTCGATGGAGGCGGTCAGGGCCGAGCCCTCGCCGCAGACGAAGGCGCCGGCGCCGCAGTTGATGTGCATGTGGAAGCTCTTGCCGCTGCCCAGGATGTTGTCACCCAGGAGACCTGCGGCCTCCGCCTGCTGGATGGCGTTGGTGAGACGCTCCACGGCGGTGGGATACTCTGCGCGGACGTAGATGTAGCCCTCGGTGGCGCCGGTGGCGATGCCGGCAATGATCATGCCCTCCAGCAGACGGTGGGGGTTATCCTCCATGCAGGAGCGGTCCATGAAGGCGCCGGGGTCGCCCTCGTCGCCGTTGCAGACGATGTACTTCACGGGGTCGTCGTGGGCGGCCACCTGGGACCATTTCTTGCCCATGGGGAAACCTGCGCCGCCGCGGCCGCGGATGCCGGACTCGGTGATCTCGTTGATGATCTCCTCGGGCTGCATCTCGAACAGCGCCTTGGCCGTTGCGGAGTAGCCGCCGAAGGCCAGGTAGTCCTCCAGAGACTGGGCGTCGATGGTGTCACAGAGACTCAGCACCCGGCGGGTCTGTTTCTTGTAGAAGGGGATGTCGTCGTGGGCCTTGAAGACCTTGCCGTCCTTCTGGTAGCCGAGGCGGTCAATGAATTCGCCGCCCACCAGGGTCTTTTCCACGATCTCGTCCACGTCGGACTCGTGTACGCGCACATAGACCCAGTTCTGGGGCTCGATGCGGAGCATGGGGCCAAACTCGCACAGACCGTGGCAGCCGGTCTTGCGGACGCCCACGCTCTCGCCGTGAACCTCGCCGTCGAGGACCACCTCAACGGGGATGCCCAGGGCCTTCAGCCGGTTCTGCAGGGCCTCGTAGATCTTCAGTCCGCCGCTGGCGAGACATCCGGTGCCGGTACAGATCAGGACGCGGCGCGTCTCCTGCTTCAGAGCAGCTGCGTATTTCGCCTGCTCGGCCTGGAGCGCGGCCTGGGATTCAATTCTGTTGACCATAGTTAACCCTCCGCTCTCAGCTCATCCACCAGATCCTTGGCCTTGTCGGCGGTCATGGCGGCGTGAACCGTGTCGTTGACCATGACGACGGGGCTCAGGGCGCAGGCGCCCAGGCAGGAGACGATCTCAATGGAGATCAGGCCGTCGTCGGTGGTGGTTTTTTCCTCGTTCAGACCGGTGGCCTCATACAGGGCGCGCAGCACGTTGCCGCTCTTGCGGACGTGGCAGGCGGTGCCGCGGCAGACCTTCAGCACGTACTTGCCCTTACCGGTCAGCGCGAAGTTGGAGTAGAACGTGGCCACGCCGTAGAGCTTGGACTCGCTCATGCCGACCTCCTTGGCGATGTAGCTCAGCGCATCCTGGGGCAGGTAGCGGTAGATGTTCTGCACCTCCTGCATGATGGTGATGATGCGGGCCTTGTCGCGGTCATACTTGGCGAGGATCTCGTCAATCTGCTGGTAATCCTTCTGTTCCATTTGATCGCATCCTTTTCCGAGTTTTGCGGCAAATTTTGTTATGCCGCCATAATAAACAGGTTACATGTGTAATCATACAGGAATTATTAAAATTATTCAATAGTCCATTTCGTTATTATAATAACGACATTCGGTTAGAATAGGATAACAGCAGCACGTTATTGGACACAAGTTGATTAAAGTGTAAAAAAACCCTGTTTGTAAAATAACAAACAGGGAAATCAAAAAAATAGGCCTAAATTTTGTAAAAATTGACGAAAAAATGCACGTATTTCCAGTTTTTGTTCAGGAAATGAGGCCGTAGCCCACAAAGGCGGAGAGCAAACCGATGACCGCGCCGGCGATCACGTCCTTCTCAAAGTGGAGGCCCGCCAGAACCCGAAGCAGGGCTAAGATTACACCTAGTAATAAAAGCGCCGCGCCCTCGCCGGGGAGCAGATAGAGATAGCAGCCGGCGATGACGAAGATGGAGAACACGTGGCGGCTGGGGAAGCTCTTGCCCGCGCTCTCTCTGGGCATCAGCGGCTGGAGGCCGTAGACCTCGTAGGGGCGCGGGGCGTTGATGAATTTCCGCGCCGCGCTCAGCAGCACCAGCGGCACGCCGCAGGTGAGGGCGAAGCGGATGGTGGGCGCAGGGTTTTCCATGCGGAACCGGAACAGCTGCTCCAGCACCGCCGCCACCGCGCAGCCCACGCAGAACACGTCCGCGGCCTTTAAGGCATGGAGGCGGGCGGGCTTGGCTTCAAACCAGGCGTTGATGTTTTCGTACTGTTCCTTCTTCATCGTCCGGCCTTCCGATCCAGCGCGGTGTTGCGGAAATACAAAACGATGTCGATGGCCACCATGGCGATGTCCGCGAAGTAGAACCAGATGGAGTAGGCCCAGACGCCGGTGCGGGCATAGGTGATGAACTTGCCCAGCAGGCCCACCAGATAGCCGAAGACCACGATGAACTCAAAGGTCACGCTCTTGCCCCTGGCCGTCCGGGAACGCCAGGATTTGATGATGTTGAAGGGCCAGGAAAATCCGAAGGCCACCAGCATCCCGATTTCACACAGCTGTACGATGTCCAAAAAAATCACTCCTGATTTGCGGTAAAGATTGCCCAGGGCTGGATGGCCGGGGGCTGCTGCTCGAAGAATAAAACCTCGCCGGTGTCCGGGTGGGCGAAGTGGAGGGCGTGGCTCCAGAGGGCGATGGGCCCGTCGTCCGGCAGGGTGCTGTATTTTTTGTCGCCCCAGAGGGGGAGTCCCCGGCTGGAGAACTGGCAGCGGATCTGGTGGGTGCGCCCGGTCTGGAGGTAGATCTTCACCAGACTGAGCTCGTCAGCGGAGCCCAGCACCTCATAGTCCAGAATCGCCTCCTGGACGCCTTTTCCGGGTCTTGCGGCCACATAGGTCTTCCGCTCGTTGGGGTCCCGGGCAAGCAGATCCCGGTAGGTGCCGTTGAGCGCCTCCGGCGCCCCGTGGACCACCGCCATATAGGTCTTGCCAAAGTCGTGCTGCCGGATCTGCTCCGAGAGCCGGGAGGCGGCCTTCGGGCTCCGCGCCAGCACCATGAGGCCGCTGACCACCCGATCCAGACGGTGTACCGTCCGGACGCAGGCCTTCTCGTCGCCCAGTGCCTGCCGCACCAGCTCCGGCATGCCGCCGGGCTCGTCGGTGGAGAGCACCCCCGCGGGCTTCACGGCCACCAGTATGGACTTGTCCTGATAGAGGATCTCCATTTTTCTCCTTGTCACGGCAGATAGAACTGCCAGGTGGTCTGCTGATGATAAGTCTGCCCCGCCTTCAGAACCGAGGAGGGGAATTCCGGCCGGTTGGGGCTGTCGGGCCAGCCCTGGGTCTCCAGACAGAGTCCGGCGCGGGGCGGATATTTCAATCCGGGCGCCGTGTCTCGGTTTACATAATTACCGGTGTACAGCTGCGCGCAGGGCTGGGTGGTGGCGCACACCAGCTTCACATAGGTTTGGGGGGACTCCAGCTCTGCGAAGGGGAGTCTGCCCCCTCGGAGGACGTAGTTGTGGTCATAGCCTCCGGCCAGACGCAGCTGCTCGTCGGGGGTCTCGATGTCCCTGCCGATGGGCTTGGTTCTTCGGAAGTCCAGGGGCGATTTCGAGACGCTGCGGATCTCCCCGGTGGGGAGGAGCTGGGCGTCCACGGGGGTGAACTGCTCCGCCCGGAGCTTCAGGCGGTGGTTCAGGATGCTGCCCTCGCCGTTTAAGTTGAAATAGGTGTGGTTCGTGAGATTCACCGGGGTGTCCGCGTCGGAGACGGCGTCCCAGGTCAGCTCCACCTGATTGTATTCCGTCAGACGGATGGAGAAGGAATAGCGGAGGTTTCCGGGAAAGCCGTCCTCGCCGTCATGGCTGAAGCCGCGAAAGACCACGCCGTCCGCCATCACGTCGGCGTCGCAGACCTTCCGGTGGAAGGAGCCGTGGAGATAGTTCTCGCCCTCGTTTTTCGTAAGGGGATAGACCTTGCCCTTTAAGCGAAACTCTGCGCCCGCGATCCGGTTGGCGAACCGGCCGATCAGGGCGCCGAAATAACAGCTCCCGGCCTCGTATTCCTCCAGCGTGTCATAGCCCAGCACCACGTTCAGCATTCTTCTGCGCACCGGCAGCAGGAGCTGCTGGATGGTGCAGCCGTAGTTCAGGATCGAGACGGTCAGGCCGTTCCGGTTCTGGATGGTGTATCGGGTAATTGCCTCTCCGGCGCGGGTCACGCCGAAGGGAGCCGATGAGATGAGCATAACCGCGCCTCCTTCCTGTGGAAAATCAGAGTGAGAACATCATACCACCAAATAAGGTAGGATTCAATGATAAATTGAAGTTTATAGGGCAGTTTCAAGAGTGGAGAGTGAAGAGTGGAGAGCAGGAGAAATGAAATGCCAGAGTAAAAGCGTGTCATTGCGAACCAGTGCGCACACTGGTGTGGCAATCCGTTCTCTTGCGGTACAGACTGATTCTTAGCGAAATGTTGGGCGAAACCGTTTTGCCTAAATGTTCTGCGAGTCTTTACCCCGCCGCTGGGGGATGCGGATTGCCACACCAGATGACATCGGTCACTGGTTCGCAATGACACCATTTCACATTGGTAATCGTCCTACATTTCTGCCTCGCAAAAACCTATTAAACTAGGATTTGTAATCAACGGCGGGGCACAGGTCCCCGCCCTACAGATAAGAAAAAGGAGCGGCGAACCGCTCCTTTCGGATTTAGCTGATCTTCAGGGTCTCCCAGAGATCATTGATGTAGGTCAGGGTCTCCTGATCCAGGTTCCGGTAGGCGTACCGGTTGAACAGGTCGGAGAAATCATCGGTGAACCGATACAGGATCTCCATGGTCTCCTCGCCCATCTCGTCGATGTAGTCCTCGTTTTCGTAGACCAGACGGTTGGGGCTGGCGTAGTAGATGTACTCCGCGTTGGCCACGGCGGGCTCCTCAGAGAGCATGTAGTTGATGAAGATCTCCGCCAGCTCCTGATGCTGGCAGCCCTTGGGGATGCACATGGCGTCCACGAAGAAGTTGGTGGGCTCGGGGTAGTAGAACTGCAAATCCACGTTGTCAGACTCCGCGTCGATCATGGTGAAGTAGTCGCCGGCGTAGTAGGCGGCGATGGCGGCCTCGCCGGACTCCATCATGTTGTAGATCTCGTCCATGACGTAGCTCTTCACCAGCGGGTGCTGCTGGGCCAGCGCCTCCAGGGCGGCGTCCCAGACAGCGTGATCCGTGGTGTTCACGTCCGCCCCGGCCCGGTACATGGCGGTGCCGAAGGCGTCGCGGGAGTTGTTGAACTGCAGGATGCTGCCGGCGTATTTCTCGTTCCACATGAGATCCCAGCTGCCCAGATCCTCCTCGTCCACCTGATTGGCGTCGTAGATCACGCCGATGACGCCGTAGGTGTAGGGCACGGTGTAGAGGTTGTCGGGATCGTAGTAGAGGCCCCGGAAGCTGTCGGAGATGTACTGGTAATTGGGGATGTTGCCGTAATTCAGCGGCACCAGCATATCCTCGGCGGCCATGCGGGCGATCATGTAGTCCGAGGGAATCACCAGGTCGTAGCTCACGGCGCCGCTCTTCAGCTTGGCGTACATGTCCTCGTTGGAGGCGTAGGTCTCATAGTTGACCTTCACCGGGTAGCCGTACTCCTCCAGATACCACTGCTCGAAGGCCTGGATGGTGTCCAGAGTGTCCTCGGAGCCGTCGGAGATGTACTCACCCCAGTTGTAGACGTTCAGCTCCACGGGCTTGGGTCTGGTGATGCCGATGGCTGCGATGATGACGATGGTGAGACCCAGGATGGCGCCCACAATGGCCAGCGAGCGCTTGTTGCTGTCGGCTCTGCGGGGCGGCTTGCCCCTGGCGGCGCGCTTCTGCGCCCGGGCCTCCTTCATCCGGCGGCTGTCGTCCTCGTCCACCAGGTTCGTCAAAAGCAGCAGCGCCAGGATCACGAAGAAGATGATGGTGGCCAGGGCGTACATCTTCGGGGTGACGGTCTTCTTCGTCATGTTGTAGATGCGGATGGGCAGGGTCTGGAAGCCGTTGCCCTGGGTGAAGTAGCTGATGACGAAGTCGTCCAGGGACAGGGTGAAGGCCATCATCAGACCGGTGATGATGCCGGGCAGGATCTCCGGCACCTCGGCCCGGAAAAAGGCGCGCACCGGGGTGCAGCCCAGGTCCATGGCGGCCTCCGGCAGGGCGGGATCCATCTGCTGCAGCTTCGGCAGCACCTGCAAAATCACGTAGGGGAGACAGAAGGTGATGTGGGCGATGAGCATGGTCCAGAAGCTCAGACTGGTGCTGAGTCCGAAGAGTCTGCCCACGAAGACGAACATCAGCATCAGAGAGATGCCGGTGATGATGTCCGGGTTCATCATGGGGATGTTGGTCACCGTGTCATAGGCGGCCTTGAGGTATTTCTTCCGCAGCCGATGGATGCCCACGGCGGCGGCGGTGCCCATGATGGTGGAGAGAATGGAGGCGGTCACTGCCAGCACCAGGGTGTTCTGCAGGGCCCGCAGGGTCTCCTCGTCCCGGAACAGCTCCCGATACCACTTCAAAGAGGGGTCGGAGAAGACGCTCAGGCTCTTGGAGGCGTTGAAGCTGAAGATCAGCAGGATCACGATGGGCGCGAACAGGAACAGGAAGATGAAGGCGGTGTAGATCTTGGATGCGGGTTTCATTTTCATCTCACACACCTCCCGCGACGCTCTTGTCGGTGTAGCGCTTCATCAGCGCCATGGCGATCAGCAAAATCACCATGAGGATGAAGGCGATGGCGGCGGCAAAGTGGAGGTTGTTGGCCACGTACTGTCCCTCGATGGCGTCGCCGATGAGGAAGAATTTGCCGTTGCCCAGCTTCTGGGAGATGTAGAAGGTGCTGATGGAGGGGATGAGCACCATGGTCACGCCGGAGACCACCCCCGGCAGACTTAAGGGGAACACCACCCGGCGCAGGGTGGAGATGCCGTTGCAGCCCAGATCGTGGGCGGCCTCCAGCAGCTTTAAGTCCAGCTTCGCCATGATGGAATAGATCGGCAGGATCATGTAGGGCAGATAGTCATAGACCATGCCGATGACCACGGCGCTCTCGGTGCCGATGATGTGCATCCGGCCCAGATGGAGGCTTGCCAGGAAGTTGTTCAGGATGCCCGTGTCCTGGAGGATGGTCATCCAGGCGTAGGTGCGGATCAGGAAGTTCATCCACATGGGGATCATGATCAGGGTGATGACGGTCTTCTGCACCTTCGGAGTGGCCCGGGCGATGATGTAGGCGATGGGGTAGCCCATCAGCAGGCACACGACGGTGGAGATGACGGCCAGCTTCACAGACCGCCAGAAGATCACCATGTAGGTGCGCACCTGCAGGGTCTCGCCGTTGTCACCGGTGACGGTGCTGGTGGCGGTGAAGAACTTCCGGATGTTGTCAAAGGTGAAGTGCATGTCGGTGTCGGTGAAGGCGTAGTAGGCCACGAACACCAGCGGCACTAGAATAAACAGCAGCGCCCAGACGCTGTACGGCGCGAGACTCCAGCGCGCCGCGAGATCTCCCCGGCGCTTCATTCGGCATCCTCGCTTTCCGCGTCAGAGAGCTCGTCCAGCTCCATGCTGAAGGAGGAGTAGTCGCCGAACATGCCGGAATACTCGGATTTCTTCATGATGTGGATGGCGTCGGGCTCGATGAACAGGCCCACCTGCTCGCCCTCGGCCACGAAGTCCGTGGTCTGGATCATCCACTTGAAGCCGCCGATGTCGATGATGATCTCATAGTGGACGCCCATGAAGGTCACGCTGGTGACGAGACCCCGGAGCATGCCCTTTTCCAGCGGCACGATGTCCACGTCCTCGGGGCGCACCACCACGTCCACCGGCTCGTTTTTCGCAAAGCCCTTGTCCACGCACTGGAAGGTGTGGCCGGAGAAGGTGACCTTGTAATCCTCCCGCATGACGCCGTCAACGATGTTGCTCTCGCCGATGAAGTCCGCCACGAAGGCGTTCTGGGGCTCGTTGTAAATATCCGTGGGGGTGCCGATCTGCTGGATACGGCCCTCGCTCATGACCACGATGGTGTCCGACATGCTGAGGGCTTCCTCCTGGTCGTGGGTGACGAAGACGAAGGTGATGCCGGTGGCCTTCTGGATGTTCTTCAGTTCCTGCTGCATGTCCTTCCGGAGCTTCAGATCCAGAGCGCCCAGAGGCTCGTCCAGCAGCAGAACCTGGGGGTGGTTCACCAGCGCTCTTGCGATGGCCACGCGCTGCTGCTGACCGCCGGAGAGCCTGGTGACGTTGCGCTTTTCAAAGCCGGAGAGCTTCACCAGCTTCAGCATCTCCGTGACCTTCTGCTCGATCTCGTCCTTCGGCACCTTGCGCTCCTTCAGGGGGAACGCCACGTTGTCGAACACGTTCAGGTGGGGGAAGAGCGCGTACTTCTGAAACACGGTGTTCACGTTCCGCTTGTGGGGCGGCAGATCGTTGATCCGCTCTCCCAGGAACATCACGTCGCCCTCGTCCGGCTGCTCAAAGCCGCCGATCATCCGCAGCGTGGTGGTCTTGCCGCAGCCGGAGGGGCCCAGCAGCGTCAAAAACTCGTTGTCGTAGATGTCGAGGTGGATGTGATCCAGCACCGTTTCGCCGTCATAGGCTTTGCTGATGCCGCGCAGCTCGATGATTTTTTTCATTCCCAATTCCTCTCCGCGCAGTTTGACAAAAGAAAAAAGCCACAGCCCGCGGCTGTGACTTGTGAACAGGTACATCCCGACTCCCACCATGGAATAATTCCACGGCAGGTATAGAAATATCCGATTCAGTCGTTGAGAGTCAAAATAGCATAGATACTTTTACTACTCTTATTGACCATTTCACAAGTTTGCAGACCGCGCGATCCGCCGGTTTTAAGTGACCAACTTATAAAACTTGAGCTTTTAACTCCATCAATAAGGCAACAGAAGTTGCCACCGCGCTGCGGTATTCGGCATTCGACCCGGCTGTCCGTCTGGCCTTGACTCCCGAAGGAGTGGTCGCATCTTGCTTCAGAAAGACTCTTATAATCGGATTAAGACTTTCAGATTGAGACGACTTATTTTAACAGAATCTGACTGTCATGTCAATGCGTTTTTTCTGCCCGAAATGCAAATCCTGTCCAAAAGGGCGGCGCTGCTTGACTTCCAATCAAGAATGTGGTATATATTTCATTGTAATCAATACGAATGGAGGAACCTACCATGGAGCATATCGTGACCCTGAACACCCGCAATCTCTGCGACAGCGCCAAGAACGGCGGCTGCGGCGAGTGCCAGACCTCTTGCCAGTCCGCCTGCAAGACCAGCTGCGGCATCGCCAACCAGAAGTGCGAGCACGCTGACAAGTAAGCAAAACCTGAATTGATCAGACCCGTCAAACGGCGGGTCTGTTGTTTTTTAAATGGATACGTGGTTTGCGATTCAGATACTATTATGTCGGGGAGTTGGAGGCGCTTTTAAAGGCTTCTCCTTGAGGAGAAGCTGTCGAGCGAAGCGAGACTGATG
>CAMHPQ010000018.1 GCA_946187035.1 uncultured Clostridia bacterium | reverse complement strand
GGCGGGGACCTGTGCCCCGCCGTTGATCCAACGTCATTCTGTGGCGGCGGGGCACAGGTCCCCGCCCTACGGTGTGGTGTTCTATCTGAATGCACCTTTAAGCTCCAACTTATCCGTTCAGATCCCGGATGGCCTGCTCGATCCGCTCCTCGGTCTGGCGGACCTCGTTTCGGAATTCTCTGGCCGAGGTGCGCAGGACGCCGGAGCGGAGGGCGGAGAGCTGGATGAGGCTGTCCGATGTGACTACCCGCACCCGCTCGTTTTTGCCGATGTCGTTGGCCAGCTTCTCGATGTAGGCGTCGGCAGTCTCGTGCTCTTTGGTATAGACCACGTGGATGTTGTGGTAGTCCGACTTCTCACCCCGGTTGTTGGGCACCCGGTAGCCGTCGAACACCAAAACCAGCTCGCACTGGACGAAGCCCGCGAAGTTGCTGAGCACGTCCAAAAGCCGCTGCCGGGCCAGATCCAGATCGTCTCGCGCCAGGGTTTTCAGCTCGTCCCAGGCGAAGATCACGTTGTAGCCGTCCACGATGATCCGCTGCTTCCCCCGGTGGAACAGCTCCGCCGGATCCTCCGCCGCGTTCACCACCGGGGCCCGATATTCCTTCCTTCGGATGGGGCCGAACTCCCGCTGCATGATCTCCTCCAGCACCCGGTCGTCCAGATCCAGATTCCGTCGGAACATTCTGGGCGCGGGCGGCGGCGGGTTTTTCTCCCTGCCGAAGCCGGTGTCGATGTGCATATAGTCCTGCACCTGATTCCAGGGGATCACCGTGCCGGCCCCGTGGGCGCAAAAGACGGAGTCCGCGGGGTTTTCCGTGTCCCGCTCCGGGTCGTAGTCCGTGGCTGCAAGCACCTGTTCCTGTTCGTGGCAGAGGTCATAGCCGCCGGGCAGCAGGGTCAGTCTGCCGCGGCCTCTGGAATAGGCGGCCACCTCGGCGGTGTAATCCCGCAATTGGGAGACCGGGGCCGTGCCGGAGATGACGCTCAACTCCCCCTCCGGCTCCGGGCCGGTGAAGCGGCCGTTTTTGGCGCGAATGTCGCTGATGGCTCTGCCGATCTGCTCGGTGGGCACCGCCAGACGAAAGGCGTACTGCGGCTCCAGGAGCACGCTCTCCGCCTGCATGAGTCCCTGTCTGACGGCTCGGGAGGCCGCCTGGAGGAAGTCGCCGCCCTCGGTGTGCTTGGGGTGGGCCTTGCCGGCGATGAGGGTGATTTTCACATCCGTCAGCGGTGCGCCGGTGAGGACGCCCCGGTGCTGTTTGGCGGCCAGCATCCCCAGGATCAGCCGCTGCCAGTTGCGATCCAAAGCGTCCTCGCTGCAGGTGGTAGCGAAGGTCAGGCCACTCCCCCGCTCTGCCGGCTCCAGCAGCACGTGCACCTCCGCGTAATGGCGCAGGGGCTCGAAGTGGCCCACGCCCTCCACGGTGTTCGTGATGGTCTCCTGATACAAAATGCGGCCCGCGTCCACCCGCACGTCCGCGTCGAAGCGGTCCCGGATCAGCGCCTGCAGCACCTCGATCTGCACCGCGCCCATGAGCTGCACCCGGATCTCTCTGAGATGCTCGTCCCACCGAAGGCGCAGCTGAGGATCTTCCTCCTCCAGCTCCCGGAGCTTCGGCAGGAGGGTTCTGGCGTCCATGCCCGGAGGTGGGAGAATGCGGTAATCCATGGTGGGCTCCAGCACCGGCGGCGCCCCGCTGCCCGTCTGGCCGATCATCTGGCCGGGGTAGGTTTTCGTGAGCCCCTGGACAGCGACGATGCTGCCCGCCGGGGCCTCGGTCACGGCTTCGAACTTGGCCCCGGAGTAGAGCCGGATGGCAGCCGCCTTTTCGGTGAGGGTTTTCCCTTCCGGAAGCGTGTAGGAAACGGCGCCGCGCACCTTCAGGCTGCCGCCGGTGAGCTTCATGCAGGTGAGCCGCACGTTCTGCTCGTCGTGGATGATCTGGTAGACCTGGGCGGAAAATTCCTCCGAATACTCCGGTCTCGGCGCGAAGCGGTCCAGGCCCGTGAGAAACTCATCCACGCCCTCCAGCTTCAGGCCGGAGCCGAACCAGCAGGGATAGACCTTCCGACGCTGAATCAGGTCTCTGAGGGTCTCGTCCGAGAGGCTGCCGTCATTGGCAAACTGCTCCAGGGCGGCCTCGTCGGTCATGGCGGCGGCCTCCCAGATGGCGTCCGGCTCATCGGTAAAGTCTGTGAGGCCGGGATCCAGGGTCTGCAATTCTGAAAGGATCTCCTGCTTCCCTCTCTGGGAGAGATCCATTTTGGTGACGAAGACGAAAGTCGGTACCCGATAGCGCTTCAAAAGCCGCCAGAGGGTCTCGGTGTGGGCCTGGACGCCGTCGGGACCGCTGATCACCAGCACCGCCGCGTCCAGTACCTGCAGGGTGCGCTCCATGGCGGCGGAGAAATCCACGTGGCCCGGGGTGTCCAGGATCGTCACGTCGCAGTCCGGCAGACTGAGTCTCGCCATGTGGGAGAAGATCGTGATACCTCGCTGCCGCTCCAGGGCGTGGGGATCCAGATGCGCGTCGCCGTGGTCCACTCTTCCAAGCTCCCGCACCGCTCCGGCGCGATAGAGCATGGCTTCTGACAACGTGGTCTTTCCCGCGTCCACATGGGCCAGAACGCCCAGCACCAGGCGCCTTCTGTTTTGATTGGTTGTTTCCATGAAACAGCCTCCTGATTATGGTTGCAGAAGCAGTATAACACAGATCCGAAGCAATTTCCACAAGGCAGAGAAATCCCCTTACCCGACTGGATAAGGGGATGTGGATTTGAATTTGTGCCGCTTCACACGATCTCGCGGAGCTTCAGATATTCCTTCACCAGCGCCACGGTGCCGGGGATGCCCAGCTTGGAGGTGTCCACGCAGAGGTCGTAGTCCTTGGCGTCGCCCCAGCGCTCGCCGGTGAAGAAGTTGTAATAGGCCTGGCGCTCCTTGTCTTTCAGGCGGATGGCCTTCTCGGCGGCGGCGGCGTCCATGTTGTCCCGCTCGCTGACTCTGGCGACTCTGGCGAACATGGGGGCATGGACGAAGATGTTCACCTTGACCACGTTTTCTTCTCTCAGAACATAGTTGGCGCAGCGGCCGATGATGACGGCGCTCTCTCTGGCGGCGATGGCGCGGATGGCCTCAGACTGGGCCTGGAAGATCTGCACGCTGACCGGCTGATCCCCCACGATGGCGGCCCCGCCCGTCACCAGGGAATACAGGAAGCTCTGGGGACGGTGCTCCTCATGGTTCTGGATGAAATTCTCCGCAAAGCCGCTGCGCTGCGCCACCTCGGAGATCAGCTCCGAATCGTAGCACTTGATGCCCAGCTCCCGGCTCAGCTCCTCGCCCAGATAGCGTCCGCCGCTGCCGTGCTCGCGTCCGATGGTGATGATGTAATTGTTTGCCATGGGAATCCCTCCGTTCTTCCGAATCGATTCTGATTTTATTATAATCGCACCGACCCCGGCCTGTCAACGGAAGATTCGACAATCGAACAGAAAAAACGACAGAGAATCTCCCTGCCGTTTATTAGTTATGGGTGGTTCATGCCCTGGGAAAGGGCCTGCTGCTCCGCGTTTTGAATCAGCTCCAGACAGCGGGCGCGGATATCCTCGTGATCGGCATAGCCGAAGGGCGTCTCGAAGCTCATGAAGAAGTAAGCGCCGTCCTCCCGGACGATGAAGTAGCACTCCTCTTCGTTCAGGCCGATCACGCGGCCCTGACTGTCGAGGCCTGCGCCGCCGGCAAACGGGAACTGGTAAGGGTCGGTCACATCGTAAGCGGCGCACCAGTAATAGACATCGTAAGTGTGCACGTCATTTACCAGGGTGTCCATCTTATAAAAGCTGGTGATATCATAGCCCGTGAGGAAGTCGCTCCGCTGCACCGTGTCCGCGGCGCGGCTGTGGATCGTGTCCCAGTAGAGCGCGAGCGCAGAGGTATCCACCCGCTCGGGGAGGGTAAAATTGTTGCGGATCAGCCAGTAGAGGGTCTCGTCCTCGATGCGCAGCCGCTCGCTCACTTTGGTTTCCGGGTTTACATACTGCACGTACACCAGCGGCTCCGTCAGCTCCTCCTGAAAATAGATGGTCTCGCTGCCGGGGCCAGTGTTTTTGGAAAGGTAGAGCTCAGCCCAGTACCACGGCATGGGAATCATATCCTCTTCCGACGCCTGCACGGCCTTGCCTGCTGCGTTCCGGATTGCGGCGGCGAGGGTGTCGTTGTAGGCCGGGTCCGAGGACGAAAATCTGCTGATGAACTCCCGAATGTCCGCCGCCTGCAGGTTCATGAGCCGCCGGATGGCCGCGCCTTCGGCGTTGGCGTCTTCCTGGGCGCTGGGCCCAACGGAAGCGGCGTATTGACAGGCCTCCTCGCGAGTGGGGAAGGTCTTTTCCTTGTAATTGCCCAAAATCCCCATCTCCAGCGGGGTGCCGAAGGTGTAGTTTTCCGAATCGAAGCTCTGCACGCGCCACTGCCCGTCGTCGCCTTTGATCAGCGTATAGGTCACTTTTTCCTGCGACGCAGCGAAAATGACGTCATAGCCGCCGTCCTCCCGGTGGGGGATGTAGCGCTGGAGGCTTTTGACTCTGCAGACCGCCGTGGCCTGATCGCCGTTGAGCTTTAGCTTTCTGAGCTTGAAGTCCATGATCTGGTGATCCAGCAGCACATCGGTGTCGTCATTGAAACCCTCCACGATCAGCCGCATGGTGTCGGCATACTGCCGGATATAGCCGGAGTCCTCAGTAAAGACCTCCCGCAGCTGCTGCTCGTAAAGGTCTTCAATCCCCGGGATCAGCTGGCCGTTTGTGTCCACCACGGCGCTCTGGCTGACAGAGAGTCTGCCGGCCTCCATGGCGACGTTTTTAATGGCCTCACGCTCAGCGTCATTCAAAGGATTTGCCGCGCAGGCAGCCACCGCGACCACGCACAGCAGCGACGCCAGAATCGTGGCCCAGCGCTTGGGCTGCCGCCAGCGGAGGACATTTTGAATGCGCCGCTTCACGTCCGGCTCCCCGAAGGCCAGCATCCCCGGCCCGGGAAATCTTCTGCCGGTGGCGAAGTGCAGCAGCGAGAGGCTGTAGGCTCTGGCGATGCTGCCGTGCTCCGCGAGTACCCGCTCGTCACAGCTGAGCTCCATGTCCCGGTTCATCAGCAGGAATGCCAGCCAGCACAGCGGATTGAACCAGTGCACCGTGAGGATCAGGAAGGCCAGCGCCTTGACCCAGTGGTCGCCTCGCTGCAGGTGCACCCGCTCGTGGGCTAGGACATACCGCATCGTCTCCGGGTCCGTCCCGGTGGGGAGGTAGATCTTCGGATGGAGCAGCCCCATCAGAAAGGGCGTTGAAATCCGATCCGACTGCCAGACACCCGATTCAATTCGCACAGCGTCCAAAAGCAGACTCCGCAGCCGCAGCACCCGCACCAGAGAGTAGATCACCAGCGCAGCCATGCCGAGACACCAGAGGATAATTCCCACCGTGGGCCAGAGCCGCACCGCAGATTCGGTGATCTCCGGCGCGGTGATCTGGATGGGCGCAGCGGCGGGTTCCGCCACCGGAACCGGGTTCACCGGCGTGATCGGCTGCAGCGGCTGCATTTGCTGTATCTGCATGGGCGCCGCCGAAAACAGACTGAAGGCCGCTTGAAAACTCACGGGGCAGATCAGCCGGAACCCCACCACGCTCCACAAGAGGTACGACCACTTTTTCGACGCCCCGGTGAGCAGCAGCCGCACCAGCAGCACCGCCAGAATCACCGGGCAGGCGGAGAGGCTCATGCGCAGAATGGTTTCAAAGAGGTTGGCCATCTCACACCTCCCGGTGGGCGTCGATCAGCCGCTTGATGGCCTCGGCCTCCTCGTCAGAAATGGTTTTGTTGCCGAGGAACGCCACCAGAAAGCCCGGCAGCGAGCCGTCGAAGGTCTGCTGCACCACGCTCTCGCTCTCGGCGGACTGCACCTCCGCCTTGGAGACCAGAGCCGTGACCACGGCGTTCTCGTTTTTCAATAGTCCCTTCTCTGCCAGCCGCTTCAGCATCGTATAGGTGGTGGACTTTTTCCAGCCCAGCTCCTGTTGGCACAGCCGCACCAGCTCCCCCGACGCCACCGGCTCGTTTTTCCAGATGATGTTCAAAAACCGCAGCTCGCCGTCATACAATCTTTTTGTTTCCATCCCATTCCCTCCTTTGGTCTACTATTGTAGATCTGTAATTAGTCTACAATAGTAGACCTCGTTTGTCAAGAGGATTTTAAAAAAGAAAACTCCACACCGAAAAAACGGTGCGGAGTGATCAGATGATCTCTTTGTACATGGCCGCGGCGGCGTCCTTTTTGACATTGTCCTCCACGGCGACGACCTCCACCTTCAAGGTGCGCTGTCCCAATGTGATGGCCAGCACGTCGCCCACCTTCACATCGTAGGACGCTTTGGCGGGTCTGCCGTTGACGGTGACGTGGCCGCCGTCGCAGGCTTCGTTGGCCACGGTGCGCCGCTTGATCAGTCTGGAGACCTTCAGATATTTGTCCAAACGCATGGTGTTCCTCCGTGATTCGATGAAAAAACCGCCCCGGGCGCACCCGAAGCGGTTATAGAAATCACTTACTTCGCGACAGTATCCTTCAGCGCCTTGCCGGCCTTGAACACGGGAACGCGGGAAGCGGGGATCTCAACCTCTTCCTTGGTGCGGGGATTGCGGCCCACGCGAGCGGGACGATCCTTCACATCAAAAGCGCCGAAGCCAACCAGGGAAACCTTCTCACCGGCCTCGAGAGCCTCGGTGATGGCGGTAAAGGTGGCGTTGACGGCCTTCTCGCTGTCCTTCTTGGAGAGACCAGCGCTCTCAGCAACGGCGGAGATGAGTTCTGCCTTATTCATTGTAATTTCCTCCTGTTTTCTTGTTTGTACTATAGTGAAATTTGCGCAATGCAAAAATCATACCACAAAAACCCAGCAGAATCAAGGTTTTTCTTGATTCTTAACATTCTGGTAATAAATCAGCATCTTGTCCAGAGAACAGTCCTCCAGACGCTTGCCGGCCTCCAGAACCGCACGCTCCACACCGGCGAATCTGCGGATAAACTTCTCGCAGCTTCTTCGGATGGCCTGCTCCGGATCCACGCCGCAGAAGCGTCCCACCTTCACCGCGGCGAAGAGCAGGTCGCCCAGTTCCTCCTCGATGGCGTCGGCGTTGCCGGATTGGATGGCCTCCCGGAGCTCTTCGGTCTCCTCCGGCAGCTTTCGGAACGCGGTCTCGGTATCCGGCCAGTCATAGCCCACTTTCGCGGCCTTCGCCTGAAGCTTCTCCGCCTGCCAGAGACCCGGCAGGGCCTTGGAGACGCTCTCCATACTCTCGGCCACGGTGGTCTGGCCCCGCTCCCGGCGCTTTTCCGCCTCCCAGTCCTGACCGGCGGCCCGCTGCTCCGGGGTGCCGAAGACGTGGGGGTGCCGATTGACCAGCTTTTTACAGGCAGCGTCGGCCACGTCGTCGATGTCGAAGTGTCCGGCGGCGCGTTCGATGTCCGTGTGGAACAGCACCTGCATCAGAACGTCGCCCAGCTCCTCGCGCATGTGCTTCAGCTCTCCCTGATCCAGCGCCTCCACCGCCTCGTAGGCCTCCTCGATGAAATTGCGGCGAATGCTCTGGTGGGTCTGCACCCGATCCCAGGGGCAGCCGTCCTCTGAGCGGAGAAACGAAATCAATTGCACAAAGTCCGCCAGCGTATACCGTTCTTTGCAGACAAAACTTAACATATTTTCCTCACCCGTGCAAGCCTTTTTTGGAAATAAACCGTTGAAAATCAACCTTTTCGGCGTTTTGTCGGAGATTCATCACCGAATTTTCAGCCATTTGGCGATTTTCTCCCCATAGGGGGCCAATCGGAGGTCTTCCGCCGTGACCGCGTGGGTCCGAACCGCCGCGATCAGGTAGACCAGAACGGCGACGACCACCGCGCCCAGCATGGAGACAGCAGTCCCCTTCCAGCCGGTTCCCACCACCATCATGAGGCCCCTGCAGACCAGGAAGGCCGCCGCGCCCATGATCAGGCTGCTGACCAGCGGACGAATCAGACACCGGAGCACCGGCAGCGGCTCTCTGAGCTTCCGCTTCAGGAAGATCACGTTCATGAGGCACATGACGATGTAACAGCAGAGGGTGCCCACCGGGGCGCCGTAGATGCCCACCTCGGGGTTCCCCACCAGGACCCAGTTCACCGCGATCTTCACCAGGCCCGCCGCCACCATGGACCACACCGGCCAGAGCTCGTTTCTGGTGGCCTGGAGCAGGGCGGTGGTCATCTGGGCCAGACACACGAAGATGGCGGCCACGCCCAGAATCAGCAGCAGCCCCGGCCCGGCCTCGTTGCCGGTGGGATAGAGGGTATGCATGATGGGCCCCGACAGCACCGCCAGACCGACGCCCATGGGGAAGAACAGCAGCGCCGCCACGCGGAGACTGGATGCCGCCACCGCGCTGGCCTCCTTGTGCTCCCGCTGCACCACCAGAGAGGTGATGGCGGGGATGATGCTGATGGTGAATGGCACGATGAAGGCCGCGGGCAGGTTATAGAGCGTCTGGGCCTTGCCGTAGATGCCGTAGAGATTCTTCGCGTCCAGATAGCTGAAGCCCGCGGCGGTCTGGAGCCGGTTCAGGACCAGCTTGGCGTCGATGAGATTGATGAGACTCAGGACGCAGCTGCCAAGGGTGATGGGGATGCCGATTTTCAGCAGGGTTCCCACGATCTTCGCGGGCTTCTCCGGCACGTCGGGGTTTGCAATGACCCGGTCCGGATAGTGCCGCCGCTTGTAAATGATCATATAGATCAGCGCCACCAGACCGCCCGCCGTGACGCCGAAGATGGCGCCGCCGGAGGCCACCGGCAGACTCTTGCCGATGTGGACAAAGTACCACGCCAGCGCGAGACCCACCACGGTCTTCACCAGCACCTCCAGCACCTGAGAGACGGTAGTGGGGGTCATGTTGCTCTGGCCCTGGGCGAAGCCCTTGTAGGCCGCCACGATGCAGACCATGAACATGGCGGGGCTGATGGCCAGGATGCTCTGGGCCGCCTCCACCTCGTCCATCATGGAGGCCAGCTCCGTGGGGAACAGGTACATGATGAGGCTGGAGATCAGACCAATCACCGCGAACACCCCCAGGGCCACGTGGAAGGTGCGCTTCAGCTGCATGGGGCGGTTCAGGGTCTCCGCCTCGCTGACCATTCTCGACAGCGCCACCGGAAGACCGGCGGTGGAGAGGGTCAGGAACACATTATAGATATTATACGCCACCATGAAGTGGGCATACCCCTCGTCTCCGAGGATGTTCCCCAGGGGGATCTTATAGATCGCGCCGAGGATTTTCGTGATGATGACGCCCAGCGTTAAGATCGCCGCGCCATGCAGATAGTTCTGCTTGCTCTGCTGCAAAGGGAGAGCCTCCTTTTCCGTGTGGAGTGTTCAAATTCCGGTTTGTCGGGGTGTTGCAATGATCCACCGTAGGGCGGGGACCTGTGCCCCGCCGTTGATCCGGCAGTACATTCGATGCGGCGGGGCACAGGTCCCCGCCCTACAAGGAATGAGCGTCAAACTCCAGTTTTTCTCACAATATCGTCTTACTTTACACCACAAATGTTAAAAAAGCAAGGAAAAGGCGAAAGTTGACACGATCTGCTCCGGCATTTATAATACTTGCATGCAAATGCAGAATCAAGGAGGGGATTTCATGGCGCAGGCAACTGCTCTGCCGGGATCTGAGGCGCTGCGGGAAATGCTGGCCGAGGACGACGGCAGTCTGTTCCAGCCGGAGGCGCGAAACGCGGACCAGCCGCTGTTTCTGAACCGGGAGCTCAGCTGGCTGCAGTTTAACCGCCGGGTGCTTTTGGAGAGCGCCGACGAGACGCTGCCCGCCTTTGAACGGCTGCGGTTCCTCTCCATCTACGGGACGAATCTGGACGAGTTTTACATGGTGCGCGTGGGCGGACTCACGGATCGGAACACCCTGCATCCCTTTCAGGGGGATCGGATCACCGACATGACCCCCGCCGAGCAGCTGGACGCCATCGCGGAGGAGACCGCAAACCAGCTGCCCCTGCTGGAGCAGCAGTATGAGACCGTCCGCAGGGCGCTTTTGAAGCAGAACATCGAGCTTCTGGACTGCGCGCATCTGAGCGACGTGGACAAATCCCTGGCAAAGCAGAAGTTCAAGGAGCTGCGCCCGCTGCTGCAGCCGCAGATTCTGGAGCGGGGCCAGCCGCTCCCCTTCCTGAGAAACAAGGAGCTCTACGCCCTGGTGCTGCTGGGCCACGGCAAGCACCGGGCCATCGGTCTGGTGCCGACGCTGCATCTGCCGAAGTATTTCGTCTTCCATCTGGACGACGTGACCAAGATCCTGCCCACGGCGGAGCTGGTGCGCCGCTACGCCCACACCCTGTTTTCCGACCGGAAGCCCGAGGAGACCGCCCTCGTCCGTGTGACCCGCAACGCCGAGATCGACGCCGGGGACGTGATGGACGACTGCGACGCGGATTTTCGCGCCGTGATGGAACGTCTGCTGCGGCGGCGGAGACGGCTGGAGCCCGTGCGGGCGCAGCTCTCCGGGGACGCTTCGGAACGGATGGCGGAGCTGGTGCGCTCTGAATTAAAGCTCCCGGAAAAACGGGTGTTCCGGATGGCCCTGCCGCTGGATCTCAGCTTCGTGCAGAAGCTGGGCACCGACGTGGTTCCGCAAAATCTGCGAATGCAGCTGCCGGAGCCGGCCAAGGTCTCGAAGCTGAAAAAAGGCGACTATTTTGAATATCTGAAATCCGACGACATTCTCATCGCCCTGCCCTATCAGCGGATCGACCCCTTCATCGACCTGCTGTACGAGGCGGCGGACGCCGACGACGTGACCGCCATCTCCATCACCCTCTACCGCATGGCCGGCAGCAGCCGCATCGCCGCGGCCCTGGCCTACGCCGCCAGCCGGGGAAAGCGGGTGCGCTGCGTGCTGGAGCTGCGGGCCCGGTTTGACGAGCAGAACAACATCGATTACTCCCGAATGCTGGAGGACGCCGGCTGCGAGATCCGCTACGGCCTTGCCGACTACAAGGTTCACGCCAAGCTCTGTCTCATCGAGCGGAAGGTGCCCGGGGGGACAATCTATTATACGCAGGTGGGCACCGGAAATTACAACGAGTCCACCGCCGAGCAGTACACCGATCTGATGCTCCTGACCGCCGACCCCCAGGTGGGGCTGGACGCCAGGGCCGTCTTTCAGGCGCTGGAGCAAGGCCAATTGGTGGGAGAGACCAGTGCGCTGGTGACATCGCCCCGGGATTTCCGTCCGTGGCTGCTGCGGCAGATCGACACCCAGACCCAGCTGGGCAGCGCAGGCCGGATCCTGCTGAAGGTCAACTCCATGAACGACCCGGTGATCATGTCCGCCCTGATCCGGGCATCCAAGGCCGGGACGGAGGTCTCCCTCTTTGTCCGGGGCATCTGCTGTCTGAAGCCCGGCGTCCCCGGGGAAACCGACCACATCCAGATCCGCAGCGTCATTGGCCGGTATCTGGAGCACGAGCGCATTCTGGTCTTCGGGCGGGGCGGCGCCACAAGGGTCTATTTCGGCTCCGGCGACCTGCTGGAGCGGAACACGGTCCGACGGGTGGAGGCCTTCGTGGAGGTGAAGAGCCGCAGCATCCGGGAACAGCTGCTGGCCATTCTGGAATTCATGCGGCTGGACAACCGGAAGGCCTGGATCCTCCAGCCCGACGGCACATACGCCCGCCCGGAGCCCGAAGGTAAGTTCATCAGCCAGGCGGCCCTGCAAGACTATTTCGCCAAGCGGGTCATCGAGCGTCCCGAAAAGGAGCCGGTGCCGAAACCGGAGCCGGAGCCCGTGCGGTACACGCCCCCGGTGCAGACGGTGGAGGTCGTCACCGAGGCGGTCCCCGTGGAACTGACCTTGTGGCAGAGATTTAAGCTCTGGCTGAAAGCCGTCTTTTCATAATGCAAAATCCCCCGACTTCAAAGCTTTGAAGTCGGGGGATTTTTCTGTCTTTTACCAGCCTCTCAGGGCCTTCCACTTTTTCTTGTCGGCAAGGAACTTATCCTTCCACCATTTGCCGTAGACCAGAAGCTCCGCCGCCAGGCACACCGGCAGCGCAGCCAGAATGTCCACGCAGGAGTGCTGCTTGACGAAGGCGGTGGAGATGCTGATGGTGATGACCGCCAGCACCATGAAGTGCTTCCACCAGATGGGCACGTCCTTCTGCTTCCAGAAGACGGAGCCGATGCCCACGGAATAGGCCACGTGCAGGGACGGGCAGACCCCGGTGGGGGTGTCGAAGGCATAAATAAAGGCCATCAGATGGGTGAGGAAGTTGTCGTTCACGAAGGTCTCCGGACGGAGATCCTGCCGGCTGGGGTAGATCACATACACCGCCATGGCAATGACCTGGGTGATGATGATGAAGGTCTGGAGCTGCTTGAAGCCCTCGATGTTATACAGAAGGAAGTACAGCAGCGACCCGAACACCAGGAAGTACCAGCCGCAGTAGGCCAGCAGGAAGTATTCGGAAAACGGGATCATGTCGTCCAGGGCACAGTGGATCACATGGCAGTTTTCATAGGGGATCAGGTTCTCGGTGATGAAATACATCACGAAATAGAAGATCCATCCGCCCAGCAGTTTTAAATGGGCAAACTGCGGCTCGTTCAAACGGGAAAAGCGAAATTCCCGGTAGTCCACCACGGGCTGTCTCATGATCTCGTCACCTCCTTCTGACGGTTTTGGGGGTAGTTCTTTTTGGGGATATTCCGATAGGGGATCACGGTGTGCTCCGGCAGGGCCTCCGCCAGGCGGGTGATCTCCTGCTGCAGATAGCTGCAGATGCGCGCCCGCTCCTGGGCGATGGGGGCCTCGGGGTCAAAGCGCACCGGCTGGCCGTAGACCACCAGATGGAGCTTCGGGGCCAGATACATGGGCACGAAGTCCACCGCACGATGGCTGCGGCGGTAATACATTCTGGCCGTGTCCACAAATTTGTCCTGGAACTGGCAGAGAATGTGGTTGTAGGGTTCGTCCTTTTCCGGGAAGATCACGATGCTGCGGCCCTGATCCAGCCAGTTCATGGTCTGGCGGAAGGTGGCCACCAGACGGGTATCGTGGTAGACCGGGATCGTCCTGGCGTTGTTGAAAATATTCACGGCCAGCGGCGTGATGACGTAAGCCAGCAGCTTATAAAACCCGTGGGTCCACTTGGGCTTCTGGCTCCAGAAGTCCCGGTAGGCGTATGCCGGGCACTCGTTCCAGTGCATCATCTGACCGGCGCACCAGATATACGGCTCCCCGGGGAGATACAGCTCCGCCACGATGGGGCCGTTCATCTGGGTGTGGTTGCCCACGAGGATGGAGGCCGCCTCCGGAATGTGCTCCGTGCCCCGCTGCTCCGGCTCCCGGTAAAACAGCGCAACCAGCCACCGGATGAACCGGTAAATGACCGCGCTGAGCTTCTTTCGCAAGATGATCCTTCCTTTCTCCTCTCACTAGGAGGCAGACAATTATTATATCAAAAATCAAATAATTATCAAGCAGATTTTGTAACATTTTTTTGAACAGGTCCGGAATAAAATATGCGTCTTTGCGCTGGACAAGGGCGGGCGAAGTGTATTATAATAAAATGTCATCGTATCCTGATGGATGGAGGAAGAACCATTGAATCCTATGACATATGCGTTTCCGATTCTGGCTGCGCTGTTCGTGCTGGCGTTTTTCATCTTCGGCCTGCGCGGGCCGGTTCTGGATGGGGACAGCAAAAAAAGCCGGATCGGCAAGGCGGAGGTCCCGGCGTCTGTGGCGCCGCGGCTCAGCGCAAAGCCCTGGGCCATCCTCGCGCTGACGGCGGTCTACGCCGTGGTCGCGTTTTTGAATCTGGGCGACCGGGCCGCGCCGGAGCGCTGGTACGCCTTCCAGCCCGGGGAGAGCGTCACCTTCACCTTTGACGCCGAGGAGCCTCTGGACCGGATCTTTTTCTTCTGCGGTCTGAACACCGGCGAGTACACCGTCACCGTCACCGACAACGACGTGGTCACCGGCACCGGCACCATGAGCCAGGGCTACAACGACATCTTCAAATGGCGGGACGCGGAGCTGAGCTACGAGGGCTCCATATGGGCCAGAAACGTGACCATCACCGCCGACAGCGACACGGAGCTGGCGGAGGTGGCCTTCTACCGCACCGACGGCACGCAGATTAAGGCGGAATCCATCTCCATCTCCTCCGGGGCCGAGGCCCTTTTGGACGAGCAGGATCTGGTGCCCGGTGAAATGACCTACCACAACAGCACCTATTTCGACGAGATCTACCACGCCCGCACCGCCCTGGAGCACATGCGCGGCATGTGGCCCTATGAGATCTCCCACCCGCCCCTGGGCAAGCTGATCCTCTCCATCGGCATCGCCATTTTCGGCTTAAATCCCTTCGGCTGGCGGTTCATGGGCACCCTCTTCGGGGTCCTGATGCTGCCGATCCTCTGGGTGTTTCTCAGAAAGATGTTCAAGGATGACCGCATCGCCCTCTGCGGCACGGCCATCTTCGCCTTCGACTTCATGCACTTCGCCCAGACCCGCATCGCCACCATCGACACCTACGGCGTGTTCTTCATCCTCTTGATGTACCTGTTCTTCTGGCTGTGGATGGAGGGCGGCAGGAATCGGGATCTGGCGTTGTCCGGTCTGTTCTTCGGTCTGGGCGCCGCCAGCAAGTGGATCTGCCTCTACGCAGGGGCCGGTCTCGGCGTTCTCTGGCTGCTGCAGTGGATCAGCGCCGGTCTGGACGCGAAAAAGCACCAGGCCATGGGCGTGTTCTGGAAGTCCTTCTGGAAGTGCGTGAGCTTCAGCGTCATCTGGTTCGTGCTGGTTCCGGCGGTGATCTACTACCTCAGCTACACCCCCTACGGCATCGCCGAGGGACTGAAGGCCCCGGGGATGTACTTCTCCTCGGAGTACGCCCAGATCGTCTGGGACAACCAGACCTTCATGTTCACCTATCACGCGGGTCTGGTGGCGGAGCACCCCTACTCCTCCCAGTGGTGGCAGTGGCTGTTCGACCTGCGGCCCATCCTCTACTATCTCAACTACGGCAACGACACCGTCACCAGCATCGCGGCCTTCACCAGTCCCCTGCTGGCCTGGGCGGGTCTCCTCAGCATCCTGTATCTGGCCTGGCGCTGGATACGGGAGAAGGACCGCAGAGCCATGTTCATCGTGGTGGGCTATCTGGCCCAGCTGCTGCCCTGGGTGTTCATCACCCGGCTGACCTTCGCCTACCACTACTTCCCCTCCGTCGTCTTCCTGCTGCTGGCGCTGTGCGCGGTCTTTGACGAGATGCGCCGCCGGAACCGGCTCAAGTGGATGTACGCCTTCACCGGTCTGTCGGTGCTGCTGTTCGCGGTGTACTATCCCGCTCTGGCAGGCATCGAGACCAGCCGAAACTACAGCTGGAAGATCCTCAAATGGTTCCCCAGCTGGCCCCTATAATTCTATGAAATGAGGTACTGACAATGATTGCACTGGGTTCTGATCACGGCGGCTACGCCCTGAAGCAGGAGATTATGAAGCATCTGGACGAAAAGGGTCTGGAATACAAGGACTACGGCACCTACTCGGAGGAGAGCTGCGACTATCCCGTTTACGGCGCGGCGGTTGGCAGAGCGGTAGCCGCAGGCGAATGTGACCGCGGCATTCTGATCTGCGGCACCGGCATCGGCATCTCCATCGCCGCCAACAAGATCGAGGGCGTCCGCGCCGCCAACTGCACGGACTGCTATATGGCCGAGATGACCCGCCGCCACAACGACGCCAACATTCTGGCCCTGGGCGCCAGAGTGCTGGGCAGCGGTCTCGCGCTGAAGATCGTGGATACGTTCCTGGAGACCGGCTTCGAGGGCGGCCGCCACGCCAAGCGCGTGGCGCTGATCTCCGAGCTGGACGCCCGAAAGGACTGAAATCAGCATGGCTGCACGCCCTGACGTCTACTACGGGAGGAAGCGCGGGAAGCGCGGCTTCTGGCGGCTGCTGCTGGGCATTCTGATCGTCCTGCTCCTGGTGGCGGCGCTGCTGTTCATCTCCTGTCAGAAGTATATCGTCTATGAAAACAACGGTCTGCGGGTGGTGTTCCCTTCCATGCAGACCGCCTCCGCTGCGGAGGCGGACGCACCGACGCCCACCATCTATCCCGCAGAGCTGAAATACGACGAGCCGGACTACAGCTCCCTGCTGACCAACGCGGGGCAGGGTCTGGAGATTGTCCATGGCCGCTATCTCACCGCTGACCGCATCACGGAGGACCGGCTGAACACCATCTCCAACACTCTCAGCACCACCGGCGTGGACACCCTGGTGCTGCAGATGAAGTCCCCTTCCGGCTTCCTCAGCTGGAAGTCCGGGGTGGTCATGGCCGACGCCTTTGAGGTCAACGGCTCCGAGGATCTCAGCGAGATCTTCATGAAGATGAAGAACGACGGCGTTCATCTGGTGGCCGTGGTGAGCTGCTGCGTGGACTCCGCCATGGCGGAACGCTATGAGGCCCTGGCTCTCCGCACCGCCGACGGGAACCCCTACGTGGACTCCAACGGCGGCTGGCTGGACCCCTACAACTCCGTGGTGCGGGACTACCTCTCCGGCATCTGCCGGGAGTTGGCGCAGATGGGCTTTGAGGAGATCGTCCTCTCCTATCTGCAGATGCCCAACAGTTCGGCGGAGTTTGACTTCTCCGCGGAGCTCAGCACCACCCCCACCGCCACCGACGCCGTCACCAGTCTGGGCCGCTATCTGCGCACCGCCCTCTCCGGGGAGAACGTGAAGCTGAACATGTTCGTCAGCAGCGACTCGATCCTCTATGATCTGAGCAGCCGCACCGGACAGGATCTGGGCATCATGACCAAGCTCTGTGACCGGATCTGCGTCTTCACCGACGGCGCCTCCATCCCCACCATCACCGAGAACATCACCAATGCCAACAGCGATTTCGACATCGAGACCCGGTTCATCCCCTTCGTCACCAACAGCCAGATCGAGGGCAGCTGGGTGCTGACCAGCTGAGTGTGGAGTTAGGAGTGTGGAGTGTGGAGTTTAAGAAATAGTTCCATATTCAGCGTTAAATTGGAGTTTGTAGGGCAGATGTTAAATGATTGTCTGAACCCACTCGGCTCCCTCTGTGAGGGAGCTGGCACGGCGGGTAATAGCCGTGACTGAGGGAGAGAGCCCTATCAAATAGGCCAAAGTATATGTAGTTCAGCCTTTATCCAACATTCGCTCCCTCAGTCTCGCTGCGCTCGGCAGCTCCCTCGCCGAGGGAGCCAAGAAGGTGCACAGCAGTTTTCAACTCCCCGATAAACTGGAATTTGCACCAAATTCCATAACGGAAACGCAACCAATCTGCGTTTCCGTTTTTGTTGATTTTCAAGGGCTTTCAAGACCTGCGATTAACATAATCCACAATTTCCACCGGTTTTTCCACAGGCCAGCAAACGCATCATTGAAAAAAGTTTTTCCAATTTCTGAAAAAAGCACTTGACAAAATCTCTTTAATGAGTTAAACTCCGATCATAAACCAATGAGGCAGAGAAGTACACAGACGTGATGCTGCCAAGAGAGTCGCCGGCGGTGGGATGGCGATGAGCGTTGACTGTGGAAATGGACTGCTGAGGGCGGGCGAGATGCGAAAGCAGTAAAGTCCGACGGGTTCTTCCCCCGTTACCACGGAAGGATGTGTGCTGGCACATCGCTGAGCGGCGGAGAGATCCGCAATTTGGGTGGCACCGCAGAAGTTTGACGACTTTTGTCCCAAAGAACCGAAGGGTTCCTTGTTGGACAGAGGTCTTTTTTCATGCCTTTCCGCAGGGAACGAAACTCCCAATCATGAAAGGAGCAAACATCATGGCAAACGAGAAAATCCCCTACAAAATTTACCTCACCGAAGACGAGATGCCCAAGGCATGGTACAACGTCCGCGCCGACATGAAGGTGAAGCCCGCGCCTCTGCGCAACCCCGGCACCGGCGAGCCCATGGGCTTTGACGATCTGACCCCGGTGTTCTGCGAGGAGCTTGTGAAGCAGGAACTGGACAACGACACCCCCTTCGTGCCGATCCCCGACGACATCCGCAATTTCTACAAGATGTATCGTCCGTCCCCGCTGGTGCGCGCCTACTGCCTGGAGGAGAAGCTCCAGACTCCGGCGAAGATCTACTACAAGTTCGAGGGCAACAACACCTCCGGCTCCCACAAGCTCAACAGCGCCATCGCCCAGGCCTACTACGCCAAGAACCAGGGTCTGAAGGGCGTCACCACCGAGACCGGCGCCGGCCAGTGGGGCACCGCGCTGAGCATGGCCTGCGCCTATCTGGGTCTGGACTGCAAGGTCTACATGGTCAAGTGCTCCTATGAGCAGAAGCCCTTCCGCCGCGAGGTCATGCGCACCTACGGCGCCAGCGTGACTCCCTCCCCCTCCGAGACCACCGCCGTGGGCCGCAAGATCCTGGAGCAGTTCCCCGGCACCACCGGCTCCCTGGGCTGCGCCATCAGCGAGGCTGTGGAAGTGGCCACCTCCACCCCCGGTTATCGCTACGTGCTGGGCAGCGTGCTGAACCAGGTTCTGCTGCATCAGAGCGTCATCGGTCTGGAGACCAAGATCGCCATGGACAAATACGGCATCGTCCCCGATACCATCATCGGCTGCGCCGGCGGCGGCTCCAACCTGGGCGGCCTGATCAGCCCCTTCATGGGTGAGAAGCTCCGCGGCGAGCGGGATTACCAGTTCATCGCCGTCGAGCCCAAGAGCTGCCCCAGCTTCACCCGCGGCACCTTCGCCTATGACTTCTGCGACACCGGCATGGTCTGCCCCCTGGCGAAGATGTACACCCTGGGCAGCAGCTTCATCCCCTCCGCCGACCACGCAGGCGGCCTTCGGTTCCACGGCATGAGCTCCACCCTGAGCCAGCTCTACCACGACGGCTACATGGAGGCCGTGGCCGTGGAGCAGACCAAGGTCTTCGAGGCCGCTGAGGAGTTCGCCCGCGTTGAGGGCATCCTCCCCGCCCCCGAGAGCAGCCACGCCATCCGCGTCGCCATCGACGAGGCCCTCAAGTGCAAGGAGACCGGCGAGGAGAAGACCATTCTCTTCGGTCTCACCGGCACCGGCTATTTCGACCTGATGGCCTATGAGAAGTTCCACAACGGCGAGATGATCAACTACATCCCCTCCGACGAGGAGATCGCCGCCGGCATCGCCAAGCTCCCCAACATCCCCGGCATCAACGACTGATTCACCCCCCATGCAGAGCCGCATCCCCTGTGGGATGCGGCTTTTTGCTTGACATTTATGGAAAAACAGGTACAATAAAATGTCTAAGACCATTTCAAATGTAAGGAGTTTTCTTTATGAATATGCATCTTGATATCGCCCCCGAGGTGGCAAAGGCGCTGGCCGAGGGAAAGCCCGTGGTGGGTCTGGAGAGCACCATCATCTCCCACGGCATGCCCTATCCGAAAAACGTGGAGACCGCCCTCCGTGTGGAGCAGGCCATCCGCGACGCCGGGGCCGTGCCCGCCACCATCGCCATCATCGGCGGACGGCTGAAGGCCGGACTCTCCAAAGAGGAAATCGAGCATCTGGGCAAGGCCGGACGCAGCGTGGCCAAGGTCTCCAGAAGAGACCTGCCGGTGATCGTGGCCCGGAAGGCCGACGGCGCCACCACCGTGGCCACCACCATGCTCATCGCCCACATGGCGGGCATTCAGGTCTTCGCCACCGGCGGCATCGGCGGCGTCCACCGGGGCGCGGAGACCACCATGGACATCTCCGCCGATCTGGAGGAGCTGGCTCAGACCCCGGTGATGGTCATCTGCGCCGGCGCCAAGGCCATTCTGGATCTGAACCTGACCCTGGAGGTGCTGGAGACCAAAGGCGTGCCCGTGATCGGCTACGGCACCGACGAGCTGCCCGCTTTCTACACCAGAGAGAGCGGTCTCGGCGTGGACGCCAGAGTGGACACGCCTGAGGAGCTGGCCGCCATCTTCCGCGCCCAGCGGGACATGGAACTCAAGGGCGGCATGCTGGTGACGAACCCGATTCCCCAGGAATTCGCCATGGACAAGACCGTCATCGACGCCGCCATCGAGCAGGCCCTCAAAGAGGCCAACGAGCAGGGCGTCCACGGCAAGGACACCACCCCCTTCCTGCTGGCCCGGGTGGTGGAGCTCACCGGCGGCGACAGTCTGGAGAGCAACATCCAGCTGGTTTTGAACAACGCCCGTCTCGCCGCCAAGACCGCCGCGGCGCTGGCAGAGCAGAACTGAACTGAACTTCCTTTCTTGAGGTGACACCATGGGTTATGACGCCGGACAATGTGATATTGCCGTAATCGGCGCAGGCCACGCGGGCATTGAGGCTGCACTGGCGGCTGCCAGACTGGGCTGCGACACGGTCTGCTTCACCCTCCATCTGGACGCGGTGGGCAACATGCCCTGCAACCCCGCCATCGGCGGCACCGGCAAAGGCCATCTGGTGCGGGAGCTGGACGCCCTGGGCGGCGAAATGGCCAGAGCTGCTGACAAGGCCTGCATCCAGTACCGGATGCTGAACCGCGGCAAGGGCCCGGCGGTGCACTCCCTCCGCGCCCAGGCGGACCGCAGACGCTATCAAAGCGTCATGAAGCACACCCTGGAGCTGCAGGAAAACCTGCGGGTCAAGCAGGCGGAGGTGGTCAGGATTGAGACCGAGGACGGCCATGTGTCCGCCGTGATCACCGAGACCGGCGCGGTCTGGAAGTGCAAAGCCGCCATCATCGCCTCCGGCACTTACCTGAGAGGCCGCACCATCGTGGGCGAGGTGCTCAGAGACTCCGGCCCCGACGGACTGGCAGCCTCCGGGCCTCTGGCGGCGTGCTGCGAGCAGCTGGGGCTGCGGATGCGGCGGTTCAAAACCGGCACCCCGCCGAGAATCAACGCCCGCACCGTGGACTTCTCCAAAATGGAGGTGCAGGTGGGCGACGCCGAGATCGAGCCCTTCTCCTTCGAGACCGAAGACCCCATCGAAAACCGCGTCACCTGCTGGCTCACCTATACCAATGAGCGCACCCACGAGATCATCAAAGCCAATCTGGACCGGAGCCCCATCTACTCCGGCGTCATCGAGGGCATCGGCCCCCGCTACTGCCCCAGCATCGAGACAAAGATCATGACCTTCCCGGACAAGCCCCGGCACCAGCTGTTTCTGGAGCCCATGGGCCTGGACACCGAGGAGCTCTATCTCCAGGGCTTTTCCTCTTCCATGCCGGAGGAGGTGCAGATTGAGGCGGTGCACACGCTGCCCGGTCTGGAGCAGGCGGAGTTCACCCGCTGCGCCTACGCCATCGAGTACGACTGCGTGGACCCCACGGAGCTCTATCCGACGCTGGAGACAAAAAAGATCCCCGGTCTCTACGGCGCGGGACAGTTCAACGGCTCCAGCGGCTATGAGGAGGCCGCCGTCCAGGGCTTCGTGGCCGGGGTGAACGCGGCGCTGAAGCTGAAGCATCAGGAGCCCATGATCCTCCGCCGTTCCGACGGCTATATCGGCACCCTCATCGACGATCTGGTGACCAAGGGTACCAACGAGCCCTACCGGATCATGACCTCCCGATCCGAATACCGGCTGCTGCACCGGCAGGACAACGCCGACGAGCGACTGACCCACATTGGCCGCCGCATCGGACTGGTCTCCGAGGAGCGGGAGCGAGCCGTGGAGGAGAAATACAAGGCCGTCTCTCAGGAGATGGATCGCCTGGAGAAGACCCACATCCCGCCCACGGAGGCGCTGTCCGAATTGCTGACCGAAAAGGGCACCGCCCCCACCCAGAGCGGCGTCAGTCTGGCGGATCTGCTGAGACGGCCCCAGCTGCACTATTCGGATCTGGCCCCCTTCGACCCAGAGCGCCCGACGCTGCCCAAGGCGGTGACGGAGCAGGCGGAGATCCGACTCAAATACGCGGGCTACATCCAGCGGCAATTGAAGCAGGTGGCGGAGTTCACCCGACTGGAAAATCACCCGCTGCCGCCGGAGCTGGACTACACCCGGATCTCCTGTCTCCGACTGGAGGCAAGGCAAAAGCTGCAGGACATCCGCCCGGCCAGCATCGGTCAGGCCAGCCGCATCTCCGGGGTCTCCCCGGCGGACATCGCGGCTCTGATGGTCTATCTGCAGACCGACCACGGAGAGAACACATGAAGTTTGCAATCATCCCCGGCTACGATCACCAAGAGAAGATCGGCGGCCTGTTTCGGGAGTACACGGACATGCTGGTGGAGCACGCCCCCAACTTCGCGGGCTATCTGGTGCTGCAAAAGTATGACGAGGAGCTGGCCCACCTGCGGGAAAAATACGACAGTCTCTACCTGGCCCTGACCGAGAACGGCGAGGCCGCCGGATGCGCCGCCCTCCATCGGGTGGATGAAGCCAGATGCGAGATCAAGCGGCTGTACGTGCGTCCGCAGTATCGAAAGGACGGCCTCGGCACGGTTCTGATGGAGCGGATTTTGAAAGACGCCCGCAGATTCGGGTATCAGAAGATGGTGCTGGACACCTTCCCCTTCCTGGAGAGCGCCGTGCGGCTCTATCGGCGGCTGGGCTTTGTGGATTCGGTGCAGTACAACGACAATCCGATCCCGGACGAGATGATCTTTCTGGAGAAAACATTATGAAGGTCGTTTTGGGTTTATCCGGCGGCGTGGACTCTGCGGTCTGCGCCGCGTTATTGAAGCAGCAGGGCTATGAGGTCGTGGGCCTCTATCTGGAAAACGGCATTTCCGACACCGGCGTCACCGATGCAGGAAAGGTGGCGGAGCTGCTGGGCATCCGACTGGACGTGCTGGACATTCGCAAGGAGCTGGAGGAAAAGGTCTGCCGGCCCTTCGAGCAGTCCTACCGCTGCGGCGAGACGCCGAACCCCTGCATCCTCTGCAACCCAACGGTGAAGTTCAACTCTCTGCTCTCCCACGCAGACGCTGTGGGGGCGGAGTTCGTCGCCACGGGGCACTACGCCAGAACCAGAGACGGCGGACTCTACAAGGGCCGTCCCGCCAACGACCAGAGCTATATGCTCTGCAGATTGAAGCGGGAGCAAGTAGAAAGGCTGCTGCTGCCCCTGGGCGACTATGAGAAGCCACAGGTTCGCGCCATGGCGGAGGAATTCGGCATCCCGGTGGCGAAAAAGCCCGACAGCATGGAGATCTGCTTCATCCCTGACAAGGACTATGCCGGATGGATGGCGCGTCGTTCTCCCCTGCCCGGCCCGGGTGACTTCGTCCTCCACGGGGAGGTCATCGGGCAGCACGAGGGCATCTGCCGCTACACCGTCGGTCAGCGGAGGCCAGGGCTGGTGAACGAGCGAAAGGTATACATCTCCAGAATCCACGCCGACACCAACACCATCGAGCTGGCCTACTGGGACGAGCTGTTCCACACCGAGGCGCGGGCCCGGGATTTCAACTGGCTCATCGACCCGCCGGTGGCTCCCATCCGCGCCAGCGTCCGGGTCCGCCACACCAAGTGGGAGACGCCTGCCTGCACCGCCGAAATCGTGGGCGATCAGGTCTTAATCCGCTGTGACGAGCCTGTCCGCGCCCCGGCTCCGGGCCAGAGCGCCGTCCTCTATGATGGCGACCGTGTCCTCGGCGGCGGATGGATCACCCTTTGAGTATGACTAAAACCAATCCCTCTCGGACACAATGTTCCGGGAGGGATTTTTGATGGATTCTACATCTCGAAAGCTGCGCAGCTGGGAATTGGCCCTGCTGATCAGTCTCTGTTTCGCCCTGATGACCGGCGTCTGGGCCCAAGGGCGGCAGGCGGCGCTGGCCGGGAAGCTGGTGCGGCTGCACGTGGTGGCGGCCTCGGACACCCCGGAGGATCAGGCGGAGAAGCTGCGGGTGCGGGACGCGGTGCTCTCCCTGTTGGAGCCGAAACTGAAAACCGCCGCCTCGGCAAAGGAGGCGGCGGAGATCATTCGATTCTCGCAGGAACGCTGCAGGCGGGCGGCGGAGGCCGTCACCGATCAGCCGGTGACCGTCACCATGACGCGGGAGCACTTCCCCACCCGGTACTACGAGACCTTTTCCCTGCCTGCGGGGGACTATCTGGCCCTACGGATCACTCTGGGGGCAGGAGAAGGGCACAACTGGTGGTGCGTGCTGTTTCCGCCTCTGTGCACCGGGGCCGTCACCGCTGACCGCGCCGTGGAGACGCTCTCCAGCGACGACGTGCAGCTGATCACTGAAAACGGCGCCGGCTACATTCTGCGCTTCCGGGTGCTGGAGCTCTGGGACGCGGTGAAAACCTATCTCACAGCTCCGCCATCTTGACGGCGGTATCCAGGGCGATGGTGATCATCTGCTTGAAGGAGTTCTGCCGCTCGTCGCTGCTGAGCTCCTCGGGCCGATAGAGGTGGTCGGAGATGGTGAACAGGCCCAGGGCCCGCTTTCCGGCTCTGGCGGCGGTCATGTAGAGACCGGCGGCCTCCATCTCAGTGGCGAGGACGCCCATCTTCTTCCACAGATCGGGGCTGTCGCTGCCGTCGCTGTAGAAGTTGTCGGCGGAGAGGACATTGCCGATGTGGAGCTTCACGCCCAGCTCTCGGGCAGCCTCGTCCGCCTTCATCAGCAGGGTGTAGTCCGCGATGGGAGCGAAGGTGCCGTTGAGGCCGAACTGGTGGGCGAAGTTGGAGTCGGTGCAGGCGCCGGCGCCGGCCACCACGTCCATGAGCTGCAGATCGTCCTGCATGCCGCCGGCGCTGCCGACGCGGATGATGTTCTCCACCTCATAGAAGTTGAACAGCTCCCAGCTGTAAATGCCGATGGACGGAATGCCCATGCCGGAGGCCATGACCGTGACGGGCACGCCCTTCCACGTGCCGGTGTAGCCCTGGACGCCGCGGACGTTGTTCACCAGCTTGGGGTCGGTGAGGAAGGTCTCGGCAATGAACTTGGAGCGCAGCGGATCGCCGGGCATGAGCACGGTTTTCGCAATTTCACCCAGCTTCGCGGAGATGTGGGGAGTGGGAATGGGCATGATAATTCCTCCTTGTGAGTAGTTTCAAATTCCAGTTTATCGGGGCGTTGGATGATGCGAAAAACTAAAATAGAATGTCATTGCGAACCAGTGACCGATGTCACTGGTGTGGCAATCCGTTCTCTTGCGGTGCAGACTGATTCTTTGCAAAATGTTGGGCGAAACCGTTTTGTCTCAACGTTATGCGAGTTTTCACTCCGCCGCCGGGGGATGCGGATTGCCACACCAGTCTGCGGACTGGTTCGCAATGACACTCTTTAAGTTTGGTGCAAAGAACAGCCCTATAAACTCCAATTTACCTTATCAGCTGACTTGTCTCGCCACGAGGATGAACCTGCCGTCGGCAGTGTGATAGGCGCAGGTAGAGAGGGTCAACAGGCGGTCTCCGGACTGGAGCTGAATGCCGGTGTCGTAAAGCCGGTTGGCCTGAATGAAATTCACATACTCCCAGAACTGCATGTCGTCGTGGCCGGTGTATTCATAATATTTGAAGCCGGTCTCCCAGTCAGCGAGGACCCGGGTCTTGATGGCGGCAACGATCTCATAGGTGCGGTAGCCGTAGATCGTGTTGAAGATGATGGTAGGGTGCTGGGTCCAGTAGGCGTAGTCCTCGAACTTTTCCAGCTGGCCGAACATGGTGCCGTCGTTCATATGGTGGCCGTAGATGATGATGTTGTCCGAGGTCTGCAGGTCGTTTTTCTCCGCCACGTAGAAGGTACCGCGGGCGGAATACTGGCCGTTGAAGTCCGTGTGGAGGTATTTCTCCATGGTGTAGGGGGCGTGCATGACCACGCTGTCCACGTTGGTGCCGTCGATCCGCAGCCAGCCCACGGTGTCGGGGTTTTCGGCGTACAGAGCCTGAAACTCCGGCGGAATGCCCTCCTGGCCGTTTTCCACCGGGGTGCCGAAGAGACTGGCCACCTGTTCCCGGACGTTTTTGTCGCTCAAATCCTGATGCCAATAGTACAGCAGGACGCCGACACCGGCCAGAAAGGCCACGCCGGAGATGATCAGGATCGCGAGAAGGATTCGTTTTCGCATGGGACACCTCGTACATAAGAAAAACAGGGCTGCCTCCTTTGAGACAGCCCTATTATAATGGATTTTACCTGGAATTACAAGCGGATCAACCCTGGTTCTTGCGGAACTTGCGGAACGTGACCACGAACACAGCCGCGCTGAGAACCACAGCCAGAACAACCCAGATCACCAGACGGCTGTCGCCGGTCTTCGGGCTGCCGGAGGCGCCGCCGTTGTTGGTGTTGGAGCCGCCGTTGCCGCCGGGGGTGTTGCCGCCGGGAGTCGGAGTGGTGCCGGGATCCACGGGAGTGGGAGTGGGCGTGCCGCCGCTGCCGCCGGAACCACCGGAACCGCCGGAGCCGGGCAGATCGCCGCTGCCGGGCAGGAGACCGGAGCCGCCGGAGC
>CAMHPQ010000017.1 GCA_946187035.1 uncultured Clostridia bacterium | reverse complement strand
TTTCCTACATTAGGGGGTCTTTTGTCTATTGTCCGATTTTACTGGTTCGGTTCAAAAACAGGAGGGGCGCTGTTTGGTTGTTCAGTCCAGCCAGCCGGCCGGAGGCTCGTAGCCCCAGGCGTCCGCCATGATGCGAAGCTGCTGGTCGGTGATGGTGTTCCGGATCGGCAGATGGGCGACCTTCAGATAGACCTCCGCCGCTTTTTCCGCGGTCTCGATCAGGCCGAAGGTCTGATCCAGCCCATTCCCCGCGCCGTAGAGCCCGTGCTGGGCCCAGACCACCAGCCGGTGGCGGCCCATCTTCTCCGCCGTGGCCACGCCGATCTCGTTGGTGCCGCAGAGCATCCATTCAAGGACGCCGAGGCCCTCCGGAAAGACGGCGATGCACTCGGTGCCCATCCGCCAGAGCGTCCTTGTGAATTCCCGCTCGTCCAGCGGATGCACGTAGGTCATGGCCAGCAGGTTCGTTGGGTGACAGTGGAGCACCACCCGGTGTTTCGGGTCAGCCGCAAGCCGCGCCGCGTGGCTCAGCACATGGGCCGGGAGCTCACTGGTGAAGCTGCCGCCGTCGGAAAAGCCCCAGAGCAGTTGGGCCGTTCTCCCCTGCTTTTTCAAACGGATCAGTCCGAGGCATTCCTCCGGCCGATGCTGCAGGTTTCGGAAATATTTCCCCGTGCCGGTGACGAGCAGATACCGCCCCTCCAGCTCCGGCGCTTCAAAACCCGTGGGAATCTCTCGTAGCACCTGGCCGTCCAGATAGGGCGCGACCTCGGCTTCCTCCAGCAGCAGCGACACGTTGCCGCCGTTGCGCTCGTCCCAGCCCCGGGCGTACATGTCCGAGACCGTGCGCACCATCTCTTTCAGAAACGGCGCGTTCAGCAGGTCGCTCATTGGGCGGCTCTGCGCTTCTGAACGTCGGCAGCGATCTCCGCCACCTTCTCGTCGGTGAGGATGTAGCGCTTCTTAAACCAGAAGAAGGCGATGATGAGGCCGATGATCGGGATCACCGCCATGGTCATGCGCAGGCCGGTCTTCTGGCCCAGGGTGACGGCGGCGGAGAAGTCCTGCACCGCGTCGGCGGCGGAGACCTCCGTGCCGCTCTGCAGATGGGTGAGGCTCAGGCAGATGGAGGCCACCAGGGCGGCCACACCGGAGGCCAGCTTCACCACGAAGGTCTGCATGGAGAAGATGACGCTCTCGTCGCGGCGGTTGTTCTTCAGCTCGCCGTAGTCGACCGTATTGGCAAGGAACACGGTGGTGATGACCGTGAGCATGCCGTTGGCGGCAAAGATGAAGAAGGCAGGAACGAAGAGCACGAACACGCTGCTCATATTGGTGAAGGCCAGGAGCAGCAGCACCGCGTAGCCGATGACCGCCATGGCGAGGCAGATGTAGAAGATCTGCAGGCTGGTGAACTTCTTTCTCAGCAGCGGGTAGAAGGCCATCATGGAAAGCACCTGGATGGCGCCGCCGAAGGTGTTGAACAGAACGTAAGCTTTGTTCCAGCCGGTGCCGCCGAAGTCATACTTGAAGAAGTAGATGACCAAGTTGGAGGTGATGTAGATGGACATGTTGATCAGCACGATGGTGAGGGTCACGGTCATGGCCTGATCGTTCTGCACCAGGGCACGGAACATCTCGCCCACGCCGGCGGTCTTCATCTCGGCGGTGGACTTCTCTTTGATGTTGATGCACATGAGCACCGTGAACAGCACGAACAGGGCGGCGATGATCAGGGAGAAATATTTAAAACCCACGATCTCGCCCGCGTTGCCCTCCACGCCGCCGAACATCTTGCCCAGCATGGGGACCACGGCCATGGTGGCGACGGTGATGATGGCGCTGCCCACACCGGCGCAGGTACGGGCCAGGGTGGTGAGATTCTCACGCTCTTTGCCGCCCTGGGTGAAGGCCGGGATCATGCTCCAGTAGGGGATGTCCATCATGGTATAGGTGACGCCCCAGAGGATGTAGAAGATCGCGGCATAGGCGGTGAGGCCGGCGCCGTCCAGCTTCGGGGGCGCGGCGAACATGAGGAACAGCACGATGGCGTTGGTGACAGTGCCGATCAGCAGCCAGGGACGGAACTTGCCCCAGCGGGTCTTGGTCTTCGCCACGATGACGCCCATGATGGGGTCGTTGAACGCGTCGAACACACGGGCCGCCATGAGGATGATGCCCATGGCCACGGCGCTGACCCCCAGCAGGTCCTGGAAATAGTACAGGACATAGCTGGCGGAGAGCATGTAGACCATGTCCTTCCCCACCGCGCCCAGGGCATAGCTCAGCTTCGAGCGCCCGGACAGCTTGTAGTTGTCTTCCATTTTTTACTTCTCCTTCTTTTTATTGTGGTTTTGCTTTCAAATGATGATTTATCGGGGAGTTGGATGTTGCTGTGCAGCCCTTGGCTCTCCCGCCGGGAGAGCTGGCACGGCGAGAACTCGCCGTGACTGAGAGGGCTTGTGGTCACTACTGACGCATGGGAAAAACTGTATTCCACATCCAACGCTTTGCCCTCTCAGTCGCTCACAAGCTCGCGCCAGCTCCCCCAGAGGGGGAGCCAAGCAGGACTGGCAGACAAACTCCCAATTTATGCTTTTTCAACCGTAAACCTAACCTGCACGTCCTCCACGCCGTCGGTTTTCAGGGTGAGGGTGGCCTCCCCTGCCTCTCCGGTGGTCTTCACATAGGCGCCACCGAAGCCGCCGCGGATGGTAACGGCCTTGGGGCCGACGATCTCGATGGGGCCCTCTGCCTCCAGCTCGACGGCGCAGCTCTCAAAGGGCAGCACGTTGCCCGCCTGGTCGGTCATCTGCAGGCGCAGCATGGCCATGTCGTAGGTATCGCCCTCCACAAGCGTGGTGCTGCTGGCCTTGACCTGCAGCTTCCGCTCCATGACCGGGCCGCACTGGACGGTCTTGACCACCCTGCCGTTTTTCACAGCCTCGAATTTGAAGACCGTGGCGGCGGCGCCCCAGTTGCCGATGTATTTTCCGTAGAGCTGATAGGCGTCGTCGAAGGTCATCTTATATCTCGCCATGAGGACGCCGGCCTTGGCCATGATGTCCGGCGGCAGCTTGCCCATGCCGAAGCGGGCGGAGTGGTTGAGCATGTCCTTGACGAATTTCGCCTGGGGCGCGGCAAAGTTCTCTCCCTCCTTGATCCTGTCGCCGATGAAATCATCCACCTCGATGGGGCCCCGGCGCAGATGCTTGTAGGGGCTGTCCTTGTGGGTGTAGCTGCGGATGAACTTGTCGTTCTGGTACATCCGCACCTCGTCGGCGTTGGTGAACAGGAAGATCCGTCCCCGGTTGCTGGCGGGGTGCTCGCCGATGTCCATGGTGGAGCTGACCTCCAGCACCGGCGTGTCGTCCTGCTGCACCGCGTAGACCGCCGCCGCCAGCTTGGGGTTGCGGAACATGTCCATGACGCCGTGGTAGCAGATCCGATCGCCGCTGCCGAAGTCCCGGTGGGTGTTGTAGTCGAACATGCACCAGCCGAAGCTGCCTGCGATGTCCTTCTCCGCAGCCACGCTGTCCAGCACCTTGGCGTGGCGCATGGCGTGCTCCAGGCGGTGCTCCTCGCTGTCGAAGGGCTTGGTGGGGAACATGTGGCCGTTGTACTCGCTGACGAAGTAGGCCTTTTTCATGTCCGAAGTGACGGCGCGCTTGGGCTCGCAGCCGTTGTTGGTGCCGTCGTGGACAAAATCGTTGTAGGTATAGACGTCCTCCAGAAGGCTGCTCTTTTTGTTGCAGCGGACGCCGCCGGTGGGTCTGGTGGGGTCAAACCGGTGGGCCACGGAGTTGGTCTCTTTATAAAATGCGTCGTCGTCCTGGCTCTCGTTGATGCGCACGCCCCAGAGGATGATGCTGGGGTGGTTCCGGTACTGCCGCACCATGTCCTCCACGTTTTTGACCGCCTGGGCTTTCCAGGCTTCGCCGCCGATGTGCTGCCAGCCGGGGATCTCCGTGAATACCAGCAGACCCAGCTCGTCGCAGCGGTCAATGAAGTGCTGGGACTGAGGATAGTGGCTGGTGCGCACGGCGTTGAGGCCCAGCTCGTTCTTCAAAATCTCCGCGTCCATCCGCTGGAGGCTCTTGGGCGCGGCGTAGCCGATGTAGGGATAGCTCTGGTGCCGGTTCAGGCCCATGAGCTTCAGCTTTCTGCCGTTGAGGTAGAAGCCGTCCGCCTTGAACTCCGCAATCCGGAAGCCGAAGGTGACGTCCACCCGATCCAAAACCTTGCCCTCGCCGATGCCGTTGGGACTCTCCAGTAGCTCCGTGCGCAGGGTGTAGAGCGTGGGGCTCTTTACATCCCAGAGTTGGGCATCCGATACCAGAAGGCTGCTGCCCCGCTGCTCGTTGTCCCGGATCATTTTCAGCTCGGTCTCTCTGGTGCAGAGCGGCGCGCCGTCCTCCTCACCCTTCCGGTAGACAGACTGCCGGAGGGACAGGAAATCGTGCCACTGGGAGACCCGCAGCGTGACCATATTCTCCGCCTGGCCGGCGAAGCGGGTGTTGCGCACCTGCTCTGCCGTGGGCTCGGATTTGAAGAGCTTCACCGTGCCGGGGATCCTGGGCGTGGCGAAGACGTCCGCGATGCAGGGATCGTCCAGCACTTCCAGCCAGACCTCCCGATAGAGGCCGCCGAAGGTCATATAGTCGATCACATAGCCGAAGGGCGGGATGTCCTGATCCTCCCGGCTGTTGACTCTCACGCAGAGCACCGCGTCCTCCCCGGGGGTCACAGGCAGCTTCACCCGAAAGGCCGTATAGCCGCAGTGGTGCTCGCCCACCGCCGCGCCGTTATAGTAGACCGTGGCGCTGTGGCCCGCCGCCGCGACGCAGAGAACCACTTCCTTTTCCGCCCAGTCCTCCGGCACGTGCAGCACACGCCGGTAGCCGCAGTCCATCTGGTAGATGCCCTCGTCGAAATAGTGATAGGGCGTCAGCTTGCAGGTATGGGGCAGCTCCACCGGCTCCGCAGAGCAGTTGGCGCCGTCGGCAAAGGCGTCAGACCAGGTCTCCGTAAACTCCCAGCCGCGATTCAGTTCGATTCTCTCTCGCAAGGTGTTCACCTCCGGTTTTTTCATCAGGTTCTGTAATGTTATAATTATATCTTAAACCCATACAAAAGGCAATGATAAAAATGGAGCAGCAGAAACCGGATGGGTGATGTGCAAATTATAGTTTATCGGGAAGTTGGATGATGCTGCGCACTCCCTTGGCTCTCCCTCCGGGAGAGCTGGCACGGCGGGAAATAGCCGTGACTGAGAGGGCTTGTGGTCACTACCGACGCACTGCATTTCCCGCGTTCCGAATCCTTCGTTTTGCCCTCTCAGTCGCTCGCAAGCTCGCGACAGCTCTCCCAGAGGGCGAGCCATGTGGGTCTGGCAGTTAAACTCCCAATTTGTTTACCCACAAAAAAAACACGCCGCGGATTGCTCTGCAGCGTGTTTGGATATTTGGGTTTGGCTTACATGAGGCCCTTTTCGCGCATGGCGTCCTTGCGGCTGAGGTCGATGCGGCCGCGGTCGTCCACGTTCATGACCTTGACCCAGGTCATATCGCCGATCTTGAGCACGTCGGCAACCTTTTCGGTGCGCTTGAACTCCAGATCCTTGATCTTCACCAGGCCGTCCTTGCCGGGAGCCAGCTCCACCCAGGCGCCGAAGTCCTCGCGGATGTTGGACACCTTGCCATAGTACAGGGCGCCCACCTCGGGCTCGAAGACGATGTTCTCGATGGTGGTACGGGCGGCGCGGCAGGCCTCGATGTCCTCGGAGGCGATGAAGATGCTGCCGTCGTCCTCGATGTCGATCTTGCAGCCGGTGTCGGCAGTGATCTTCTGGATGACCTTGCCGCCGGAGCCGATGACCTCGCGGATCTTGTCGGGGTTGATCTTCATCTGGATCATCTTCGGGGCGGTCTTGGCCAGCTCCTTGCGGGGCTCGGGGATGGCCTTGAGCATGATCTCGTCGAGGATCTGCAGGCGGGCTTCATGGGTGATGGCGAAGGCTTCCTTCACGATCTCGTGCTTGAGGCCGTCGTTCTTCAGATCCATCTGGATGGCGGTGATGCCGTCCTTGGTGCCGGCCACCTTGAAGTCCATCTCGCCGTGGAAGTCCTCAACGCCCTGGATGTCGATGAAGGTGGTGAAGTCGTCGCCGTCCTGGATCAGGCCGCAGCTGATGCCGGCCACGGGGGCCTTCAGCGGCACGCCGGCGTCCATGAGGGCCAGGGTGCTGCCGCAGATGGAGCCCTGAGAGGTGGAGCCGTTGGAGCTGAGCACCTCGGAGACCACGCGGATAGCGTAGGGGAAGTCCTGCACGTCGGGGATGACGCTCTGCAGGGCCTTCTCCACCAGAGCGCCGTGGCCGTACTCGCGGCGGTTGGTGCTGCGGCTGGCACGGGCTTCGCCGGTGGAGTAAGCGGGCATGTTGTAGTGGTGCATGAACCGCTTCTCTTCCTCTTCCCAGATGGTGTCCAGCTTCTGGGCCATGCTCATGGTGGCGAGGGTGGCGATGCTGAGCACCTGGGTCTGGCCGCGGGTGAACAGACCGGAGCCGTGGACGTTGGGGATCACGCCGACCTCGCTGGCGAGGGGACGGATCTCGTTCATCTGGCGGCCATCCACGCGATGACCGGCCAGCAGCCACTTTTTGACGATCTTCTTCTGCATCTTGTAGAGGATCTCGTCCATGAACTGCATCATGTCCGGGTGCTCCTCTTCATACTTGGCCTGGACGGCGGTGATCCACTCGTTGACGCGCTGCTCACGGACGTTCTTGTCGTCGGTGTCCATGCAGTGCTCCATGCCTTCCATCTCGTTGGTGCACAGCAGATCGAACAGCTCCTCGTCGAAGGAGGCGTGCTCATACTCGAACTTCGGCTTGCCGATCTCGGCGACCATCTTGTCGATGAGGTCCAGAACGGGCTGCACATGCTCGTGGGCCTGCACGATGCCCTCGTACATGACGTCGTCGGGAACCTGGTCGGCCTCGGACTCGATCATGACGATCTTCTTGTGGGTGGCGGCGATGGTGGTGGTCATACGGTTGGTCTTGCGCTGCTCCTGGGTGGGGTTGAAGAGGAACTTCTCGCCGTCCCAGCCCAGCACGATGCCGGCGATGGGGCCGTTGAAGGGCACATCGGAGATGCTCACGGCGGCGCTGGCGCCGATCATGGCGGTGATCTCAGGAGAGCAGTCCCGGTCCACGCTCAAGACCTCGCAGGCGATGACCACGTCGTTGCGCAGATCGCTGGGAAACAGCGGACGCATGGGACGGTCGATGAGGCGGCTGGCCAGAACAGCGTTCAGGCTGGGCTTGCCCTCACGACGCATGAAGCTGCCGGGGATGCGGCCCACGGCGTAGAGCTTCTCGTTGAAGTCCACGGCGAGGGGGAAATAGTCGATGCCGTCCTTGGGGCGGGCGGAGGCGGTGCAGGTGACCAACACGGTGGTCTTGCCGTAGGTGACCAGCACGGCGGCGTTGCACAGCTCAGCCAGCTTGCCGACCTCCATGGTCAGGGGGCGGCCTTCGTACTCGATCTCGAATTTCCGGTAATTGGGGAATTCCTTGTGGGTGATAATCATTGGTAAGATTCCTTCCTTTCAACAACAGTCAACAAAAAAGCAGGAGGACAGTATGAAGTTGTCCTCCTGCAAATACGTTCATAGTCCTCAGTCGCTGCGTGCCGCTTACTTGCGGATACCCAGCTTCGCGATGATCGCGCGGTAACGCTCGATGTCCTTCTTGGCGAGGTAGTCGAGCAGACGGCGGCGCTTGCCGACCATCTTGTACATGCCCAGACGGCTGTGCTTGTCGTTGGGGTGCACCTTCAGGTGCTCGGTGAGCTGCTTGATGCGCTCGGTGAGAATGGCGATCTGCACCTCGGGGGAGCCGGTGTCGCTCTCATGGGTCTTGTTGGCCTCGATAACGGCGGTCTTCTGGTCTTTCGTGATCATTGGGATCATCCTTTCTTTTTGATATCGCCCGTTGGCGCAGAAGCGGGACGAAAGGACGCCGAAGCAAATCGGCAGACCCCCGCATCCGGGCACAAGGGCACAAGCTTTGTTATATTAACACATCCGAAACCGTTTGTAAAGAGAAAGTTACGCTTTTTTCGCGGCTTCTTTCAGATCCTCCAAAAACGACTCCGGAACGCAGAGATTCCCCGTGCCGGTGCCGAGAGAAATGTGGGGTTTCCGGGTGCCGTGGTAGTCGGAGCCGCCGGTGCAGATCAAATGAAACTCCTCCGCCAGACGCCGTACTTCCGCCTCTTGCTCCGGGGTGTAGGTGGAGTACATGCCCTCCAGCCCCATGAGGCCGGCGTCCACGCACTCGGCGATCATCTGCCGCAGGGTCTCCGGCTCCATCCGATACTGATACAGGTGGGCGATCACCGGGATGCCGCGGGCCTCCCGGACGGCTTTCACATAGTCCAGCAACGGGATGTGGTAGCGCTCCACAAAGAATGGTCCGCCCCGGCCCATGAGCTTTTCCACGCCCTCCCGGATGGAGGTGATCACGCCTTTCTCCATGAGGATCTCCGCCACATGGGGTCTGCCCAGCATGGCGTTTCCGGCGTTTCTGGCGCTGAGCTCCCCCCAGCTGACGGGATAGCCCGCTTCCTCCATCTTCCTTACCATGGCCTTGTTCCGGCGGATGCGCTCCCGCACGGCCCGATCCATCAGGGCGTTGAGCCCCTCGTTCTGCGGGTCAGCGTAATAGGCCAGCAGGTGGATGTGTTTCCCGTTATACAGGCTGGAGAGCTCCACCCCCGGCACCACCTCCACGCCGTACTCCGCGCCGGCGGCCCGGGCCTCGCTGTAACCTCGGAAGATATCGTGGTCCGTGATGGCAACGGCGGTGAGGCCGATATTCTTGGCCTTCTCCACCAGATCCCAGGGACTGTCGGTGCCGTCGGAGCAGGTGGTATGACAGTGCAGATCGATCATGTGATCACCTCCGGAAGCAGCGCACCCTGCCACAGGACAAAGAGGCTGCCGTTTTGAACCGAGATTGTGGCCTCGGTGCCGAGAAATTCATTGCTGACGCCCAGGGGGAAGGTACAGGTCAGCTCCGCGTCCGTGAGCTCGTATTTGAGGCCCCGGAGCGTCACGCCCCGGGCCTTGTCGCCGCTGGTGAAGAGACTCAGCCAGCCGGAGGCCGAGGCCGGGAAGCGGATGGCTCCGTTTTGCAGCAGCAGCACGTTCCAGCCGTCGCCGATCAAGAGCCCGTCGGCCCCGTGTTCCTTTAAGAAGCGCAGGGTCTGGAGGCTGGCCAGGGTCTGATCCAGCCGCTTGCCGCCCAGGGCGCCGTAGATATGAAATCTGCGCCAGCCCTGCTCCAATGCCCAGCGCACCGCCAGCATCAGATCCGTGTCGTCCTTGATGACGGAGTGGGTCTCCACGTTGGGGTGCTCCGGCGCAGCGCCGAGAGAATCAAAATCCCCCATGACGAAGTCCGGCTCCAGCCCCGCCTGCTTCAAAGACGCATAGCCCGCGTCCGCCGCGATCAGGTAGTCCCCCGCTCCCAGCTTCGGCAGACGCCCGTCCAGCGGCGCCGCCCCTACAATATAACAAATGTGCTCGTTCATACTCATTTCCCCACGCAGAACCGCTGGAAAATACGGTCTGTGATGTCCTCCCGCACTGAGGCGCCGGTGAGCTCCCCGATGGCGCCCATGGCGGTCTCGGCCTCGGTGAGCACCGCGTCCGGCGTGACGCCCAGCTCCATGGCCTCCAGCATGGCTTTCAGCGACTCCAGGGCTCTTCCGATGGCGTCGGCATGGCGGGCGTTGGTGAGGATCTCCCCCGCCGGCACCTCCGGCATGGGGAACAGCTTCCGCACCGCCTCGCCCAGGATCTCCAGTCCCTTTTGCGCTCGGGCGGAGATCACGCAGACGGCGTCGAAGTCCTGTTCAAAGTCCGCCGGCTGCAGCACCGCCGGGAGGTCGGATTTATTCAAAATCGCAATTCGTTTTTCACATTGTTTTGCCAGTGCCAGCACTCTCTGGTCGTCCTCGGTGAGCCCTTCGCCCAGGTCGAAGACCGCCAGCGCCAGCGCCGCCCGCCTGGCCGCCTGCTCCGAGCGTCCCACGCCCAGCCGTTCCACCGCATCGGCAGTCTCCCGCACACCGGCGGTGTCCTCCAGCTGCAGCAGCACGCCGCCCAGCTCGCATTTTTCTGATAAGGTATCTCTGGTGGTGCCGGGGATCTCGGTGACGATGGCCCGGTCGTAGCCCAGCAGCGCGTTCAAGAGGGAGCTTTTGCCCACGTTGGGTCTGCCCAGAATCGCCGCGGGGATGCCGCCTCGGAGGACGCGGCCCCGGTTGAAGGTCTGCAGCAGGCTTTCCAGCCGCTGAACTGCCGCAGACACGTCCTGCTCGTAGGCCCGCATCTGAAACTCCGGGATGTCCTCGTCCGGGTAGTCGATGACCGCGTGGAAGTGGCTGGCGATGTCCCGGAGCAGATCGTAGACTGGCTGGGCCTGCCGCAGCACCGCGCCACCCAGCTGCCCCGCCGCGTTTTTCGCCGCCTCCTCAGTCTCGGAGTGGATCAGGTCGATGACCGCCTCCGCCTGGGTCAGATCCATGCGGCCGTTGAGGAAGGCCCGCTTGGAGAATTCCCCTGCCAGCGCCTGTCTGGCTCCGGCGGCGAACAATGCCTGGAGTCCGGCGCGCAGTACCGTGGGCGAGCCGTGGCACTGGAGCTCGGCGGTGTCCTCCCCGGTGTAGCTGTTGGGCGCCCGGCTGATGGTGCACAGACACAGATCCAGCACCGCCCCGTCCGCGTCCTTCAACGTGCCGTAGACCAGCTGCCGGTTCTTCGCCTCGGACATAGGATGCCCGTTCAGCGGGAAAAACACCCGGTCAATGACGCGGAGGGTATCCGCGCCGGAGACCCGCAGGATGCCGATGGCGGAGATCACGTTCCCCGTAGCAACCGCGGCGATGGTATCAGGATGAGAAGTCATAGGGCACCTCGAATCCATGTGGAGTGTGGAGTTAAAAAAACAAATTCTAGTTTATCAACCAGGTGAAACCAACGAACGCACTCACCAACTGTCATTCTGAGCGAGCGAAGCGAGTCGAAGAATCTGTGGTACAGCAGCTGTTGAGATCCTTCGCTCCGCTCAGGATGACATTCTCTTTTTCATTGGGCAATCATCCCGTTAAACTCCAATTTCCCGTTTGGGTTTTCTTCACACTATCACAAAATCTTTTTCTATGCAATCAAAACCGGACGCACTTTTCAGCGCGTCCGTGGTTTACAAAATCTGAAGGGTGGCGTCCAGGCGGCGGAAGACCGTGGCGGCCTCTGCCCGGGTGGCGCCGTTTTGCGGGTGGAAGCGTCCGTACTCGTCACCGGTGATCAGGCCGGTTCTCCGCATGAGATCCACGCTGTCAGCCGCCCAGCCGGAGATGGTCGCGGCGTCGGCAAAGGCCCTGGGCCCGCTGGCAGCTCTGGGCAGATCGATTCCGTAAGCCGAAGCATAGCGGGCGATCAGGGCTGCCATCTGCTCTCTGGTGACGGAGCTGGTGGGCGCGAAAAGGCCGTCCCCCATGCCGGCGACAATGCCGTTTTTATATCCCCACTCCACATAGGGGGCGTACCAGCTGCCGGCCTCCACATCCCGGAAGCTGACGCCGGGGAATTTGCTGGTATCCACCCCGGCCATGCGGCCCAGAATGGTGACGAACATGGCCCGGGTCAGGGTATTGGCGGGATCAAAGGCGACTGCGCCGGTGCCGCTCATGAGGCCGCGCAGGGTGGCATAGTCCACCGCGCCGCCATACCAGGCAGAGGCGCTGCTGTCCTGGTAGCGGGAGACCGTGGGCCCGCCGGAGAACCGGAACAGGCTCTCCTGGGTCACGGTCAGCACTGCCGACAGCACCTCGCAGGCCACATAGCTGTCTCCGGCGGTCAGGCTGCCGGAGGAGACCTCCCGCCCGTGGGTGACGTCCACCAGAGTGCCGCTCTGCACCTGGACATTGGCGCCGCCGGTGAGCAGGGTAAAGCTGTCGCCCTCTGTGAGCGAAACCGTGGCCCCCGCAGGCAGGGTCTCCAGCCGGACGGCCTTCTCCCCGCTGCTGACAGACAGCATCCAAAGCTCCCGCTTCCGGTCTGTGCCCACCGCGATCAGCCGCTGCCGCAGTTCATTTTCCTGCATGGAGAGAAAGCGCTCGGCCCAGCTGTCGGCATAGCTCTTGCTCAAAAGCGGATCGGCGGCGCTCCCGGCGTTGGCGGCCAGGACAGTGCTCAGGCTCCCCAGCAGCAGCACCGCGCAGAGCAGCGCCAGACATCGCTTCCACATAAGCCGTCTGATCAGGAGTCTCTTCTCACTCTGGCAGCGCGCGCCTCGGCCTCGTCGATGCTCTCGGAGAGGTAGTAGCCAAGCGCCAGCAGGCTGTCGGAGAAGTGGATGTTCTCAATGACGATATCGTTATCCTCCAGCTGGAGCTCCGTGTTGGTGAAGTTCCAGATGGCGTGCACGCCGCTGGCCACGATGTCCTTGGCCACGGAGTTTGCCATGGTCTTCGGCACGCAGAGCACCGCCACATCGGGCTTCAGCTCCGTGAGCACGCCGGAGAGGTTGTTGAAGTCATAAACCTGAATGTCACGGAAGCGCTTGCCCACCACATCGGGATTGATATCAAAGGCGGCCTTCAGGGTGTAGCCGTATTCCTCGAAGCTGAAGTTCTCCACCAGGGCGCGGCCAATGTTGCCGGTGCCCACCAGAACGGCGGTGTAGTTGCGGTCCATGCCGAGGATCTTGGCGATCTCGCCCCGGAGCGCCACGACGTTGTAGCCATAGCCCTGCTGGCCAAACTCGCCGAAGCAGCTGAAATCCTGGCGGATCTGGGAGGGCGTCAGGCCCATCTGGCGGCCCAGCTCGCCGGAGGAAATGCGCTCCACACCGGCGGTGTTGAGATCATCCAGCTTGCGCAGATAGCGGGGCATTCTTCTGATGACGTTGTTCGATACTTTAATGCGTTTCACGGTAGCCTCCTACGGCTGCAGAGCAGCCTTCCAACTGATTTTCGCAGAAAAATGCGGTATTCCTATCAAAACGAACACATTATAACATAAGATGTAGACTGATTCAAGACACTTTCGGCCAACTTTGTGACTTTTTTTACAGGATTGTTAACTACATTTTTCGATGTTTTTGTTGATTATTTTTCAAAATGTCACCTTCTCGATGCCGATCCGCCTGCGCAGAGTTGACATTTCTCCCGAAAGAGGGTAACATAATATCTCGACCATCATTGATGAAGTGAGCGGTGAATTGGAGTTTGACGCTTATTCCTGGTAGGGCGGGGACCTGTGCCCCGCCGCAACCAATGTGCTGCCGGATCAGTGGCGGGGCACAGGTCCCCGCCCTACGGTGGATCATTGCAGCGCCCCGATAAACTTTAATTTAAAAACCATTCCCTGTAAAAGGATCAATTTATGGAACAACACAGCCTGAAACAATCGGGCAGAATCGCGGGACTGGACGGGCTTCGGGCCATCGCCATCGTCGTGATTGTGCTCTATCATATGTTCCCCGCCACGGTTCGAGGCGGGTATTTGGGCGTGACGCTGTTTTTCGTGCTGTCCGGCTATCTGCTGGCGGTGATGGCCATGCGGGCGGAGAGCGCCGGCGGGTTTAAGTTCGGAGCATTCTATCTCCGGCGTTTGCGCAGAATCTACCCCGCCCTGCTGCTGACCGTGGGCGGCACCCTGCTGGCCATGCATCTGTGGTTCCCGGACATGCTCCAGGGGCTGCAGCAGGAGGTATTGAGCGTCCTGCTGGGCTGGCAGAACTGGCGGCAGATCGCAGTGAACGCCTCCTACTTCACGAGAATCACCAACGCCTCCCCCTTCACCCACCTGTGGTCGCTGGCGGTGGAGATGCAGTATTATCTGGTCTGGCCGCTGCTGTATCTGATCTACTTTGCGGGCAAGCGGCGGAACCGGGAAGTGGACAGCATCGCGGTGCTGTTCGGTCTGGCGGCCATCTCCATTCTCGAAATGATCATCCTCTACCAACCCGGCGGCGACCCCTCCAGAGTGTACTACGGCACCGACACCCGGGTCCACGCGCTGCTGATCGGCTCGGCGCTGGGATTTCTGGATCTGCCCCGGCGGAGGCCGCTGCTGGAGAGCGACGGCTGGACGCTGTTCGGCATCTGCATGCCGCTGCTCTTGGCGGTGGTGGCGCTGGCCGATGACCGGAGCCCCGTGAGCTATTACGCGCTGATCCCGCTGTCCGCCGTTCTGTTTTCCGTCACCATTGCCCTGTGCTCCGACAGCCGCCTCCCCTTCGGACGCTGGCTGGACTGGGGGCCCCTGTCCTGGCTGGGGCAGCGGAGCTATGAGATCTATCTGGTCATGTACCCGGTGCTGGCGCTGGTGCAGCGGTGGAAGCCGGTGGAAAATCCGGCGCTGCTGGCGCTGATCGAGATCGGATTGATGCTGGTTTTGGCCTCCATCGTTCACCTTCTGGCCGTGCCTGCCGCCTGGGCGCCGCGACCGGGGTGGAAGGCGCGATCCCGATTCACCCGGCCTGCCCTCTGGATCACGCTGGCGGTGGTGGGACTCTCGGCCTACGTCATGGCGGGCGTGCCCATGGGGAATGTGGACGCGGCCTTGCTGGAAAAAGAGCTGACCCAAAATCGGGCGCAAATCGAGCGCACCATCCCCACGCCCGAGCCCCCGGCGGAGACGGAAACGCCCGCCGAGACCCGGACGCCGGTGGCAGCCAACACCGTGACCATGATCGGCGACAGCGTCATGCTGGGCGCCCTGCCCGCGCTGCAGGAGGCCATGCCCGGCTGCGTGGTGGACGCCATGACCAACCGGCAGGTCTGGGACGCCATTCCGGTGATCGACACCCTGGAGGCCAACGGCCAGCTGGGCTCCACGGTGGTGCTGGCCCTGGGCACCAACGGCTATTTTGACTATCAGCAGGGCCAGGCCGTCATCAACCGGCTGGGCTCTGAGCGGCAGATCTACTGGGTGACAGCCTACGGGGAAAATCTCTGGTGGCAGGAGCTCTCCAACGAGCCCATCCGCGCCATCGCCCGGGACAATCCCAATGTGCAGCTGATCGAATGGGACGCCTTTGCCCCGGATCATGAGGACTGGTTCTACTCCGACGGCATCCATCTGGTGGAGCCCGGGCAGCAGGCCTATGCAGGCATGATCGCCGAAGCCCTCGGCGCCGCAGTTCCGGAACTCGAATCAAATCCATAATACAAAAAATGAGAAACTCTCTGCAGAATATGTTCTGCAGAGAGTTTGTTTTTAAATTGGAGTTTATCGGGGCGAAGCCACCGCTTTGAAAGGCTTCCCCTTGAGGGGAAGCTGTCGAGCGAAGCGAGACTGATGAGGTGTACCATTCCGGTTGCAGTTCAAGGTTTCCACCTCATCCGTCACGGCTATTTCCCGCCGTGCCACCTTCCCCTCAAGGGGAAGGCTTTGCTCTATCCTACTCCCCGATAAACTGGAATTTGTTGTTCCCTTTATCCTTCCTCGGGGCCGAGTTTTGAGAGGATCTCCAGAAACCAGTCCGGCAGGGGGCATTCCAGCTCCACGGGCTCATTGGTTCTCGGATGGAGAAACCGCAGCCTTCTCGCGTGGAGGCACTGACCCTCCAGACCCTTCTCCGGTTTTTTATGCCCGTAAACCAGATCGCCCAGCAGCGGGTGGCCGATGTGGGCCATGTGGACGCGGATCTGGTGGGTGCGCCCGGTCTCCAGATTGCACTGAATATGCGTATGCGCCGGGTAGCGGGCCAGGACCTGCCAGTGGGTGACGGCATTGCGGCTGTTTTTCTGCGTCACCGCCATGCGCTTGCGATCCGTGGGATGTCTGCCGATGGGGGCGTCCACGGTGCCGCTGTCTTCCTTGAATCTGCCGTGCACCACGGCCTCATAGGTTCTGGCGAGGCTGTGGTCGCTGAGCTGCGCCGACAGTGCCAGATGGGCGAAGTCGTTTTTCGCCGCGATGATGAGGCCGGAGGTGTCCTTGTCGATTCGGTGGACGATGCCGGGCCGCCGCTCGCCGCCAACCCCCGAAAGGCTGTCGCCGCAGTGGTACAGAAGGGCGTTCACCAGCGTGCCGTCCGGGTGGCCGGGGGCCGGGTGCACCACCATGCCTCTGGGCTTGTTCACCACGATCAGGTCGTCGTCCTCATAGACCACGTCCAGATGCAGATCCTGGGCCGTCAGCTCGGAGTTCTCCGGCTCCGGCAGAGAGACAAGGTAGGTCTCCCCCGGTGCGGTTTTATAGTTTTTCTTGATGGGAAGGCCGTCTTTTGTGACGCTCCCCTGCTCCAAAAGCCTCTGGGCGGCGCTGCGGGTCAGCCCCTCCACAGAGCGCGCAAGGAGAGCGTCGATTCGCTCGGCGCTCTCCTGTGATTGGATCAAAATATCGTTCATTTCCCGGAATATTCCTTCAAAATGTCCTCCAGCGTGAAGGTGAAATCGTCCTCCTTGGAGGCGGGCTTTTTCGGCTTCGGCTGTTGGGCGGGCTGGGCCTTCGGCTGCGGCTTGGCAACAGGGACGTCCACCTGGGCCTCGGCTGCCTCCGCCTTCTGGGCCTGCTGCTGGGTCTCCAGGGTCTCCAGGGCGTTGTTCCAGGCGGCGAAGGGGTCCTCCGGCTGGGCGGGCTTCTTTACAGGCTCCGGTTCCCTGACGGGCTTGGCCTCTTTGGCGGGCTGCTTTTTGATCTTCTTGGTGTCCACCTTCTGGGTGGGCAGCTGGTCAATGGCTGGCTCGTCCAGCGCCTTGGCGAAGGCCTCGTCCTTCTCCGGGGCGATGACGGTCTCCGGCGGGATCTCCGGCTCCGGCTTGGGCTTCGCCGCGGGCTTGACCTTCTCGGCCTTCTTCGGCTGAACAGTCTCCTGCTCCTTGGGCTCCCGGTAGAGGAACAGATGGAGGCAGAAGCCGATGGCGCCCACCACCAGGCAGATGTCCGCGATGTTGAACACCGGGAAGCTGGGCCAGAAGACGAACTGGAACATGTCCACCACGTAGCCGCTCAGCAGACGGTCCAGGCAGTTGCCCAGGACGCCGGCCAGCATCAGGATGGCCATCCAGCGTCCGAACTTGCCCCGCACCCACTGCTTGCGCACGGCGATGATGATGACCACCGTGACCACCACGGCCAGCGCCACGAAGATCCAGCGGGACGCGCTGGAGAGGATGCTGAAGGCCGCGCCGGTGTTGTGGATGTTGCGCAGCTCCAGGACGCCGGGGATGAAGCCCTTCACCCCCTCGTTCAGCGGGATGCTCAGCGTAACCCAATATTTCAGCGCCTGATCCAGGATCAGGAGCACAATGACCGCTATGGCAAATAACATAGGGCATTCCTCACATTACGTTTGTTTCGGGAAATGGTATCAGATGCTCAGGCGTTGGCCAGCACCCGCGCACAACGGGGGCAGAGACCGGTCTCGGGATCGGCTTCCTCGGTGATGGTCCAGCAGCGGGGGCACTTGGTGCCGGTGGCCTCGCGGACGGCGATCTTCACGTCCGGATAGGCGGCGCCGCTGGCAACCACGGCGTCCTCCACGGGCAGATCACCCACCACGCACTTGGAGACGATCATGAGCTCCGCCAGATTCATGGAGTCCATGTCGGCCTTGAGGCTCTCGTCAGCGGTCTCGATGGTCACGCTGGCCTCCAGGGCCTTGCCGATGCGCTTCTCGGCGCGGGCCCGCTCCAGAACCACGTTCACGTCATCTCTGAGGGCGACCATGCGGTCCCACTTGGCCATGGCGTCGGCGTCCAGGGCGTAGTCCGCGAAGGGCTTGTTCATCTGGTTGAGCACCACGTTGCGGACGTCGTCCTCCGCCTTGTGGGGCATGGCCAGCCAGATCTCATCGCAGGTGAAGGCCAGGATCGGGGCAAAGACCTTGGTCATGGTGTCCAGGATCAGGTACAGGGCGGTCTGGGCGCTGCGGCGCTCCAGGCTGTCCTTGCCCTCGCAATAGAGGCGATCCTTGATGATGTCCAGATAGAAGCTGGACAGCTCCACCACACAGAAGTCGTTGATGGCGTGGCTCACCACGTGGAACTCGTAATCCTTATAAGCTGCCTCGCACTTTTCGATCAGGGCATTGAGCTTGGTGACCGCCCAGCGGTCCAGCTCCAGCATGTTCTCCGGCGCCACCATGTCGGTGTCGGGGTTGAAGCCGTTGAGGTTGCCCAGGCAGTAGCGGGCGGTGTTGCGGAACTTCAGATAGTTCTGGCTCAGCTGCTTGAAGATGTCCTTGGAGCAGCGCACGTCCACGTGATAGTCCGCGCTGCCGGCCCAGAGGCGCAGCATGTCGGCGCCGAACTCCTGGATGATCTCGTCGGGATCCATGCCGTTGCCCAGAGACTTGTGCATGGCCTTGCCCTCGCCGTCCACCGTCCAGCCGTGGGTGAGGCATTCCTCATAGGGAGCGCCCTGGTTCAGCGCGCCCACCGCAACCAGCAGAGAGCTCTGGAACCAGCCGCGATACTGGTCGCCGCCCTCGATGTACATGGAGCTGGGCCAGAAGCCCTGGTCGCGCTTCATGGCGGCGAAGTGGGTGGAGCCGGAATCGAACCAGCCGTCCAGGGTGTCGGTCTCCTGGGTGAAGTGCTTGCCGCCGCAGTGGGGGCAGGTGAAGCCCTCCGGCAGGATGTCCGCAGCCTCCCGGTCAACCCAGGCGTTGGAGCCCTCCTTCTCGAAGAGCTGAGCAACGGCCTCGGTGGTCTCGTCGGTGCAGACGGGCTTGCCGCAGTCCTTGCAGTAGAACACGGGGATGGGCAGACCCCAGCGGCGCTGGCGGCTGATGCACCAGTCGGCGCGCTCGCGGATCATGGCGCCCATGCGCTCCTTGCCCCAGGCGGGGAGCCAGCGGACGTTCTCGCAGGCGGCCACGGCCTCTTCCTTGAAGCTGTCCACAGAGCAGAACCACTGGGGGGTGGCGCGGAACAGGATGGGCTGCTTGCAGCGCCAGCAGTGGGGATAGGCGTGAACCACGTCCTGGGTAGCAAAGAGGGTGCCGTTTTCCTTCATATCCTGGAGGATGACGGGGTTGGACTCGTCCACGGTCATGCCGGCATACTTGCCCGCATACTCGGTGTGGCGGCCCTGATCGTCCACGGGGACGACCATGTCCAGCTTGTAACGCATGCCGCAGAGATAGTCCACCATACCAAAGCCGGGAGCGGTGTGCACCAGGCCGGTGCCGTCCTCGACGGTGACTTCATCATCCAGCATCAGCAGGCTGGTCTTGTCCATAAAGGGGTGCTTGGCCAGCATGTACTCCAGATCGGTGCCCACGCAGGTGTGGACGACGGAGTAATTCTCCACGCCGCCCAGCTGCATCAGACGATCCAGCAGTTCGGTGGCGACGATGAGGATGTCGCTGCCGGTATCCACGAAGGAATAATCCACATTGGGGCCCACCATGATGCCCAGGTTGCCGGGCAGGGTCCAGATGGTGGTGGTCCAGATCAGGAAGCTCACGGGCTTGTCGAACTTCGGCAGCTTGCCCAGGTCGTCGTGCATGGGGAACTTGACATAGGCCGTGGTGCAGGGATCGTCGTGATACTCGATCTCCGCTTCCGCCAGGGCGGTCTCGTCATGGACGCACCAGTAGACGGGCTTCAGGCCCTTGTAGATGTGGCCGTTGCGGTACATGCGGCCGAAGACGCGCACCTCGTCGGACTCGAAGCCCGGGTCCATGGTGCGGTAGGGATGCTCCCAGTCGCCCACGACGCCCATGCGCTTGAAGCCGCTCATCTGGCGCTGGATGTAGTGCTCGGCGTAGTCACGGCAGGCGCTGCGGAAGTCCGCAATGCTCATTTCCTTGTGGTTGAGGCGCTGCTCCTTGATGATGGCGCTCTCGATGGGCATGCCGTGGTTGTCCCAGCCGGGGATGTAGGGGACGTGGCGGCCGCGCATCATGTAGCTGCGGTTGATGAAGTCCTTCAGGGCCTTGTTCAGGGCATGGCCCATGTGGATGTCGCCGTTGGAGAAGGGAGGGCCGTCGTGGAGGTTGAACCGGGGCAGACCCTCGCTCTTTTTCAGGTGCTCGTTATAGATGTCCATCTCCTGCCAGCGCTTGAGCATCTCCGGCTCCCGCTTGGGCAGGCCGGCGCGCATGGGAAAGTCGGTCTTCGGCAGGTTGATGGTGTCGTTGTAATTCTTTTTCTGGTCGGACATGTGTTCTTCTCCTTCTGTTGAAAAATCCGCTTGGGAAAAACCGCCCGCGCACGAGAACACTCCTGCGCGGCGGATCATTGGCTTCGGGATGGTGCCGTTCAGTCCTCGGAGGAAATGTGGAACAGCTGCGTATCCTCGATAGAGCTCTCAGGGGTGAGCTCAACGGGGGCGGCGTCCTGCATGACGAGCTGCCCGTCCAGGGGCTGCTCCTCGTCCTCTTCCGGCTCCGGCAGCTGGGAGGCGTCCACCTCCACCAGCGGGATGCTCTCCTCGACGGCCTCCGCTTCGGCAGCGGGCGTCTCGGGAATCTCCGGCTCCTCGGGCAGATTGGCCCGCTGGGCGGCAGCGATGGTGTCCAGGTAGTCCAGCTGGGTCATGCACATGCTGCGGGTCTCTTCGATGAAGCGGACCGTGGCGCTCTGGGCGTTCAGGAGCCGCTCCTCCTCCGCAGCCTTGGCCTGCTGCAGGCCGCCGACCACGCGCTGGGAATAGGCGTCGGCGTCGGCCATGACCTGGCGGGCATAGGCCTCAGCGTCGCTGGTAATCTTACTGGCCGTGGCTTCCGCCTCGGCCGTGATCTCCTCCGCTCTCTCCTGGGCGATGCGCAGGGTGCGGCGCATCTCCTCTTCGGTGGCGCGGTACTCCTCCACGGAAGTGACCAGCACCTTGATCTTGCCGCTCAAAACGGCGACTTCTTTTTCCTTTGCGGCCAGGGCCTCGGCGCACTCCTCACGGAGGCGGTCCACCGCGCCCATGTCATAGCCGGTAAAAAGCACTTTCTCCAGATTTCTCTCTCTGATTTCCTGCGGCGTCATATTCTATATCCCCCGTTCTTAGAATTTCAAAATGCTGCTCTCCAGCTCGTCCAGCTGGTCGTTGAGAAGGGCGACTCCGTGCGGCGTGAACACCACGGCCTTCAGACTGCCGACGCGCAGCAGCTTGCCGTTTAAGGCGTAAGCCGCACCGGAGAGAGAGTCCGTCATGCGGCGGGACAGCTCCGGTGAGAGCCGTTCCTCGTTCACCAGAACGATGCGTCCGTACATCATGTGGTCGATGATCTCCACGCCCTCCTCGAAGGTGGTGGGCAGGAAGATCACAAACTCCCGTCCGCTGTTGCCGGTTTTCAGATCCACCACCTGGCCGGAGCCCCGGCGGCTGGAGGTTCTGGTGCGGGTGGCGCGGGGCGGCTCGGGGATGGGCTCAGACTCCAGATCCTCCGTGTCGTCCGCAAAGACGCTGCGCCGGGCGGGACGCTCCTTCTTTTTTCTCTTCGGCTTGACGGGAGCGGGTTCCGGCTCCGAATAGGAGTCGTTCTTCACCGTCTCAAACACCGGCTCGTCGCTCAGGCCGGGGTCATAGTATTCATCCTCGTCCACGTCGCCGTAGGCATCGGTGAACAGGCCAAGCTTGTCCAGAAACGACATATTCTGTATCCCTCGCTTTAAGCGTAGTGTCTCGCGCCGAAGATGGAGGAGCCTACGCGCACCATGTTGGCGCCGCAGCGGATGGCGTCCTCAAAATCGTCGCTCATGCCCATGGACAGAAAGTCCATGGAAACATTATCGTATTTTTTTGCGCCGATGTCAATAAAAAGCTTGTACATTGCGCAAAAATAGACATTGTTCCCGCCGGGTTCCCGGCTGATCGGGGGGATGGCCATGAGCCCGCGCACGTGCAGGTGGGAATATGTGGAAGCACGTTCCAGCAGCGCAGGCAGTTCCTCGGGGGTGACGCCGGATTTGGCCTCCTCGCCGCCGATGTTCACCTCGATCAGAATGTCCTGCACGAGGCCGCGCTTCTCCGCCTGGGCGTCGATCTTCTGGAGCAGGGCCTCGGAGTCCACGCTCTGGATCAGATCCACCAGGCCCACGATCTGCTTGACCTTGTTGGTCTGCAGATGGCCGATGAAGTGGACGGGCTTGCCCTCGTAGGCGCCCTTGGGGTGCTTTTCCAGAAGCTCCTGCACCCGGTTCTCGCCGCAGGCGTCCACCCCGGCGGCCACGGCCTCCTTCACCCGGTCGGCGTCGTTCATCTTCGTGGCGGCCACCAGGAGGATGTCCTCCGGCTTCCGGCCGCTCTCGATGGCGGCGGCGTCCACCCGCTTCCGGATGGCTGCCACATTTTCGCTGATGCTCATGGTATCAAGTCCTTTGTGTATACGTTTGTCCTATGGGTTTGCGGCGGGCGCAAGCGACCCGCCCTACGCGGGTTTTACGGCATGGCACGGGTCCCCGCCCTACGGGTATATCAATTCACAACGTTGCCGTCGCCCAGGTCTCTTCCGGAGACGATGATCTCGTTGTCGGCCCGGAGGGAGCCGCCCTCGTTCTCGGCGGCCACCAGGTAGAAGTCCTCCCCCTCGTAGAGGATGGTGACGGGCTTTTCCTCCATGACCCCGGCGCTGACGGCGAAGACCACGGTCTGCCCGTCCTCCACATGGACGGCCCGCTTGGTGACTTTCAGCCCGCTGTAGGTCTTGAAGACCACCTCCGCCTCGGAGGCCCGGAGACTCAGGGTCTCGGACAGGGCCGAGGTGCAGCGGAACACCACCGCCACGTTGCCGTTGTGGTTGGGCTCGCTGATGGATTTCACCACGGCGCGGACGCTGCTGGAGTTCCGGTAGCCGAAATCCAGTGAGGTCTCGCCGCCCACCTTCAGTCTGGCGGCGTCCTGCTGGGACATCACCGCGGCGTAGTACCAGGTGGCGTCCGTGACCAGCTTGCCGATGACGTTGTCGGAGATCTGCACGTTCTGCTCTCTGAGGCCGTCCACGCCGTCGGGGTCGATGCCCTCCAGCTGGTCCGGATTCAGCCCCTCATAGCCGTCGGCCTCGGCGGTGAAAGTGCCCGCAACCGGGGCGGCCACCACATTGTCGCTGCGCATATTGCTCCGGATCTGGTTCAGCTCCGTCTGGAGGTCGTCCAGATCCTTCTGGGTCACGCTGCCCTCGCCGCCCCGCAGAAGGCTGGAGAGGGTGACAGAGGCGTTGTCCAGTCCGGCGGCGTCGGTCTCAGAGGCGGCGCTGCTGAGCCGGTAGACCGTGCTGCGGATGGCGGACTCGGTCTCGGTCTGGTCTGCCGCGTTGCTGAGACTGGCCAGCAGGGAGCGGACGTAGGTGATCTCGGTCTCCACCTCGGAAGCTCTCGCCGCCAGATCCAGATCGCTCTGATCCTGGGTGGCCAGGGCCACGGTGCCCCCGGCAGAAATGTGCTCGCCGTTTTGAATCATGTAAGAGATGTGGGGCCGGTCCGACGTGATCAGTTGCTCGCTTCTGACGATACAGCCGGAGGTGGTGCCGGACTCGGTGACGGTGATGTAGCTGACGGTTTCGGTCTCATACTCCGACTGCACCTGCCGCACCACGGGGATGGCGATATAGAGCGCCAGAATCACCACAATGACGGCAGTGGCCCAGTAGGTCAGCCGGGCGAAGCCCTCTTTTTTGGTTTTCATGGCGCATCTCACCTGCCTTGTAAAGAAAGGATCTCAGCTCTCCGGCCAGTCCAGATTCTTTGCGGGCGCCACCGTGGAGATCGCGTGCTTGAAGATCAGCTGCTGCCGACCCTCGCTCTCCAAAAGGACAACGAAATTGTCAAACCCCCGCAGGGTGCCGCGCATCTGGAATCCGTTCACCAGAAAGACCGTCACCGGCACGCGCTCCGTCCGGATCCGGTTGAGGAAACCCTCCTGTAAATTCTGTGCTTTCTGCATAGCCTTTCGCTCCTTCCTTCAGAGCGGGCTATTTTATAAGTATACCACATTCTCCCGCCCCATGAAATAGTAAAATTCTACAAATAACCCCGGACGCTTGTCCACTCCGGCGTTTCATTTGCAGTACTTCATTCTATTCCATGGCTGCGGAGGAATTCTGTCGAATGCCGTAAGGCGTCGTTCAGGTCCGGCGTATGGTCGAAGCGGTGCCACTCGATTTCCCCGTCCCGGCGGAGCCAGGTGAGCTGCCGTTTGGCGTAGCGGCGGGATTCCATCTTGATCTTCTCTGCTGCCTCTTCCAAGGTGCAGGCGCCCGAGACCGCGCCAACCGCCTCCTTGTAGCCGATGGCCTGCATGGCGGTGCAGTCCGCCGGGACGCCGGACTCCAGCAGGGCGCGCACCTCGTCCAGAAGTCCCAGCTCAAGCATCAGATCCACCCTTCTGTCGATCCGATCGTAGAGATCCTGCCGGTCACTGAAATCCAGCGCCAGCTTCGCAGCGTCGTATCTGGGCGGGATGGCCTGGGTCTCCAGATCGTGCCGGGTGATGGTCTTCCCGGTGAGGATGTAGACCTCCAGCGCCCGGACGATCCGCTTTTTGTCCGCTTCGTGGAGCTTCGCCGCCCGCTCCGGGTCCACCTTTCGGAGCTCGCCCAAAAGTCCCTTGCCGCCGATCTCGTCATAACGCTCGTTGAGCTCCTGCCGAAGCGCCGGGTCCACCGGGCCGCCGGCAAAGGTGCGGCCAGAGAGCAGCGAATCGATGTAGAGCCCCGTACCTCCCACGATTACCGGGAGCTTCCCTCTTTTGAGAATGTCCTCGACACAGGCGGCGGCCTCCTCCACGTATCTCGCCACGGAGTAATTCTCCGCCGGGTCTGCCACGTCGATCATGTGGTGGGGCACCCCCTGCATCTCCTCCGGGGTCGGCTTCGCGGTGCCCACGTCCATCCGCCGGTAGATCTGCATGGAGTCCGCCGAGACCACCTCGCCATTCAGTTTTCGGCACAAAGCGACGCCCAAAGCGGTCTTTCCGGAGGCCGTAGGCCCTGTAATTACAACGATTTTCGGCGTCATGTTCGAATTTCTCCTTAAAAATTGATTTTGGGGCTATACAAATTATTAGAAAAGTGTTAAAATCCCCTTGTTATCTTTGACAAACCACGGAATTTCACGATGAGGTGATTCTTTTGAACATTAAAATCTCCGCAGACAGCACCTGTGACCTCTCCCCCGAGCTGATTGAGCAGTACGGCATCGGCATCACCCCGCTCTACATCATCGACGGCGACCAGAGTTGGCAGGACGGCGTGGACATCCATCCCGAGGATCTCTACGAGCACGTGCGCAAAACCGGCAAGCTCTACCAGACCGCGGCGGTGAACGTGTCCGATTATATCTCCTTTTTCGGAGAGCAGCTGAAGACCCACGACGCGATCGTCCACTTCACCATCTCCAGCGACATGTCCGGCTGCTATCAGAACGCCTGCATCGCCGCCAAGGACTTCCCCGGCAAGGTTTTCCCCGTGGACGCCCGGAACCTCTCCACCGGCATTGGCCACCTGGTGCTCAACGCCGCCGAACTGGCCGCCGAGGGGAAGATGAACGCCGAGGAGATCGCCGCTCATCTGATGGAGAAGCGCGACAAGCTGGACGTCAGCTTCGTGCTGGATACCCTGGAGTTCCTCAAGGCCGGCGGACGCTGCTCCTCTCTCGCCGCCTTCGGCGCCAACCTCCTGGGGCTCAAGCCCAGCATCGAGGTCAAGGACGGCGGCATGGGCGTGGGCAAAAAGTACCGCGGCAACATCAAAAAGTGCTACATCCAGTACATCGAGGATCGCCTCAAGGATCGTGACGACATCGACACCCACCGGATCTTCATCACCGACTCCGGGCTCTCTGCGGAAGTCCGTCAGGAGCTGGAGGATGTGGTTCGCGCCTGCCAGCCCTTCGACGAGGTGCTGCACACCCAGGCCGGCTGCACCGTCAGTCAGCACTGCGGCCCCGGCTGCATGGGCATCCTGTATTACCACAAGTAAAAATATCATATCATATTTCAAAGCGCGCTGCAAATTGCAGCGCGCTTCGTTTTTGAAATCAGAGGATTCCTTTTTGGATCTGCTCCAATATCGCCTCGCAGCCTTCGAGGATGTCTTCATAGGCAGTCTCGAAGTCGTTGGTGTACCAGGGGTCGACCACGTCCCGGTCAGAGCCCGCAAAGCTCAGAAGCGTGCGCACCTTGCCCTCCGGATCCTCCCGCAGCACCCCGCGCAGGTTCCGGCGATTGTATTCCTCCATGATGACGATGAGGTCGTAGTCGTCGTAGTCCTCCTGCGTCACCTGCCGCGCCCGCCGATGGGTGAAGGGTACGCCGTGGCTCCGCAGACACCGCTGGGCCGGCGGGTACATGTCGTTGCCGATCTCCTCCCGGCTGGTGGCCGCGGACTCGATCACAAGCGTATCCTCATCCCCGGCCTCCGCCGCCAGCTTTTTCATCACAAACTCCGCCATGGGGGATCGGCAGATGTTGCCGTGGCAGAGGAAAAGCACTTTCTTCATCTCTTTATATCCCTCCAAAACCGTTGAAAATCAACGACTTTTTGCACTTTGGTTTGATGTAACCTTTTGTAACTCTTCACAGATTTCTGCAGAAATGGTGTAAAAATGGTGTAGCGATTTTCAGCCGCTCAGCAGGATTTTCTGCATGGATTTTTCCGCCGCGTCGTAGCTCAGATGCGTATAAATATTCAGCGTCGTGCCCACGTCCGCGTGGCCCATCAGATACTGCAGCTCCTTCACGGGCATTCCTGCCTGCGCCATGCGCGTGCAGAAGGTGTGGCGCAGCACGTGGGGCGTGAGGGTGATCGGCTCATGGGTCTCATTGTAATGCTCTACGATCCGCTTCAAGCCATGCTGCAGCGAGTAGTTGGTCTTCGGCTTTCCGTTTTTGTCGATGAACAGGAATCCGGAAACGCCGTCCACCACGGTCTCCACCTTGGGTCTGCCGCGGTTTTGCACCACGCGGCGGAAGGCTTCCAGCACCGCATCATCGATGATCGGGATAAATCGTTCGCCGCTGGCGGTTTTGGGCTTCTGCACATAGAGCTTTCCGTTGCGGTCATACTGCAGCTGGCGGTCCACGCGGATGCGCCGACGCTTGAAGTCCACATCCGCAAGCGTGAGCCCGAAGAGCTCACTGACGCGCAGGCCGGTGCCCAGCAGGATGACCAGCTGATCATAATACTTGCGGCTGCTTTTTCCGTTTTGGACAAACGCGAAAAAGTCGTCCACCTGTTCGTCCGTCAGCGGTTCGCGGGACTCCGTGTCATTGGCAACAACACGGCTGAGCGGAAAAGCAAAGGGGTTCTTACGCAGGATGTCCTCCTCCACCGCCATGTCAAAGGCCGGTTTCAGGACGCCCCGCAGACTTTGGAGCGTACTGTAGCGTTTGCCCTCCTGATTCAATTTGATGAACCACAGCTTCACGTCTGAGGTTCCGACGTCCCGGATTGCTCGCTGTCCGAACACCTCTTTCGCCACAATATTTCGGACATAATTGTGGTTTGACACCGTATTCGGTCGTATACCGTGCTGCAGTGACAGATACCGATCCATCAGCTCCAGTACAGTCATTTTCCCGTCCACAGTACGGATGCCGTCGGCCAGATCTCGCTGGATCTCGGCTTCCTTTTCACGTAATTCCTGCAGCGTTTCTGCATAAACGTATCGGCGCTTGCCGAAGGGGTCTGAATAACGATATTGATAGGTGCGATCTTTCCGCTGGCTCTCCCCTTTTTTCAGGACGCGCCCGCGGTGATCCTTGCGCTTTTCTGACATCTCATGCCTCCTTTAATGAAAAGCGCCTGATATGTGGCTTTGAGTATACCACATATCAGGCGCTGATGCACATGTATGAATTTATTTTTTACACGGAATACGCTTTGGCCAGATAATTCTCCAGCTCTTTGCGCTTGATGAGCCGCTTGGAGCCGACCCACAGGACGAATCTGCAATCGTCCGAGCTGGTCAGCTCCCGGAGCTTGGCGGTGCCGATGTTAAAATAGGCTGCCGCCTCGTCCAGCGTGAGGTTCGCCTTTTCACTCACGGGGATCTGCACTTTCTTCATGGCGTCACCTCCCCTCTCATCTTGCGTCGCGGTCGAGTCGTCGGCGCCGCTCTCGCTCGAGCAGTTGGAGGATCGACTCGGTCATTTGCTTCGGCGTGTAGTCGGAGGGGAAATACCGGCGCAGCTGCTCATATGGAAAGCTGACCTTCTCCCGCTGATTGGGTTTTTCCTCCGCCAGAATTGCTTCGATGCGGTTGCGCACACCACTGGCCTCACTCTCCCTGTGCATCCGGCAGGCCTGCGAATAGGACGGCGTGCAGTCGTACAGTGCGATCGCGTCCAGTACTGCACGCTGTTCCTCGATCGTGAGATACGACAGCTCCACGCCGACGGTAAAGGCGATGCGCCCATCGTCCACAAGATCCAGCAGACCGGGCAGCAGATGGGTCAGGCGGATGTAACGCTGTACCTGTCTGCCACTGTCCGTGTCGGACACATACTCTCTCGACCACTTCTGGCCAAGTTGGCCAGAAGTGCGTCCCTGATGATTTAGCG
>CAMHPQ010000016.1 GCA_946187035.1 uncultured Clostridia bacterium | reverse complement strand
ATGATACTCCTTTTTTAGAGTGATACTTCGCCGTCGAACACAAAGGTCGCCGGGCCGGTCATGTAGAGCAAATTTTCTTCTTGATCCCAGTCGATGTGCAGGGTGCCGCCCCGGAGGATGATGTCGGCGGAAGGCTCGCAAAGTCCCAGCTTCGCCGCCACCGCCAGGGTCGCCGTGGCGCCGGTGCCGCAGGCCCAGGTCTCGCCGCTACCTCGCTCCCAGACCCGCATCTGGAGGGTATGCCGGTCGATGACTCTGACGAATTCCGTGTTCACTCTGGCGGGGAACATGGGGTGATTTTCAAAGGCCGGGCCGATGGTGGGGAAATCCAGCTCCATGGGGTCAACGTCCAGAAAGGTGACGCAGTGGGGATTGCCCACGCTGACGCCGGAGACCTGCCAGGGCTTGCCCAGCACCTCAATGGTCTGGTTCAGGAAGCTCTCCCCTTCCGCCGCCACCGGGATGGCGCTGCAGCGGAAGTCCGGGGCACCCATTTCGACTCTTACGGTCTCCACCACGCCGTCCACCACATTCAATTTCAGCGTGCGGACGCCGGACTGGGTGGAGATCTTCAATTCGGTCTTGTCGGTGAGGCCCCGCTCGTAGAGGTACTTCCCCACGCAGCGGATGGCGTTGCCGCACATGCCGGAGCGGGAGCCGTCGGCATTGTACATGTCCATGTCGAAGTCGCCGGTCTCGCTGGGGCCGATCAGCACCAGACCGTCGCCGCCGATGCCGAAGTGCCGGTCAGAGAGCTTGATGGAGGCCGCGCCCGGATCGGGGACAGATTCCTCAAAGGCGTTGACATAGATGTAATCGTTGCCGCAGCCCTGCATTTTGGTAAATTTCATAATTTCATACTCCTGAAGTCATCTCGGCTCCCTCAGTCTCGCTGCGCTCGACAGCTCCCTCAAAGAGGGAGCCAAGGGAACAGAAACTGAATAATCGCTCCCCTTCCTGCACAGCCTATCCGGAAGAAAGGCGGGGATTGTTTGCTGGTGCTCATGGGGCGCACGCTGTTGTTTTATGTTCTGCTGCTGGTTTCCATGCGTCTTTTGGGAAAGCGGCAGCTGGGGGATCTGGAGCTCTCAGAGCTGGTGGTGACGGTGCTGATCGCGGACATCGCGGTCTCCCCCATCGTGAACGACGACGTGCCGGTGATCCACGCGCTGTCCCAGCTGGCGGTGCTTTTCGGCTGCGAATGGCTGCTGTCCTGGGTCTCCATGAAACATCAGAAGCTCAGAACGCTGCTGTTCGGCCAGCCCAGCGTGTTGATGGAGCACGGCAGGATCTGCCAGCGGGAGATGCGGAAAAACCGCTTCACCGTGGACGAGCTGCTGCAGGAGCTGCGCCTCCAGGGGGTGCTGGACCTGGCCTCTGTGGACTACGCCATTTTGGAGACCAGCGGCGAGCTGAACGTGATCCTCAAACCGGATCAGCAGCCGGTGACGCCCGCCCAGCTGGGAATCGAGGCGGAGAACATCGGCTGGCCCACGGTGCTGATCAGTGACGGGGTGATCCAGACCGACAACCTCCGCCACAGCGGCAGAGACGAGGCCTGGCTCCGCAAGACCCTGAAGCAGCAGGGCTACAGCGCGCCGTCGGACATTTTTCTCCTGATGCTGGACCAAACCGGGGCGGTGTACGTCTCCGGAAAAGAGTCCTGATCACTCCACGTTTTTACCGTTCAGAAGCTTGGTCAGCTCCTGCATGAAGGTGTTGATGTCCTTGAACTGCCGGTAGACCGAGGCGAAGCGCACATAGGCCACCTCGTCCACGTCCTGCAGCCGACGCATGACCATCTCGCCCACCTCCTCGGTGGTGACTTCGCGGTCCAGAGCGCCCTGGAGCTCCTGCTCGATCTCGTCGGCGATCTGCTCGATCACCGGCAGCGGCACCTTCCGCTTGTCGCAGGCGCGGACCATGCCGTTGATGAGCTTGGCCTTGTCGAAGGTCTGGCGGCTGCCGTCCCGCTTGATGACCACCAGCGGCAGACTCTCGATGGTCTCATAGGTGGTGAACCGTTTGCGGCAGGCCAGGCACTCGCGCCGACGGCGGATGCTGTTGCCCTCGTCCGCGGGGCGGGAGTCGATGACCTTGCTCTCACGAAAGGCGCAATACGGGCATTTCATAGGAAAAACCTCCGTTGATCAGAATGGGAAAACGGTATTATGTAAATCTGAAAATCATTATAACACACCCGTTTCCATATTGCACGAAAAAAATGAAAAAAATGTTGGAAATTTGAGAAATGGAAGAAATGATGTGCTGGAATAAGCCAAATCCCAGTTTATCGGAATGTTGGTTGTATCTGTGCACTTCCTTGGCTCGCCCAGCTTTCGCATGGCACGGCCAGCCAAATCAAAGATTTGGGGCCTTAGCACATCCGGGAGAGCTGGCACGGCGAGTACTAGCCGTGACTGAGAGGGCTTGTGGTCACTTCTGACGCATTGAATAGAGTGCTCCGCATCCAACGTTTTCCCTCTCAGTCGCTCGCAAGCTCGCGCCAGCTCTCCCAAAGGGAGAGCCAAGTGAGTCTGGCAGTTAAACTCCAATTTGACGCAAAAATCTCCCCCGGTATAAGTCGGGAGAGATTTGGTACATTATGCGTTTTTCAGAAGATTGCCGAGCCGCTGGATACCCTCTTCGATGCGCTCGGGCGGGTTTGCGCCGAAGCTGAGACGCATGCAGTTTTTGCCTCTGCCGTCCCGCTCCACGAAGAAGCCCTCGCCGGCCACATAGTCCACCTTCTGCTCGATGGCCTTTGGCCGCAGAGCCGTAGCGTCCATGCCCATGGGCAGCTCCGCCCAGGTGAACAGACCGCCGTCGGGGAAGGTGTGCTTCGTCCCCTCGGGGAAATACCGGTCAATGGCAGCCAGCATGGCGTCCCGACGGACCCGATACAGATCGCAGATCCGCTTATGGTGCTCCGGATAGTAGCCGCCGTTGAAGAACTCCGCGCAGAGGATCTGCGGCAGCATGGCGGTGTGGGAGTTGGTGGCACTCTTGGCCTCGCCCAGCTTTTGGGTCACTTCGGGGCTGGCCAGCACGTAGCCCAGGCGGCTGCCCGGGGAAAAGATCTTGGAGAAGCTGTTGGCCAGAATCACGTGGTCGGAGTGGTCGAACACCTTGATGGGCGGCAGGTCCTCCCCGCTGTACCGGATGTCCCGGTAGGGGTCGTCCTCCAGCACCAGCACGTCGTATGCCTCCGCCAGCTGCGCCATTTTTTCGCGCTTTTCCCGGCTGAGGGTGCGTCCGCTGGGATTCTGGAAGGTGGGGATCGTGTAGATCATCTTCGGGTGGTGCTGCCGGATGGCCTGCTCCAGCGCCTCCATGTTCAGGCCGTCGTCATCGGTCTGCACCGGGACGCATCTGGCCTGGAACATGTCGAAGATCTCCACCGTGTGCACGAAGGTGGGCGACTCCACCAGAATCACGTCGCCGGGGTCGATGAACACCTGGCAGGTCAGGTAGATGCCCTCCAGACCGCCGGAGACGATGAGGATGTTGTCCGGGTCGCAGGCAATGCCCTTGGGAGAGAGCAGCTGCTCCGCCACGGCTCTGCGCAGATCTGCGATGCCGTGCACCGGGCCGTACTGCAGCGCCTCGGTGCCGCGCCCGCCGGGGGCGAAGATCTTCTGGCAGAGCTGGCCGATCAGCTCCGAGGGCAGCGCCTCCTTTGCCGGGGCGCCGCCGCCGAAGGAGATGATGCTGGGATCGGTCATGCCCTTGAACAGGTTCCCGACGATGGCGGCGGTCTCCTGCATGGAGGCAATGCGGGATGCATAAGGAATCATGATGGTTCGCTCCTCACTTTCTGTAACGTCCGTAGCGTTTGGAGGCGGCGGAGATCTTCTCCGCCAGGGCCTTGTTCAGGGCGCCGGGCAGAAGTCTCCAGTTCCAGTTGCCGCCCACGCTGCCGGGGGTGTTGATTCTGGCCTCGCTGCCCAGACCCAGATAGTCCTGGAGCTGGGCCACGAACAGCACCGCGATGGAGCTGAGGCCGCCCCGGAGAATGCCCCAGGCGTAGCCCTCGTCGTCGTTGAGGCCCAGATACTCTTTGGCGTAGTTGAGATCCGCCTCGTCGGTCTCCGACAGCCAGCCGCAGAGGGTGTTGTTGTCGTGGGTGCCGGCGTAGCAGATGCAGTTTTTCTCATAGTTGTGGGGCAGGTAGTCGCTGGGCTCCCGGTGGTCAAACGCGAACTCCAGCACCTTCATGCCGGGCAGACCGCTCTCGTCCAGCAACTCCCGGAGCTCCGGGGTGATGTAGCCCAGATCCTCGGCAATGAACTGCAGATCCGAGAACCACGCAGTCAGACGGCCCACCAGATCCATGCCGGGGCCCTTGACCCACTTGCCGTTTTTGGCCGTGGTCTCTCCGTAGGGCACCGACCAATAGGCCTCGAAGCCCCGGAAGTGGTCGATGCGCAGGACGTCGTAGCGTTTGGCGGCGCCCTCTACCCTTCTGATCCACCAGCCGTAGCCGTCCCGTCTCTGGGCGTCCCAGTCATAGAGGGGCGTGCCCCAAAGCTGTCCATCCTCGGTGAAGGCGTCGGGCGGCACGCCGGAGACCGCCGTGGGCACGTTCTGGTCGTCCAGCTGGAAGAATTCCGGCTCGGCCCAGACGTCGGCGGAGTCCAAGGCCACGTAGATGGGCAGGTCGCCGATGATGCCGATGCCCTTGCTTTTGGCGTAGGCGTGGAGCTGCTCCCACTGGGCGAAGAACAGATACTGGGTGTAGGCGTAGTAGTCCACGTCGGATTTCAGCTCGCCCGTGTAACGCTCCACGGCCTCCGGGCGGCGCAGGCGAATGTCCTCGGGCCACTCCATCCAGGGCTGCCCCTCGAAGTGATCCCGGAGCGCCATGAACAGGGCGTAGGGCTCCAGCCAGCGGCCGTTGTCCCGTCGGAAATTCTCAAAATTCGTGGTGTCGCGGCTTAACCCCCGCGCCGCCGCCTTTCTCAGAAGGGGCAGGCGGTTCGCGTACTGCTTTTCATAGTCCACCTTCTGGCGGCTTGCGCCCCAGTCGATGCCCTGCAGCTCCGATTGCTCCAGAAGCCCGGCCTCCACCAGAAGATCCAGATCGATGAAATAGGGGTTGCCCGCGAAGGTGGAGAAGCCGGAATAGGGAGAGTCGCCGTAGCCGGTGGGCCCCACAGGGAGGATCTGCCACCAGCTCTGCTCGGCGTCAGCCAGAAAGTCGATGAAGTCATAGGCGGCCTTGCCCATGGCGCCCACGCCGTAGTTGGACGGCAGGGAGAAGAGCGGCAGAAGCATGCCGCTGCTGCGGTAAAGTTTCATAGTTGTCGGTTTATCCTTTCACGGCGCCGGCTGCGACGCCCTTGATGATGTGCTTCTGGCACAGGAGGTAGAAGATGATGACCGGGATGATGCTCAGGAGAATCAGGGCCATGGTGGCGCCCAGATCCACGGTGCCGTAGCTGCCCTTCAGGTACTGGATGTGGATCGGAATGGTCATGTACTTCGTCCGATCCAGCACCAGATACGGCAGCAGGTAGTCGTTCCAGACCCACATGATCTCCAGAATGCCCACGGAGATCAGGGTGGGCTTCAGCATGGGGAACACCACGCTGAAGAAGGTGCGCAGCGGCCCGCAGCCGTCGATGGCGGCGGCCTCTTCAATTTCCAACGGGATCGACTTGACGAAGCCCACGAACATGAAGATCGCAAGGCCCGCGCCGAAGCCCAGATAGATGATCGGTATCGTCCAGGGGGTGTTCAGCTGCAGCTTGTCCGCCGTCTTGGAGAGGGTGAACATGACCATCTGGAAGGGCACCACCATGGAGAATACACAGAGGTAGTAGACCGCGCGGCAGAACTTGGAGTCCACGCGGGCGATGTACCAGGCGGCCATGGAGGTGAACAGCAGGATCAAAGCCGTGGAGAACACGGTGATGATCAGGGAGTAAAAGGCGCTCTGCCAGAAGGGATAGTTGCCGAAGGTCATGCCCTTGATGAAGTTTTTAAAACCTGCCCACATCTCTCCCAAAGGCAGGGCGAAGGTGTCGGTCTTGACGTAGGTGTTGTACTTAAAGGAGTTGATGACCACCGTAAGTACCGGCAGCACATAGATGATGCAGACGATGGTGAGCACGATGGACATGACGGCCTTCCGTCTGCGCTCGGCAGCGAGAGAGTTTTTCATTACTGCTGCACCTCCTTTTTTCTGGTGAAGGCAAGCTGGGCCAGTCCCAGTCCCGCCACGAGGATGAAGAAGATCACGGCCTTGGCCTGGGCCACGCCCTTGGAGGCCGAGCTGGAGGTATAGAAGGTGTTATAGATGTTCAGCGCCAGCATTTCCGTGGTCTTGATGGTGGAGCCGTCCGGCTGGATGATGAAGGGCTGGCCGCCGGTGAGGGCCAGGTTCTGGTCGAAGAGCTTGAAGCCGTTGGTCAGGCTCAGGAACGTGCAGATGGTGATGGAGGGCATCACGTTGGGGATCGTCACGTGCCAGAGAGTCTGCCACTTGGTGGCGCCGTCGATCTTCGCGGCCTCGATCATGTCCTCCGGCACCGCCTGGAGGCCCGCGATGTAGATGATCATCATGTAGCCGATCTGCTGCCAGCACATGAGGATGATCAGGCCCCAGAAGCCGTACTTGGACTCCAAAAGGATCGAGGTGCCGTATCGGGAGAGGATGCCATCAAAGATCATGCTCCAGATGTAGCCCAGGACGATGCCGCCGATGAGGTTCGGCATGAAGAACACGGTCCGGAACAGGTTGCTGCCCTTGATGCCCTGGGTGAGGAAGTAGGCCACCATGAAGGCCAGCACGTTGATCAGGATCAGGCTCACGACGGCGAACAGCGCCGTGTACCAGAAGGAGTGGCCGAAGCTGGCGTCCTTGAAGGCCTTCAGGTAGTTGCCGAAGCCGATGAGCTTCGCGTCCTTGATCAGGGTGAATTTGCAGAAGGACAGGTAGATGCCCTGGATGAAGGGCCACACAAAGCCGATGACGAAGGCGATCAGCACCGGCCCCATGAACAGCCACGACCACTTCCGCATGGGCCGTTTCAGCGGCGCGCCGCCTGAAGTCCTCCATCTTCTCTTTAGTTTCCGATTCTCATTCATAGTTCTCATCTCCAAAATCAGTTTGCTTTGCGGAGCACGGCGCTTTTTCCCAAAAACGCTCTGCTCTGCAAAACATCATTCGATTGTCATTCTGAGCGAAGCGCAGCGAAGTCGAAGAATCTATTTCGTTTTGATATCTTTCGACTCGCTTTGCTCGCTCAAGATGACAGCTGCATGAATGCTGCTGTATGGTAACAGGGGCGGGCGAAATCGCCCGCCCCCAGGGTTAGGTTCTGATGAAATGTCAGAGCTTCAATCAGCCGTTGACGGCGGCGTACTGGGTGGCCCAGCCGTCCACGAAGGCGGTCTTGACCAGCTCCCAGTTGGCGTCGGACTGATCGGCGCAGTACTGGTTCAGAGCAGAGACCAGACCGGCACGGTACTCGTCCACGTTGGGCTGATAGTTGGTGGCCCAATCCATGGTGTAGCAGCCGTTGGCGGTGTAAGCCTCGGCAGCGGCCAGGAAGCCGTTGGTGCTCTCAGCAGCGTTGGTGTAAGGCATGACGCCGAAGGAATCCACCAGCATACGGGAGGCCTCGGGATCGGTGACGCACCAGACCATGAAGTCGATGGTGGCCTGCTGATCCGCCTCGGAAGCCTGGCTGTTGACGGCCCAGTAGTTCTCGGTGCCGCAGTTCAGACCGGCCTTCTCCTCGCCGGCGACGCCGCAGTAGTAGGGGATCATGGTGGCGTTGGGGACAGCCTCAGCAACGGCGCTGTACTCCCAGGAGCCGTTGACGAAGAAGGCAGCCTCGCCGTTTTTGAACTCAGCCTCGGCGTCATGACCGCCGGTGGCCAGATCCTTGGGATCGGTCAGGCTGTTGTTGATGCAGAGATCAAACAGAGCCTTGTAGTTGTCCATGTAAGCGCCGGTCAGGGTGGCGGGAGCCTCGGTCCAGGTCTCGCCGGCGTCCTGCTCCTCGTAGTAGTACTCCAGGTTGGCCATGTGGCCGGTGAAGCGCCAGGAGGAGCTGCTGTCCATGTCGCAGGAGGTGAAGGCGTCGAAGCCCAGCTCAGCGGCCTTGGCGTGGATGTCCTCAGCGACGGCCTTCAGGCCCTCGAAGTTGGTGATCTCGTCCATGGTGTGGCCGGCGGCCTCAATGAGGTCGGGGTTCACGATGATGCCGTAGCACTCGTAGCAATAGCCGATGGAGCAGAGCTTGCCGTCGTCGTCATAGAGCATGTAGTCGTCGGTGTTCAGCTCCTTGGCGATGGCGGTGTCGGTCAGATCCAGGCAGTAGCTGCTCCACTGATCGACGGCGGCCTTGTTGCCAACCACGAACATGGTGGGAGCGGCGGCCTTGTCCATCTCGGCCTGCAGGGTCTCGTTGTAGGTGCCGGAGGCGGCGGTGAGCACCGTTACGGGCACGCCGGTCTTCTCGGTGTACATGGCGGCAACCTGCTGCAGAACCTCGTCGGACTCGGGCTTGAAGTTCAGCCAGTAGACGCTGCCGTCGGCGCTGGAGGCAGCATCGTCGGCGCTGCCGGCGGGAGCGCTCGCGTTATTGCCGCAGGCGGCCAGCGCAAACACCATAACCAGTGCCAGAAGAAGAGTCAGGGTCTTTTTCATTTTGTGCATCTCCTTTGCAAATTTCCGTTCTGCGTCCAAAGACCTTTGAGAACGCAGATCCGAATTCAGTCCGGCGTCGGAACCTCATTCTTCCAACTCCCGGACTCGTTCCACATTTTAACGCCGATTAACGAAAATGTCAATCGTTTTGTAATAAATAGGAAACATTTCAGCCAATTTGCCCAACTTCGACAACATCCATTTCGGCACGGAGACAACTTTTCAACATTTGGGCTTGAATCTGCCGTTCATGCATGGTATGATAGAAGCAAGCAAAACTACGCAAAACTAACAAGAATCAGGAGGTATTCCCATGGGCAAATTCGTCATCAAACAGGCCAAAACCGGCCCCATGTTCAACCTGAAGGCGGGCAACGGACAGGTCATCGCCACCAGCGAGATCTACAACTCCATGGCCGCCTGCAAAAACGGCATCGAGAGCGTCCGCAAGAACGCCCCCATCGCCCCCATCGAGGATCAGACTGTGGAGGGCTTCGAGACTCTGACCAACCCGAAGTTCGAGGTCTATGTGGACAAGCGCGGCGAGTTCCGCTTCCGTCTGAAGGCCCGCAACGGTGAGATCATCGCCGTCGGTGAGAGCTACAAGGCGCTGGACAGCTGCCTGAACGGCATCGCTTCCGTCAAATCCAACGCCCCCGACGCCGAGGTCGTGGAGGAGTAAACCCAAACCAAAAGAAAAGACGTGCTGTGGTTCAGCACGTCTTTTTTTATCGAATGGTCGTTTTTAAATTAGGATTGCTGTTCACCCCTTGGCTCCCTCGGCGAGGGAGCTGTCGAGCGCAGCGAGACTGAGGGAGCGGACAAAGGACAAAGGCAGCACTGTATGAATATCTGGCTATGTGGTAAGGCTCTCTCCCTCAGACACGGCTAGTTCTCGCCGTGCCAGCTCCCTCACAGAGGGAGCCGAGTTGATGGGGCTCTCCCGTTAAACTCCGACTTTGAGCACAGCTCAACCAAGCAGTCTCGACTGGACTCTGGTAAACACCAGCATACAGAGCATACACCCGGCGCAGGCGCCGATGGTGAGGTTCCCGTTCCCGGCAGCCGCCGCGGAGAATCCGGCAGCGCAGATGCAGCCCAAATGGCCAATCAGGTGGATCAGCGGCTCCCGGAGCACCGCCCGGTCATTGAGCAGCCGGACATAGACCAGCCACACCCCCGCCAGCGTCACCAGTGCCAGAACGGCCAGCCAGAACCGCAGCAGCGCCAGCACAACCACCGCCGCCAGCATCAGCCCCAACGCCGGGAGCAGCGCCAGAACGCCGCCCACGGGCTCCGGGATGGCGGCTTTCTGCGTACGGTAGGTCAGAATTGCCCCGACGCAGCAGATCAGCGTGACGCCCAGCAGGATCGCCCCGGGAAGGTTTTGCCTCCAGAAAACCGCGAGCGAACTCTCGCCGCCGGAGATGGCCTGGGCAGCATTTTGGGAGAGCGTCGTCACAGCGGACGCACCGCCTTTGAGAGCGAAGAAACACAGCAAAGCCGCCGCAGCTGCCAGCAGAGACGGCAGCGCCGCGAGGATGCTGCCCCTCCCCCCTGCCGCTGCAGGGAGATCCTTGTTCTGCTTCATGGAGGCCGGGAGCCACGCCAGCAGCAGCTGCGCCAGCGCCAGCACACAGGCCGCCCAGGCTCCGGGCAGGCCCCATTGGCTGAGCGCGAAATACAGGATCACCGCCGCCGCGCCGAGGCTCAGGAGCACGGAGGAGAGAAATGGATTGGCCTCCAGATGGAGCCGCCGATGCACCACGCCGCAGAGATAATACACCAGTGCGCCCGCGGCGAGGATGCCCACCATTTCCCAGATATAGACGTTTCTGGTGTGGCCGGGGTCGTCCCCCAGCACCGAGGCCTCGGAACGCAGGAACGCGCTGGCCGCCGTTTTCAGCTGGTCGTCCGTCAAATCGGCCACGCTGCCGGCCCGCTCCGCCTGTTCGATGATCTGGCTCTGGGTCATGATGCCGCTCTCCAGCGCAGACCGGGCCGCCGCGATGGCGTTGGGTCCCTGCTGGCTCAGGCGCAGATAGCGCACCTCCGCCTGGGGGAGCAGCGACTCCAGAAGGCCCAGATCCGCATCGGCTTTCCGGGTACTGACGCCGTTTTCCTCCTCATAGGCTTCGGAGAGGGTCTTGTAGTCCGCGGTGCTCATGAACAGCCTGAGATCGCTGAAGGTCTGGCTCCGCAGCCGCTCCGGAACAACGGAGGTATAGCCGCTCTTTCTCACGCCGGTGTCCAGCAGATGAGCCGCGCAGACCGGATACAGGAGCAGGCACAGGGTCTGCACCAGCGCCAGAATCAGCGCGGGGATGGATAATTTAACTTTCATGCCTGTCCCCCTTCCTTTCACTCTGAGAGGCCGACGTGCCGATGCAGGTCAAACAGCAATTCAATGAAGCTGGGCCAAAAGGGCGCAAACTCCCCTGCCCGCAGCATCTCTAAAATCTCTTCTTTTGTGGCCCAGCGGGCGTCCTGCACCTCACCGGGCTGGAGCGTGAGGGACTCGATGGGCGCATCGCAGTCCACAAGATAATAATCATCGAAGCCGCCCGGGAAGGACAGCGTCACCGCCGCCGCGCCGGGGAGGTCGATGTCAAGCCCCAGCTCCTCCTTCACTTCCCGCACAGCCGCCTCTCGGGGCGTCTCCCCTGCCAGCACGCCGCCGCCCACGGAGAAATCCCAGTACTCCGGATAGCTGCGCTTGCTGCGGTCCCGCTGCTGGATCAGCACCTCGCCCTTTTTGTTAAACAGGCAGGCGTGGATCACCAGCTGGCAGTCCGCATCATCGTGTTGCTGACCGCGTACCAGCGTCCTGCCGGTCAGGCGGCGGTCTAAATCGTATACGTCAAACTTCTCCATCACAGCACCAGTCCGATCATGGCCATGACGCTGCCGTTGAAGATCGCCATGTCCGCCAGATTCCAGATTCTTCGGTTCAGCAGCTCCACCGGCATGCCGACGCCGTGGAGGTAGTCCGTGACGCAGCCGCTCCGGTACCGCTCAATGAGGTTTGCCAGAGCCCCGCCGGTGATCAGCCCCATGCCCAGGCGGGTCAGGACGGAGCAGGGCATGGCGGTGTTCACCAAAATCGCGCCGGAGATGGCCGCCAGATTCGCCACGGTCTGCCAGGTCATGACCACCTTCGGCTTCTCTTCCAACCGGCTGCCCACGAGGCCGTAGTTGTGGGCCCGCCGCAGCTCCACCCGGCCATGGATCGGTCTCGGCCAGGTCTCCGCCGGGGCGGCGTTCACTTTCCGACGCACCACAGCCTCCGCGCCGATCACCGCCGCCGCTGCCGACAGGGTCAGCACCATGGGAACACCTCCTTGCGTAATCTTCTGAAAGATTAGTTTACCACACTTTTCCCAAAAAAGCGAGACTGAAGTGAAATTCATAAATAAAATTGATTTTTTGCGTTTTCCTATTGCAAAGGGCGGAAAAATGTCGTAAAATCGTTTCAGTTTTTTGAACTAATTTCGGAGGAACCATTCATGAAGCATCTGTTTATCGTCAATCCCGTGGCCGGCGGCAAGGATCGCACGGCGGAGGTCAACGCGGCTGTGCAGGAGATTCTGGGCCCCACGGGTCTGAAATATGAGGTCTACGTGACCAAAGGCCCCCGGGACGCGGAGGTCAAGATCAAGGCCGACGCCCAGACCGAGGAGGATCTCCGGGTCTTCGCCTGCGGCGGCGACGGCACGCTCAATGAATGCGTCAACGGCGCGGCCCTGCTGCCCAACGTCTCCGTGACCCAGTATCCCGGCGGCACCGGCAACGATTTTCTCCGGATTTTCGGCGAAGGCACCGAGAAGTTCCGGGATCTGAAGGAGCTGATCTACGGTGAGATCCGCAAGTTTGACCTGATCGAGACCTGCGGACGCTACAGCATCAACATCTGCTCCGTGGGCGCAGACGCCAGAATCGGCACGGACGTCCACAAATACAGCGGCATCCCGGTGCTGGGCGCGGGCCCCATGGCCTACGTGACCAGTCTGGTGGTAAACGTCTTCAAGGGTCTGAACATGCCCGTGAAGGTGCGCTGCGGCGATTATGAATATGAGGGCAGCTCCGCCCTGATCTGCGCCTGTAACGGCCAGTATTACGGCGGCGGCTTCCACCCCACGTCGGATTCCCGCCCGGACAACGGCTCTCTGGAATTCCTGATCGTGAAGCATGTGAAGCTCATCGAGTTCCCGGCGCTGATCGGCAAGTATTCCTCCGCCCGCTGGCGGGAGATTCCGAAGGAGAAGATCGTGCACTTCACCGGCAGCCATCTGGAGATCGAGACCCCGGAGCCCGTGGTCATCAACATCGACGGCGAGGCCCTTTATCGGGACAAGATCAACTTCACCCTGGTCCCCGGCGCCGTCAACTTCATCGTTCCGAAGAATCTGGCTCTTTTTGCCAACGCCTGAATCGAAAGATCATAAAAACACCCGACTTCCGATGGGAAGTCGGGTGTTTTCCGGTTTTGGGTCATCCAACCGTCAGCTTTGCAGCGGTGGAGGTGATGGTCTGGCTGCCGCTGGTGACGACGCAGCGGTATTGGTAGCCGTTGCGGGCGGCGGTGGCGGCCACATTCAGGGTGGCGGTGTTGTAGCCCCTGGTGACGCTGGAGCTGTTTTTCCAGACGCCGGTGGCAGGGTTTTTGTACTGCCACTGGTAGGTCAGGTCCACACCGGAGGCGACCACCTTGAAGACCGCGGTCTCACCGGCAGACACGGCAGCGCTCTTCGGCTGGGTCTTGACGGCGAAGACCATGAGCTTCGCGCTTTCGGAGGTGGCGGTGTTGCCGTAGGCGTCCGTCACCACGCAGCGGTACTGGTAGCCGTCCCGGTTGGTGGAGCCGGTGACGCAGGAGACGAAGAGGAACGGCGTGTTGTAGCCCGCTGTGAAGCTGGTGCAGTTTTTCCAGGCTCCGCCCGGCTTCTTGTACTGCCACTGATAGCTGAGACCCTCGCCCTCGGCCTGCACCGCGAAGCCTGCGACGCGTCCGGCCATGCCCACATTGTCCGCGGGAGAGCCCGTGATGACCATCGGCTGGGCCACGGTCAGGGCGGCGGGCTCGGAGATCACTGTGTTGCCGTCCTGATCCGTGACCACGCAGCGGTACTGGTAGCCATTGCGCGCCGCGGTGGCCTCCACGGTCAGGGTATCGGTGTTGTAGCCCGCCGTCTTGGAAGAGCTGTTTTTCCATGCGCCCGCAGGGGTCTTGTACTGCCACTGGTAGGAGACCACATCGCCGGAGGCCACCACGGTAAAGGAGGCCGTGCCGCCCACGGGAGCCGTCACGTCAGCGGGATTCGATTCGATCTTCCCGGGCATGGAGGCGCCGAAGTGGATGGTAGCGTTGGTAAGGGACTCATTCCCATCAGCAATGGAAACCGTCGCCCACTGATCCTCATTTCCATCAAAATAAACGTCCGTCAGGCTGTCGCACCAGTGGAATGCATTTTCACCGATTCTTGTGACACTTTGTGGAACTGTTATCGCATCAATTCTCGAGCACCCGAGGAATGCTCCGTCCACAACGACAAGCACGCCCTCAGGGATCGTGCAGCCGCCGGTCTTCCCGCCGGGACAACAGATAAACTGCGTCCCAGCTTTATTCAGCATAATACCATTCTCGGATCGGAAATACGCATTTCCCGGTGCTATCTGAATTGCAGTCAGATTGTCGCAGTTGCTAAACGCCCCGGTCCCGATTTTAGTGACATGCTCCGGAACGGAGATGCTGATGAGACTGCTGCAGAATGTGAATGCTCCACTTCCGATGCTGGTAACTCCTTCCGGAATTGCCACGTCCGTTAAGCTGCTGCAGGATTGGAATGCATAGTCTCCGATGCTGGTAACGCTCTCCGGAATCGTAACAGTCTCAAGGCTTTTGCATCTTGTAAACAAATGGCTGCCAATACTCGTAATGCCTTCAGGAATTATCATTTTTGTTATGCTGCTGCATCCCGAAAATGCTTGCATACCAATCTCGGTGACAGTGTCCGGGATCACGATACTTGTTAACTTACCACAGCCCAAAAATGCATCGAACACTATGCTGGTAACGCTCGTCGGGATCACGTAATCGCCGGTTTTACCACCGGGACAGCAGAGCAGTTGCGTTTCGGATTTGTCCAGCAAAACGCCTTGCCGCGAAAGGTATTCCGAATTACCTTCCTCCACAACAATCTCTGCCAGAGAGCTGCAGTCAGAAAACGCGTCATTTCCTATGCTGTAAACAGATTTCGGAATTAGAATTCGCTCGAGGCTGTCATCACCATTGAATGCATAGCTACCGATAACTGTAACCGTATCCGGAATCGTCACACGTTCCAGACTGTCATGATTCCTGAACGCATTGTATTCAATTTTATTAATGCCGGGTTCAATTTCCAGTGCCTTAATCATACTGCCCCACGATACCCATTCTTCATTCATATTCCATGGGATCGCACCTTCGCCGCTGATCGTCAGGACACCATCGGATGTAAGCGTCCAGTGGAGGGCTTCATAATCTCCCTCGTCCAGCACATCCGCTGCCGGTTCGGTGTAGTGGATCGTCGCGGAAGTGAGGGAATCGTTTTCGTTTCCAATGGAGATTGTGTTCCACTGTTCCTTTGTGCCGCCATAGTAGACGTCCGTCAGGCTGCTGCAGTCATAGAAAGCAAAGCTACCAATGCTGGTAGTGTTGCCCGGGATTGTGACGCTCGTCAAACTACTGCAGCCATAGAATGCATTCTCGCCGATGCTGGTGACGCCATCCGGAATTATCACGCTCGTCAGGCTGCTACATCCTTCGAAAACAGAGCTTCCGATGCTGGTAACGCTGTCCGGGATCTCCACGCCGGTCAGGCTGCTGCAGTAGGAGAATGCATAGTTTCCGATGCTGGTGACGCTGTCCGGGATCTCCACACTGGTCAGGCTGCTGCAGCCGGCGAATGCATTATTTCCAATGCTGGTGATGCTGTCCGGGATCTCCACACTGGTCAGGTTGCTGCAGTTGGCGAATGCAGAGCCTCCGATGCTGGTGACGCTGTCCGGGATCTCCACCTCGGTCAGGCTGGTGCAATCGGAGAATGCTAAGTCTCCGATGCTGGTGATGCTGTCCGGGATCGTCACACTGGTCAGGCTGCTGCAGTACCAGAATGCCTGCATTCCAATGCTGGTGACGCCGTCCGGAATTACCACGCTCTTCAGGCTGCTGCAGTTATAGAATGTATTCATTTCAATGTTGGTGACGCCGTCCGGGATCGTTACACTCTCCAGGCTGCTGCAGTTCTGGAATACACTGAATCCGATATCGGAGACGCTAGCCGGGATCTCTACGCTCTCCAGGCTGCTGCAGTTACCAAATGCGCCCACTTCAATGGTGGTAACGCCGTCCGGAATTACCACGCTCTTCAGGCTGCTGCACTTCAGGAACGCAGCTGTTCCAATACTGGTGACGCCCTCTGGGATCGTCACGCTATCCAGGTTGCTGCAACCATCGAATGCAGAGTCACCGATGCTGGTGACGCCGGGCTCAATTATAGTAGTCACGATCTCTGTTCTATTTTCATACCACGGAGCATGTTTGCTTGAGGTATAGTCCTCCATCGCGCCCGTGCCGCTGATGGTCAGGACGCCGTTTTCATCCAGCGCCCAGATCACGTTTTCCCCACAGGTGCCGGAGTCGATCACCCTGTAGTGGATCGTCGCGGCAGTGAGTGGATCGTTACTGAGATTGATGGAAATTGCGTTCCACTGTTCCTCCGTGCCGCCGTAGTAGACATCCTGCAAACTGTCACAATTTAAAAACGCAAATGCCCCGATCGCAGTAACGCTGGCGGGAATTGTCACGCTCTTCAGGCTGCCGCAGCCGCGGAATGTCATGGTTTCAATGCTGGTGATGTCCGCAGAGATCGTCACCCTTTCCAAGCCGCTGCAATCCCGAAAAACCTGTTCCCCGAAGCTGGTGACGGTGTCCGGGATCGTAACATTTTTCAGACTTCTGCATCTCTCAAATGCATAGTCTCCAATCGTGGTGACGCTCTTCGGAATGATCACGTTCGCAAGACCGCTACAGCCAAAGAATGCCTCTAATTCAATGCTGGTGACGCCCTCTGGGATGGTTACGCTCTCCAGATAGCTGCAGTTGTAGAATGCACGGCTTCCTATGCAGGTAACACCGGGCTCCATGACAATGGACTTCACCGTGCTGCTGTACTGGGACCAGAAGTCTTTCAGTTCGTATTCGATGGTGCCAGTTCCGCTGATGGTCACGGTGCCGTCATCGGTGAGCACCCAGTGAAGGGAGCCGTAGTCCCCTTCGTCCAGTACTTCCACCGCGCTGGCCGGGAACACCAGCAGCGAGCAGACCAGGGTCAAGGCCAGAAGCAGGGATAATATGCGTTTTTTCATGGTCTTCCTCCTTTTTGCTTTGTTCGGATGATTTCATTATATCATTCGATTTTTGAAATAGCAATAACCATTATCAGCGTTGGAAAGTGGAGGTTGCAGAGCGGAATCTTGCGCCATACTCAAAGAGCGTCATTGCGAACCAGTGCGCACACTGGTGTGGCAATCCGTTCTCCTGCAGTACAGACTGATTCTTTGCAGGATGTTGAGCGAATTCGTAAAATCTCGACGTTCTGCGAAGTATTACTCCGCCGCCGGGGGATGCGGATTGCCACACCAGATGACGTCGGTCACTGGTTCGCAATGACAAACTTTTAATCTGTTCGCAAAACTAAAAAACCTCGCTGCGGTTTAACACAGCGAGGTGTTATGAATGGATCAAAATTGTCTCTGGGCCCGTTTGGCGGCCAGCTCCTGGACCTTGTCTCGAAGCTGGTCGTTCAGGCGGCTGAACACCGTCAGCAGCGGCCATGCCAGAGCCCCGAAGACCGCCAGGATCAGTGCGCTGGAGAAGTCCAGCTTCTTGAGGATAAAGATCTCCGGCAGGAAGCAGAAGGCGATGATGAAGGCCAGGGTCAGGGTGATCATCATGGCGATGCGCAGCTTGTTGTAGGGCTTGCTGGTGCGGTGGACCATCATGAGACCCACGATGCCCATGACGCCGGTGCAGATGGTGCTCATGGAGGTGTCGTCGATCTTGAAGGCGATATAGAACAGCAGCACGCCCACGATCAGCACCAGATCCGTCATGGCACAGGGCAGCGCCCGGAAGATCACGTTGCGGAGGAATTTCCCCTTGACCCGGTTCTCGTTGGGCTCCATGGCCAGGATGAAGGACGGGATGCCGATGGTGACGCCGTTGACCATGCTCAGGGCCGCCGGGGTGAAGGGGTACGGCAGCGTGGCAAACAGCGTGAAGAACGCCAGGAAGAAGGTGAAGATGTTTTTCACCAGATACAGCGACGCGCTTCGCTCGATGTTGTTGATGACTCTTCGGCCCTCCGCCACCACCGAGGGCATGGAGGCGAAGTTGTTGTCCATCAGCACGATCTGCGCTACCTGACAGGCCACGTCGCTGCCGCTGGCCACGGCGATGGAGCAGTCGGCCTCCTTCAGGGCCAGCACGTCGTTGACGCCGTCGCCGGTCATGGCAACGGTGTGACCCTCTTTTTTCATGGCCTGGACCAGCTGCCGCTTCTGGGCGGGGGTCACGCGTCCGAAGACCGTGTATTCCTCCGCGGCCTCGGCGATGGCCTCCTCGGTTTTCAGGGTTCTGGCGTCCACGAACCGCTCGGCGTTTGCGATGCCGGCCCGCTTCGCCACCTCGGAGACCGCTCTGGGATTGTCACCGGAGATGACCTTGATGGCCACCCCCTGCTCGGCAAAGTAGCCGAAGGTCTCCGGCGCCTCGGCGCGGATCTTGTTGGAAAGAAGGATCAATGCGATGGGCAGCAGCGGTTTGTCGGGAACTTCGTCCTCCAAAGTTCCGTCATACATTCCGAGCAGCAGGACGCGGCAGCCCTGGGCGGAGTAGCCCTCGATCAGCTCGTCGAATTCCGCCTCCTGATGGGCCAGCAGCACGTCCGGCGCACCGAGGAGATAGGTCTCGTCGGAATGGAAGGAGACGCCGCCGTATTTCTTCGCGGAGGAGAAGGGCAGCGTGTGGATGGCCTTCTGCTTCACCTCGCCGGTGAAGTAGCGGCGCAGGGCGGCCATGGTGTCGTTGTCCGCCTGCATGGCGTAGACGTAGTCCGCCATGATGAGGCGCACGTCCTCCTCCACGAAGCGATCCTCGCAGAGCAGGTGGACGTCCTCCACGGTCATCTTGTTCTCGGTGACGGTGCCGGTCTTGTCCACGCAGAGGGTGTCAACCCGGGCTAGGGTCTCGATGCATTCCAGCTCGTGAACCAGGGTCTTTCGCTGGGCCAGACGCAGGACGCCCGCCACCAGGGCAAGGCTGGTGAGCAGATAGAGCCCCTCCGGGATCATGCCGATGATGGAGCCGACGGTGCTGGTGACTGCCGTGGGCACATCCCGCTCCAGCCAGAGGTATTCCTTGATGAACATGACGACGCCCAGCGGGATCACCAGAAAGCCGATCCACTTGACCAAATTCTGCAGGGAGCGCATCATTTCGCTCTGCTGGGGCGGCTTTGCGGCCTTGGCCTCCAGGGTCAGGCGGGAGACAAAGCTGTCGGCGCCCACCTGGGTGAGTCTCGCTCTGCACTGGCCGCTGACCACGAAGCTGCCGGACAGCAGCTGGTCGCCGGGGAGCTTGTGGATCTCGTCGGACTCACCGGTGATGAGGGCTTCGTTTACATAACACTCCCCTGCCACCACCACCGCGTCGGCGTAGATCTGGTTTCCGGCGCCGAGAATGACAATGTCATCTCTGACCGCCAGCTCCGTGCCGATGGTGCGCTCCTGCCCCTCCCGGACCACGGTGGCCTTGGGGGCGGTGAGGACGCTGAGCTCCTCCAGGGTTTTCTTGGATCGGAGCTCCTGGACGATGCCGATGACGGTGTTGATGATGATGACGCCCATGAAGGTCAGATTCAGCAGCAGCTTCGGCTGGATGAAGCTGACGGCGATGACGCAGAGCGCCAGCAGGAAAAAGAGGATATTAAAATAGGTAAAGACGTTGGAGAAGATGATCTCTCTGGTGGTCTTGCCGGCGCCCTCTACCGGGGTATTGGCCCAGCCGGCGTCCAGCCGTTCTTTCGCCTGTTGTTCCGTGAGCCCGGCGTCCGGCTCCGGCTCGAAAACAGGCACCTCCCGTCTCGGCGGAAGGTCCGGTTCTTTACGTTTCGGATTTTGCAATTTATGCAGCAGGTTGTCCACGTTTGCGGCCTCCTGAAAAGGATTCTCCCCTATTGTAACAGAAAGCCGGACAAAAACGTACAGGAAATTGTGAATTTTTTGAATTCTGTTGCGCTGGACAGCATTCTGTGGTATAATTCAACTGGTTTACCAGAAGTGTTCAATAAGCCAATAAAATTATTTTTAGGAGGAACGTACCATGAGCATTCTTTCCCGTTTTGCCGACATCATCTCCGCGAACATCAACGCTCTGCTGGAGAAAGCGGAAGATCCCGCCAAGATGATCGACCAGTACCTGCTGAAGGCCAAGGAAGACCTGGCCCAGGTGAAGCAGGAGACCGCCGGCGTCATGGCCGAGGAGACCCGCTGCAAGCGTCTGATGGACGACGCTCAGGAGGCCGTTGACAAGTATGAGACTCTGGCCAAGCGCGCACTGGCCGCCGGCAACGAGGGCGACGCCCGCCAGCTGATCGCCAAGAAGCAGGAGCTGGAGAAGACTCTCATCGCCGCCACCAACAACTACACCGTCGCCAAGGCCAACGCCGACAAGATGCGCCAGCTCTATGAGAAGCTCTCTCAGGACGTGGCCACCCTGCAGGCCCGCCGCAGCAACATCAAGGCCACCGTGGCAGTCGCCAAGACCCAGGCCCGCATCAACGAAGCCACTGCCGCCGCCGAGAGCGCCCATGGCTCTCTGGCCGCCTTTGACAAGATGGAGCAGAAGGCGCAGGAGATGCTGGACCGCGCCAACGCCGAGGCAGAGCTCAACGGTCTGACCGCGCCCAGCCTGATCACGCTGGAAGACAAGTATTCCGGCCCCAGCGACAGCGCCGTGGACGACGAGCTCGCCAGACTGAAGGCCGAGCTCGGCATGTAAGATGCCCGGCGGAAGAGTCGGCGGAGGCGGCCATGCCTCAGGCGGAGGCGGAGGCCGGATCGGCGGAGGCGGTTTTGGCGGCAGCAGAGGCAGCAGCGGCGGCTTCGGCGGCAGTTTCTATCCCTCCCCGGGTTCCCGCCCGGTGAGAGACTACGCCCCCAGAGCCAACCAGCGCTACAACGTGCCCCACAATCCCAGACCCAGGGTCCGGACGATCTATGTGGGTCCGGTCTATCACCCGGGGCCCACAGTTGTCACCACCCACGCGGGCAACGGCAGCGCCTCCTCCGGCGGAAGCTCCGGCAGCGGCAGCAGCGGTCTCGGCTGCATGATCCTGCTGATGGTGTTCATGCTGATCGGGTTCTTCTTCCTGCTCACTGCGGGCGGAAGCTCCGGATCGGTGACAAACTCCACCGTCCAGCGGGAGCCTCTGAGCGCCGGCGCCGTAAACACCACGGGGTACTATGAGGATCAGATCGGGCTGATCAACAGCTCCTCCTCCCTGCAGAGCGGCATGAAGGCCTTCTACGACGAGACCGGCGTGCAGCCGTTCCTCTATGTGACCGACACCATCAACGGCAGCTATACCCCCTCCAACACAGAGCTGGAGGCCTACGCCCAGGAGCTCTACAGCGAGCTTTTCACGGACAGCGGCCACTTCCTCGTGATCCTCTATGACGTGGACAGCGAGGGCTTCGGATATTACTATATCCCCGGCGACGCGGCCAAGTCCGTGCTGGACAGCGAGGCGCTGGAGATCTTTGAGAGCTACCTGCTGGCCAACTCCAGAGAGTATTATTCCAGCCCGGCCAGCTACTTCGCCGGTGTGTTCTCCTCCACGGCGGAGCGCATCATGCATGTGACCCGCAGCGATACCTTCTACCTGGGCATCGGCATCATCGTCCTGGCGATCCTCGGCCTTGCCTACTACTGGTGGAAGAGAGCCAAGGAGAAACGCCTCAAGGAGCTGGAGATGACTCAGCAGATCCTGGAGACCGACGTGAACAACATGGCAAAAGACCCCACGCTGGAGGATCTCGAAAAGAAGTACTCCGATTAAATCAAGAATCCGGAACCGTACAATCGGCTCCGGATTTTTTCGGATTCAAATTCCAGTTTATCGAGGTGTTGATTCTGCTTTTAAAGGCTTCTCCTTGAGGAGAAGCTGTCGAGCGAAGCGAGACTGATGAGGTGTACCATTTCGGCTGTAATACAATATCGCCACCTCATCCGTCACGGCTATTTTCCGCCGTGCCACCTTCCCCTTAAGGGGAAGGCTTTCGCTCTATCCAACAGCTCGCTAAACTCCAATTTACCTCTCTCATGATACAAAAAAATCCGCAGGCCGAAGCCTGCGGATTCGTGTTTATGGGTTTGCCTTACGCCTTGCTCTTAGCCTTGCTCTGCTTGGAGAAGGTGCCGATACCCTCGATGACGAGGATGATGGCCAGGATGAACATGGCGGCGGCGAAGACCAGCTGGAAGTAGTGGCCCCACATGGGAGCGCCGCCCTCTGCAGCAGCAGCGGCCAGAGCGCCGGAAGCGATGCCCTTGATCTTGCCGATGATGGTGATGGCCAGGCTGGTGAGCGTGGCGCAGAGCATGAAGATCATGGGAATGATGAACATTCTGTTATTCTTGCCCACGTTGCCCAGCCAGGCGGCGACGGCCATGAGGGCCAGGCCGGCCAGCAGCTGGTTGGCAGCGCCGAACAGACCCCAGATCTGGCTGAGGGACATGCCGCCCAGCACACAGCCCACGATGACCATGAACAGCGTGCCGACCAGCGGGTAGGCCAGGAACTTGCGGATGCCGGTGGCGTCCTTGTAGCTCTTCTCGCCTTCCTTCAGGAACAGCTCGGAGAACATGTAACGGCTCAGACGCGTGCCGGAGTCCAGAGAGGTCAGCGCGAAAACGGAGACCGCCAGGGTCAGCAGGGCGTAGATGGTCTTGTAAACGGTGGTGGTGTCAGCGCCGAACATGGTGGCAATACCGCCGGCGAAGGCAGCGGAGGGAGAACCAAAGGGGTTGTTCTCGCCGGTCCACTTCTCGAAGACCATGCCGACAGCGATCAGGGAGATGATGCCCAGAGCGGACTCGATGAGCATGGCGCCGTAGCCGATGGGCTTGGCGTGGGCCTCGTTGTCCAGCTGCTTGGCAGTGGTACCGGAGGCGATCAGGCTGTGGAAGCCGGAGCAGGCGCCGCAGGCGACGGTGATGAACAGCGCCGGGAACAGGGTACTGCCATTGGCGAGCTTCCAGCCGGTGAACGCCGGAATGGAGAAGGTGGCGTTCTTGGTGATGGCCGCGAAGAAGATGCCAAAGATGGCGATGAGCATCATGGAGTAGAGCAGGTAGCTGCTCAGGTAGTCACGGGGCTGCAGCAGGATCCACACGGGAACCAGAGAAGCGATGGTGATGTACAGACCGATCAGGACGATCCAGGTGGTGCGGTTGAACGCAAGACCGACCTTCAGGCCCAGGATGACGATGGCGACCACACCGATCAGACCGATGATGGTAGCGGGCAGGGTGCCCATGCCGGCGCGGTTGGTCAGCAGACCGTAGATAATGGCCAGGACGATGAAGAGCATGGAGATCATCGCGGTGGTCTCGTTGCCGGTGACATTGGCGCCGGACGTGATGACAGAGGCAGCCTCATTGGACATGAAGGTGCCGGCAACCACGTTAACAAAGGAAGCGATAACCAGGATCAGAACCAGAAGCGCAAAGATGAGGAAGAGGGTCTTAGCCTTCTTGCCCATGGTATCGCCGATGATCTCGCCGACGGACTTGCCGCCATGGCGGACGGAGGCGAACAGCGCGCCGAAGTCATGCACACCGCCGACGAAAATGCCGCCGAGCACGCACCACAGGAAAACCGGAACCCAGCCGAAGACCGCCGCCTGGATCGGTCCGTTGATGGGGCCTGCGCCCGCGATGGACGAGAAGTGGTGTCCCATCAGAACCGCCGGTTTCGCCGCGACGTAATCAACGCCGTCGGTCATGGTGTGTGCGGGGGTCTTCCGGGTCGGGTCGACGCCCCACTGCTTTGCCAGCCAGGAGCCATAGGTCAGATAACCAATGACCAGGAGGACAATTGCAGCCAGAATAATCAATACTGCTGTCATGTTTTCTCACTCTCCTATAAAATTGATTCCCCGGGAACTCTCCAGAGTTCCCATTTTGGTAAACGACGAATCTGTAGGTTCAGCGTTTACCTAAGAAAAATATTTTGCAGGAGCTTTTTCAGGTCGGCGCCATGGCGGTTTGTGGCGGGTTTCCCGGTGGAAAGCTCGAATGCACCCAGTTTGAGATTGCTCCAACCCTGGAGCCCGTGGGCATAGCCCTTGCTGCGGTGGGTCCGCTTGATGACCTTTCTCGTCTCCTGGGGCAGACTGTCTGCCACCAGAAGAAAGGTGACGTCGGAATTCCGGTGGTTCTTCCCCGGCGTGACCTTGGCGACGGCCTCGTCCCAGGCGGTCTCGATGAGGTTCGACACCGTCTCGGCATCCGGCGAACTCCCTGCATAGAAAAAAACATACTCGTTGGAGTCCATCTCCCACATCTTTGCCTCTTTGATCAGCAGGTAAGATTCCCCGTGGGCGTGGAACTCCGCCTTCGCAGAAAACGGAGCGGTATTCTCCCGCACGACGTCGTAATAACGGGTATAGGACTGAACCAAACGGTCCAGCGCCTCGTCCAGCGTCATGCAGTTTCCCTCCTTTTCCCAGCTTATGCCTTTTTCCAGCCTATTTTAGTCCTCTGATAGCAAAAATGCAATAGGTTTTTGCAGAATTTTTAACAGATTTTTTGATGGATAACTTCTTTTCTGGCGATTTTGGTCGGTTATTAGACGTAGCGGACGGCGGATTCCTGGTCCGGAGCGCGGACATAACCAATTTCTGCATTTTCGCAGCGATTTCCAAGGGCTTCCAGCAGCGCCTTGCTGAGCCGCTCGGTGGCCACGCGGATTTGGGCCAGCTCCTGCTCCCCTTCGCCGCAGATGACCACGCTCTCCATGGGGATGCCCTGGTTGCAGCAGCCCATGCGGGCGTTGACCAGCTCCACCCGCCGGAAACAGCGGGTGACGGCGCCATAGGGGATGTAATAGACCCTGCGCCCGGATTTGAAAAAGAGATGCGCGGGCCCAAGCTTCGCGGGGGTATAGTCCTCGGCGGCGGCGTACTCCTGCTCCAGCGCGGCGGCCTCAGCGGTGAGATCCTTTTGCAGCGGAAGGAATTTCATGGGTGTGCTCCCCTTTCTTTGCTTTTGCATGCTAATACGGCAGTTCGATAATTCGCCTATTTTTTCACATTTTAGCACTTCTGATACAGCATTGCAAGTATCAGTTCCCTATTTCTGTTTCAAAATTTTGAAGTTTTTTGTGTGTTCGCCGCAGTCTGTACATTTGGCGGGCGCAAGCGACCCGCCCTACAAACTCCAATTTACATTTCCCTCCCCCGAACAAAAAAATCCCGCAAAGCAAACGCTTTACGGGATGATTTCAATTGGTGGATCAGATTTTATACTGGGCCAGCGTCTCGGGAGCGGTGTCGGGATCCACGGAGAGGCTGACGGTGAAGGTCACGCCCTCCTTCTCGGAGAAGGCGTTCAGCCACTGGATGAACTCCACGATGCCTTCCATTTTGATGCCGGGGATCATTTTGGTGAAGTTGTCGATGAAAATATGGGTGATGTCATAGTTGCCTGCGTGCAGACCGCTGAGCAGACCCTTGAAAAATTCCGCAGTACCGATGGCGTAGTCGCTGGCAAACACCAGACGCGCCTGGGGCGGGATGTCATATGTAAGCTTCTTGTCCTTCTCGATGCAGACGATGGAGCCAGTCTCGGTGTCCAGAGCCTTGCGCACCATGTCGACCAGTCGTTTTGTTTTTCCGGAGCCTTTCAGACCCATAATCAGCTGAACCATGTTTGGTCACACTCCTTTGTGGTAAATTCAGGCAGCTGCCTCAGGATGGGTTTCATCCTGAGAACAGCTTACCACGTTTTCAGTTTTTTCGCAAGGGCAGATTATTCCACACCCGGCTTTTCCAGCAGGCGGAACATATTCTTCTTGTAGGCCTCCACGCCGGGCTGGTCGAAGGGATTGACGCCGGACATATAGCCGGAGATGCCGCAGGCCAGCTCGAAGAACGTGACCAGCTCCGCAAAGCCCACCTCGTCCCGCTTGTCGGCGATGACCTCCAGATTCGGCACGCCGCCGGAGATGTGTGCGGCCTTGACCGCCTCCTGGGCCACCCGGGCGATGTCGGAGAGCTTCCGTCCAGCCAGATAGTTCAGCTGGTCGGGATCGCCCATGGCGAAGGGCACGCTGAAGTCCGTCAGCGGCTCCCGGAAGGAGACCACGGTCTCCATCAGGGTGCGGGGGCCGTCCTGGACGTACTGGCCCATGGAGTGCAGGTCGGCGTTGTACTCCACGCTGGCGGGGTAGATGCCGATGCCGTTCTTGCCCTCGCTCTCGCCGTAGAGCTGCTTCCACCACTCCGCCATGTAGCGGAAGGTGGGCTCGTAGCAGGCCAGGATCTCGATGCTCTTGCCGGCCTGACGATAGAGGTGCTGTCTGGCGGCGGCATACTGCCAGGCGGGGTTCTCCGGAGATCTCTGATCCATGGCGGCGAAGGAGGCGATGGCGGCGTCAATCACCGCGGCGGCGTCGATGCCGGCTGCGGCCATGGGCAACAGACCCACGGCGGACAGCACGCTGTAGCGTCCGCCCACGTCGTCGGGAACCACGAAGGTCTCCCAGCCCTCCTCATCGGCCATGCCCTTGAGGACGCCGCGGCGGGCGTCGGTGGTGGCGACGATGCGCTTTTTCGCCTTCTCGGGGCCGTACTTGGCCTCCAGCAGGCCGCGGAACATCCGGAAGGCCAGCGCCGGCTCCAGGGTGGTGCCGGATTTGGAGATCACGTTGATCTCGAAGTCCTTCTCCCCCAGCTCCTCCAGCAGCACAGACAGGCTGTCCGGGGACAGGGAGTTGCCCGCGAAGATGATCTGCGGGTCGCCGGCTTTCGGCTTCGGGCGCAGCAGCTCGATGGCGCCCTTGGCTCCCAGATAGGAGCCGCCAATGCCCACGACCACCAGAACCTCGCTTCTGGAGCGAATGCGGTTGGCGGCGGCGATGATCTGCTTGAGCTCCTCTTCCTTCACTCTCTGGGGCAGGCCCAGCCAGCCGGTGAAGTCCGCGCCGGCGCCGGTCTTTTCGGCCAGGGTCCGGTGGGCGGCGGCTGCGGCGGCGTAGTCGGGGCCGGCAGCGTCGAAGAACGATTTCGCGCCGGAAAGGTCAACTTTCAGCATAATGTTTTCCTTCTCTCTTCATAGTATGGTGTTGATGGTTTTATTATACACGATCCTGAAAACTTCGCAACAGAAAAGTGGAAATTATTCGTAATTTCATCGTCTTGTACTCTCACGACAGGGATTGCAAATTGGAGTTTGTAGGGCAGTAGTTGAGAACGAAGCCTTCCCCCTCAGGGGGAAGGGGGACCGCGCAAGCGGTGGATGAGGGAGTTTGATCAAGGCGAAGCCTCTTTATGAAAAAATGCAGATGTTTCAAGCCATACTATGAATGAAAGGTGCCGCTTCGCGGCGATCAGATCACCTCATCAGTCTCGCTTTGCTCGCCAGCTTCCCCTGAGAGGGGAAGCCTTAAAACGCGGAATCTAACTGCTCGATCAACCGGGATTTGAATCTTCCCTTCGCCCTTTCTTGACAGTATTTTTTTTACACATTATAATACTGGCACCGAATACACAATGAGGTGAATACCATGTCTTTCAATCCCAACAAGAAAACCGTCGGCGTCATCGCGGCCATGGCCTCGGAGATCGACGCCTTGAAGGCCTCCCTGCCGAACGCGGAGGAGGAAGTGATCAGCGGCGTGACCTACGTCTACGGCGAGCTTCCCGCCTGCAATCTGGTCATGGCTCAGTGCGGCATCGGCAAGGTCTTTGCCGCCATGTGCGCCCAGACCATGATCCTCCGGTTCCACCCGGATCAGCTGCTGAACATCGGTGTGGGCGGCTCCCTGACGGCGAGGCTCAACATCGCTGACGTGTGCATCGCAACCGCCGTGGTGCAGCACGATCTGGACACCACCGGCCTCGGCGACCCCATGGGCATGGTCTCCGGCATCAACGTGGTGGAGTTTCCCTGCGCAGAGGAGATCACCGGCAGGCTCTGCGGCTGCGCGGCGGCGCTGGGTGTCCACTTCGAGCAGGGCATCATCGCCTCCGGCGACCAGTTCATCAGCGACGCCGACGTGAAAAAGCGGCTGGTGGATTCTTTCCGCGCCATCGTCTGTGAGATGGAGGGCGGCGCCATCGGGCATGTTTGTTATGTTAACCAGATTCCCTTCGCTATTCTCCGCGCCGTCAGCGACAACGGGGACGAAAATGCCCAGCGGGCCTACGAGGACGCCCTGGACCGCGCCTCCGATGTGGCGATCCAGATCGCGAAGCAGTATCTGGGGATCTGATTGGTCTGTGCGTGAGCAATTCAAAAGGCATCGATTGGAGGGAGCAAAATGATTATGATCACTTCCAGAATCATCTTGTTTCTGGCTCTCTCCTTCCTGCTGTTTCGGATCATACGAAGAAGCCGGATTCAGAACAAAAAAGCTGTAACCATTGCAAGCGTTGTTCTTTGCCTGTGTCTGCTTTCTCTTTCAGCGGTGTTTCCAGTTGAAAACGGATTCGTTCATTTCCGTTCAGCGGAAGCTGCATTTCGCTATTCAAGCCGCGGGACAATAGAGCACGTTATCCATGGCAGTGACTCTTGCATGGTGGTCTATTCCACCGGGCCCGGCGCATATAATGATGCGATTTTCCCGATGTCAGAGCAGGGATATCAACTTCCGAACTTCTACGGCATTCAGGAAACGGCAAACGAGGGATTGGAAAACGGCAGTTTTGAGGTGCTCCGGCTCAGGGGATCGGATAACTACTATGTCCGAGGCGTTGTTGTCTCAGAAAATGATGACATTCAGGCTGTCGACTGCAACGGAAATGCGGTCTGCACGATACGCACCGGCGATGACCGAGCCACGCTGTTTTACGCATGGGCTGATACCTATGAAACCAGCTATTCGATTACGGTCAACGGACAACAGATTGTCATTTCGCAATCCCCGGTCACTGAAAAATAGACTCGCTGCAAACTGGAGTTTAGCGCACACTCCTTGTAGGGCGGGGACCTGTGCCCCGCCG
>CAMHPQ010000015.1 GCA_946187035.1 uncultured Clostridia bacterium | reverse complement strand
CTGGCATCGGATTTCTGCGTATCTCGCCAGGAAGTCAAGGACTACATCCGCAAGAAGCATCAGGAGAATCTCCGTGAGAACCGTTTCTGGTCCAGCACGCTGAAAGACAACATGAAGTACGGCATCGACTACTACACCCCCTGCTACCAGAACGATGCGGACTACAGCGCCCGCAAGCCCGCCATGACCGCCGAGGTCAAGAAGATGGGCTGGATGAACTTCGGCCCCATCAGCCTGGACACCATCGACATGTTCCACTACTGGCTGGATCCTCTCAACCAGCTGGGACTCCAGAAGAAGACCCAGACCGAGTACTACGAGGAACTGACTGCCGCTCTGCTGGACGTGTTCGCGCCGACCCGTCAGTACTATGTGGAGAACTACCAGGCCGACATTCAGGAGTTCAGCGCCACCCTGCTGGGTGTTGACGTCAGCCGCCTGCTGAACGCCGTGGGCATCTTCGCCACAAAGTTCCTGAACATTCAGAATCTGGCACAGCTCATCGACTCCCTGACCATCACCGGGGCTATGGCCCACGGCAGCCTGGTGGACGTCACCGTCGATCTGCTCATGGAATCTCTGCAGGAGGCCAAGTGCGCCAACTATGACGGCGATCAGGTCCGCGCCATGCTGGGCAACCTGGTTCCGAAGATGATGGTGCTCCTGGTGAAGCATCCTGTCACCACCCTGAACCTGCTGGCCAACGCCCTGCAGATCATCAACGCCCACTTCTCCGAGATCACCCACGCCTGGCTGCGCTCCTCCGAGCCGGAGTACTTCGCCAAGCAGGGCAAGCCCATCACCTATCAGAGCGAGTATAAGGACGTCTTCACCAACGACTGGTACTCCGACGAGGTCGAGTATGTGACCCTCGGCAACATCATGAACGGCATGGGCGAGGGCATGTTCAACCCCAACCGCAACACCACCCGCGCCGAGTTTGCCACCGTCCTCTATCGTCTGGAGGGCTGCCCCACCACCAACCTCTATGATCCCTTCAACGACGTGGAGAAGGGCAGCTGGTACCAGCAGGCGGTGGCTTGGGCTTACCAGAACGGTGTCGTCAAGGGCTACAGCGCCACAGAGTTCGGCCCCTATGACAACATCACCCGCGAGCAGATGGTCACCATGCTCCAGCGCTACGCCTCCCGCCACAATCCCACCAGCATGTCCACCAGCCTGAGCGCCTTCACCGATGGCGGCGCTGTGGCTGACTGGGCCACCGCCGGCATGCAGTGGGCCGTTGCCGTTGGCGTCATCAACGGCATGGGCGACGGTACGCTCCAGCCCCAGGGCTGGACCACCCGCGCGCAGATTGCCCGCGTCATGCAGCAGTTCTGCGAGATCAAGCCCGGTATCGCTGCCTGATCTTCTCAGCAAATCCGATCTCAGATGCGTCGCTTCGGCGGCGCATCTGTTTTTTAAAAACGAGGCGTTCTTTTTAAAGATTTGACAGAGCGGAAACCATGTGTTATATAAATATAGTATATGGATTCCAAAACTGCGGAAAGGCGGGTGCCTGTGGAAACGATCACATCCAGAAAAAATTCCATCATCCGCCGGCTGCGCGCCCTGGGCCGCGAGCGCAGTCTCCGGCAGGAGGAAGGTTTTTTCGTCGGTGACGGGGAAAAGCTTCTGCGTGAAGCTATCGCCTCCGGCGCGGCGGTGGAGACCGTCCTCTGGGCGGAGAAGGCCGCCTTTGCGCTCCCGGAAAACGTCCGTCAGCTGACCGCCCCGGCGGAACTGGTGGAGTATGTCTCGGCCCTGTCCAAATCCACCGGGCCGGTGTTCACCGTGCGCATCCCGGAGCGGAGCGTGCCTGCGCGTCCCGATCGGGTGCTGGTGCTGGAGACCGTCCAGGATCCCGGCAACGTGGGCACCGTCCTGCGCACCGCCAACGCCTTCGGTGCCGACGCGGTGCTGCTCACCGGCGCCTGCGCCGATCTTTACAGTCCGAAAACCGTCCGCGCCACCATGGGGGCCATCTTCCGCCAGCCGGTGCTGGAGTGTACCCATGAAGAGATGAAGGCCCTTCTGGAGCAGTGGAATCTACCCCTCTACGGCGCGGCTTTGACCGATACGGCCAGAGACCTCCGGGAGGTTTCCCTCTCCCGCGCCGCCGTTGCCGTGGGCAGCGAGGGCAGGGGACTCAGTCAGGAACTGCTGGAGCTCTGCGACGGCCAGATCATCATCCCCATGCGCCCGGAGTCTGAGAGTCTCAACGCCGCTGTGGCCGCCAGCGTCATCCTCTGGGAGATGGTTCGGGCAGGTGACGGAAATGGCTGAGCTGCAGTATTGGGTCTGGCTCAGCGAGCGGCACAGCGTCCGGCCCAAGCGGCGTCTGGAACTCTTGGAGCGGATGGGCGACGTGCGGCAGATCTATTTTGCGGAGGAAGCCGACTACCGCGCCGTATTGCCGGAGCTGACCCCGGGAGAACTGAAAAACCTCTGCGACAAGGATCTGGAGCGGGCGGACCGGGCGCTGGAGCGCTGCGAGATCGACCACATCCAGATCGTCACCATCCGGGACGCGGCCTATCCGGAGCGGCTGCGGCAGACCTATGATCCGCCCGCCGTGCTCTACGTGAGAGGCAGACTGCCCCAACTGGACGACAACGCCAGCGTTGCCGTGGTTGGCACCCGGAAGGCCACGCCCTACGGACTGCGCACCGCCCACCGGCTGGGCTATGAGCTGGCCCGCTGCGGGGCAATTGTGATCTCCGGTCTCACCAGCGGTGTGGACGCGGAGGCCGCCGTGGGCGCTCTGAGAGCCGACGGCGTCGTGATCGGCGTCCTGGGCGGCGCCATCGACGCGGCCTATGGCGGAAAGCTCGCGCTGGACGTGATGGTGCGCGGCGCTGTGGTCAGCGAGTTCTGTCCCGGCTCCGGTATCGGAAAAAACGGCTTTCGGATGCGAAACCGCGTCACCGCCGGGCTCTCCCAATCCGCTGTGGTGGTGGAGGCCCCGGAGCGCAGCGGCGCGCTGCTCTTCGCGGAGGAGGCGGAGAGTCTGGGCAGAGAGCTCTTTGCCGTGCCCGGAAATGCCGACGCGGCCTGCTCCGCCGGAACCAACGCCCTGTTAAAAGACGGCGTCCGGCCTGCCACCTGCGCCTGGGACATCCTGGCGGATCTGGCGGCGCTCTATCCGGACAAGCTGCATGAGGACCGGAGCCCCGCGCCGGAGCATGTGGAGCGGCCGAGAATGATCAAGCCCCTGGGCCCCAACAGCAAGCTGGAGGTTCCGGCGAACCTTCCGCCCCTGACGGAGCCGCCGGAAACCGGAGCGGGTTTCGTCCGGGTTCGGGAGCCCATGCGCCAAAAAGTGATTGACAAAGCCCCTGCGAGGGAATATATTGACTTGGAAAAGCAGCTGGAGTCGCTGAGCGAGCCCCAGCTGAAGCTGGTGACGGCCATGACGGAGCCTGCCATCCACGTGGACGATCTGGTGGAGAAAACCGGTCTCCCGGTGCACACCGTTCTGGCGGAGCTGACCATGCTCCAGATCAAGGGCTTCGTCAGGCCGGAGCCCGGCAAGCGGTTTACGCTGAATATCAAGCAGAAGCAATAAGTAAGAAAGAGGGAAACCCGATTATGGCAAAGGCAAAAACTGACCTGGTGATCGTAGAGTCTCCGGCGAAGGCCAGAACCATCGAGAAATATCTGGGCAGCAGCTACAAGGTGGTGGCCTCCATGGGCCATCTGCGTGACCTGCCCAAGAGCAAGCTGGGCGTTGACATCGACCACGGCTTCGAGCCGGAGTACATCCCGGTCAAGGGCCGGGAGGACGTGATCAACGACCTGAAAAAACGCTCCAAGAGCGCCAACATCGTCTATCTCGCAACCGACCCTGACCGCGAGGGCGAGGCCATCAGCTGGCATCTGAAGGAGCTTCTGAATCTTCCGGATGACAAGGCCCGCCGCGTGACCTTCAACGAGATCACCAAGCGCGTGGTCACAGAGAGCATCCAGAACCCCAGAGAGATCGACCAGGATCTGGTGGATGCCCAGCAGGCCCGCCGCATCCTGGATCGGATCGTGGGCTATCAGCTGAGCCCGCTGCTCTGGCGGAAGATCAAGCCCGGCCTCTCGGCTGGCCGTGTCCAGAGCGTCGCCACCCGAATCGTGGTGGACCGGGAGCAGGAGATCCGGGATTTTAAGCCGGAGGAATACTGGCTCATCGACGCCCTGTTGAGCGTCGGAGAGAAGAAGGAGACCTTCACCGCCCGCTACTACGGCACCGTGGACAAGAAGCTGGACGTGAAGTCCGAAGCTGAGGCGGAGGCCATCATTCAGGCCGTGCAGAAAGAGGCCTTCAAGATCCACAGCATCAAAAGAGGCACCAAGCAGCGCAGCCCCTCGCCGCCCTTCATCACCTCCACCCTGCAGCAGGAGGCGTCCCGGCGTCTGGGCATGACCCCGAGACGCACCATGTCCATTGCCCAGCAGCTCTATGAGGGCGTGGATCTGGCGGGCCGCGGCACCACCGGTCTCATCACCTATATGCGTACCGACTCCCTGCGTCTGTCTGACGAGGCCCTCAGAGCCGCCAAGAGCTATATCATCGAACATTACGGCCAGGCGTACTATCCGCCCCAGACCCGCACCTTCAAAACCAAATCCGGCGCCCAGGATGCCCACGAGGCCATTCGCCCCACGGACGTGACCCTGTCCCCGGAGGTGGTGCGCAAGGATCTGACGCCGGATCAGTATCGGCTGTACCGTCTGATCTGGGGCCGCTTCACCGCCTGCCAGATGGCCAACGCCGTCTACGACAACGTGACCGTGGACGCCCTCAGCGGAGAGCACCTGTTCAGAGCCAAGTATTCCGAGCAGAAGTTCCCGGGCTACACCGCCGTCTATGAGGAGGCCAAGGACGAGGAGCAGAGCGAGATCAGACGCCCGCTGCCGGAGATGCACGAGGGCGACCACGTGCAGCTGGAGAAGATCACGAAAGAGCAGCAGTTCACCCAGCCGCCCCCGCGCTACACCGAGGCCACGCTGATCCGGGCCATGGAGGAGAAGGGCATCGGACGCCCCTCCACCTACGCGCCCACCATCTCCACCATCACCGGCCGCAACTATGTGGTCAAGGAGGGCCGCTATCTCAAGCCCACCAACCTGGGCGAGACGGTCACAAAGACCATGGAGGAGTATTTCACCGACATCGTGGATCTGGCCTTCACCGCCAGAATGGAGGACGATCTGGACCGGATCGAGACCGGCTCCATGCCCTGGAAGGACGTGCTGTCGGAATTCTATACCGGCTTCGAGACCGAGCTCAAGGACGCGGAGGTCAAGCTGGAGGGCAAGCACATCAAGGTGCCCGACGAGGTCTCCGAGGAGAAGTGCGACGTCTGCGGACGGAACATGGTGGTGAAGTTTGGCAGATTCGGCCAGTTCCTGGCGTGTCCCGGCTTCCCGGAGTGCACCTTCACCAAGCCCATGGTCATCGAGATGCCGGGCAAGTGCCCCAAGTGCGGCGGACGCATCCTCAAGCGTACCAGCAAGAAGGGCTACACCTTCTACGCCTGCGAGCGGGGCCAGGAGTGCGGCTTCATGAGCTGGGAGGTGCCCACCAAGGACTTCTGTCCCGACTGCGGCAAGACCCTGTTCAAGCCCGCCGGCAAGGGCAAGAAAAAGCCCTTCTGCATCAACCCCGAATGCCGGAGCTTCGTGCCGGAGGATCAGCGCGGCTGGAAGAAGAAAAAGACCGAGTCCGCCGATTCTGAGACCGCCGAGAAGACCACGGCGAAGAAGAAAACCACCAGAAAAACCAAAAAAGCGGAATAAGTTTGGAGTGTGAAGTGTGGAGTGTGGAGTTTAAGTGTTCGGCCTAAGCGGGTCGCTTGAAACTCCACACTCCTAACTCCAAACTCCACACTTTTTTATGGAGGATCCTTATGCAAGCAGTAACTGTGATCGGCGCGGGGCTGGCCGGGAGCGAGTGCGCGTGGCAGCTGGCCAAGCGGGGCATTCCGGTTCGGCTCGTGGAGATGAAGCCTGCGAAATATACCCCCGCCCACCACTCGCCGCTGTTCGGAGAGCTGGTCTGCTCCAACTCCCTGAGAAGCGACGAGCTCACCAACGCCGTGGGACTCTTAAAAGAGGAGCTGCGGCGGCTGGACTCGCTGATTCTGAAGAGCGCCGACGAAAACCGCGTGGCCGCCGGGGGAGCCCTGGCGGTGGATCGGGAGGGCTTCGCCAGAACCATCACCCAGCGTCTCAGAAATCACCCCAACGTGGAGATCGTGGAGGAAGAGGCCACGGACATTCCTGCTGACGGCATTGTGGTCATCGCCACCGGGCCCCTCACCAGCGACGCCATGGCCGACCGGATCGCCAAGCTCTGCCCGGAGTTCGATCTGCACTTCTATGACGCGGTGGCGCCCATCGTCACTCTGGAGAGCGTGGACATGGACAGCGCCTTCTTCGCCTCCCGCTACGACAAGGGGACGGCGGATTATGTAAACTGCCCCATGGACGAAACGGAGTATAAAGCCTTCGTCCGGGAGCTGGCCAGCGCCAAGGAGGCCGAGGTTCACGGCTTTGACGACGGCGGCGTCTTTGAGGGCTGCATGCCGGTGGAGGTCATGGCGAGACGCGGGGAGGACACCCTCCGCTACGGGCCGCTGAAGCCGGTGGGGCTCCGGGATCCCAGAACCGGGAAGGACAACTACGCCGTGGTGCAGCTGCGGCAGGACAACGCCGAGGGCACCCTCTACAATCTGGTGGGCTTCCAGACCCACCTGACCTGGGGGGAGCAGAAGCGGGTCTTTTCCATGATCCCGGCATTGAAAAACGCGGAGTTTGTGCGCTACGGCGTCATGCACCGGAATACATACTTAAATTCTCCCAAGTTGCTGGACGCCTGCTACCGGCTGAAAAGCGAGCCCCGGATCCGCTTCGCTGGACAGATGACCGGGGTGGAGGGCTATGTGGAGTCCTGCGCCTCCGGCGCGTTGGTGGGCATCGAGACCGCCGCGGAGATTCTGGGCCTGGAGAGCGTGGATTTCCCCCAGGAGACCGCCATCGGGGCCCTGGGAAGATACGTCTCCGGCGGCAGCGTGGGCGATTTCCAGCCCATGAACATCAACTTCGGCATCATCAAGGAGTTGGGCTACCGGGTGAAGGGCAAGCGGAACAAAAACGCCGCCATCTCCCAGCGGAGCCTGGACATCCTTTCGGAGCTTATGACACAGAAAGAGGTTTTAAGCTTAAAGCTTATGACACAGAAAGAGGTTTAAATAGCGATGAAGATCATCATTGACGCCATGGGCGGCGACAACGCCCCGGAGGAAATCGTCAAGGGCGCTCTGCGGGCAAAGTCCGAGCTGGGCGTGGACATCGTGTTCGTGGGCCAGAAGGAGAAGGTGGCCGCCTGTCTCTCCGCTGGCACCGACGCGGAGATCGTGGACGCCAGAGAGATTGTCACCATGGACGACGACCCCAGCACTGCCTGCCGCCGGAAGAAGGATTCCTCCATGGCGGTGGCATTGAAAATGCTGAAGGACGGCGCGGGCGACGCGGTGGTCTCCGCTGGCAGCACCGGTGCGCTCTTGACCGGCGCGACTCTGACCGTCAAGCGCATCCGCGGCATCCGGAGAGCGGCTTTGGCCCCGGTTCTCCCCAACGGCGGCGCCGGCTGCATGCTCATCGACTGCGGCGCCAACGCCGAGTGTACCCCGGAATACCTGCTGCAGTTTGCCTACATGGGCAGTTTCTACATGCAGAAGCTCCACGGCGTCCAGCGGCCCCGGGTGGGCCTCCTCTGCAACGGCACCGAGGAGCACAAGGGCGACGATCTGCGCCACGAGACCTATCCGCTGCTGCAGAAGGCCAATGACGAGGGCCGCATCAATTTCATCGGCAACGTGGAGGCCAGTCAGATCTTCAAAAATGAGGTGGACGTGCTGGTGACGGACGGCTTCACCGGAAACATCCTCCTAAAGGGTCTGGAGGGCACGTTGAAATTCATGCTCAAGACCCTGAAAACCATGTTCCACAAGCCGAAAAACATGCTGGCGGGACTGATGATCAAGGGCGAGATCGGCTCTCTCAAGGCGGAGCTGGATCCCAACGCCGTGGGCGGCACGGCCATGCTGGGCATCTCGAAGCCCGTCATCAAGGCCCACGGCTCCAGCAAGGCCGACGCCTTCTTCGCGGCCATCCGGCAGGCGGTTATCTTCGCCCAGAGCGGCATCATCGATGAGATCACTTCCAACATCGACGTCATGCGCCTGGACAAGGAGGAAGCCTGATGGACGACCTGCAGACCCGACTGGGCTACCGGTTTCAGAATCCGGCCCTGCTGGAAAACGCCCTGACCCACAGCTCTTACGCCAACGAGCGCAAGGAACCCGGCCTCCAGTCCAACGAGCGGCTGGAGTATCTGGGCGACTCCATCCTGGGCATGGTCACAGCGGACAAGCTCTACCGGCTGTTCCCGGATATGCCCGAGGGGAAGATGAGCCGTCTGAGAGCGGAGCTGGTGTGCGAGCAGAGCCTCCACGCCGTGGCCCTGTCTTTGGATCTGGGCCGCTGCCTCAAATTGGGCAGAGGGGAGGAGCACAGCGGCGGCAGAGAGCGGCCCAGCATCCTGGCTGACGCGGTGGAGGCCATTATCGCCGCCATGTATCTGGACGGCGGCTTCGAGCCCGCCCGGAAGTTCATTCTGGGCCACGTGCTGGAGGGACTGGACCAGGGCCACATCCACCATGTCATCGACTATAAAACCGAGCTCCAGGAGCGCGTCCAGCGCAAGGCGGATCAGCATCTGCAGTATGTGCTGGCGGGCACCTCCGGCCCGGATCACAACAAGCGGTTCACCATGGCCGTGCTGCTCAACGGCACGGAGCTGGCCCGGGGCGACGGACGCTCCAAAAAGGAGGCCGAGCAGGCCGCCGCCAAAGCCGCCATGGAAACGCTGAAATGAACTGGAAACAACCCATCCTCTTTCTATGCCTCGCCGCGCTGATCCTTGGCGGGGCAATCTGGTTATCCGGGAGGGAAACAGCCGTGCAGCATGACTATCTGCCCATGGAGCCTGTGACGATTTTACAGGCCACGGATCTGCACGCCCTTTCACCGGAGCTCACCGACGGCGGCGCGTATTTCACCAGGCTGGTGGAGAACGCCGACGGGAAGTTCATGCCGCGGATCCAGGAGATCGTGGAGGGGTTCGTGCAGAAGGCACTGGAGGTTCATCCCCAGGTGCTGATCCTCTCCGGAGACCTGGCCTTCAACGGCGAGACGCTGAGTCACCAGTGGCTGTCAGAGCGGCTGCGGCCCCTGCTGGATGCGGAGATCCGGGTGCTGGTTCTCCCGGGAAACCACGATGTAAACTATCCCACCGCTGCCAGATTCGAGGGGGATTCCTATTCTCTGGTGGAGAGTCCGGACGCTGCGGCTTTTGCGGAGATCTGGCAGGACTTCGGCTATGCCGACGCCCTTTCGAGGGACGAGGCATCTCTCAGCTACGTCTATGAAATCTCACCGGGCCTGCGGTTGCTTTTGGTGGATACAAACACCCCTGACGACCCCGGCGCGGTTTTGCGCTCGACACTGGATTGGATCGAAACCCAGCTGCAGGAAGCGGAAAAGGCGGGCGCAAGGGTGATCGGCGTGACCCACCAGACGATCCTGCAGCACAACCGGGTCTTCTCCGAGGGCTTCGTCATCACCAACCGGGAGCGGCTGAACGCCCTTTATCAGAAGTACGGCGTCTGTCTGAACCTCTGCGGCCATATGCACATCCAGCACGCCGCCACCGCGGGCTGCCTCGCGGAGATCGTCACCTCGGCCCTCTGCGTGCGGCCCTGTCAGATGGGCGTGCTGGAGCTCACGGAGTCCGGCGGCAGCTACCACACGGAATGCGCCGTCTCGAAGGAACTCTCCGATGCGGCGGCGGACTTCTTTGACCGGAACAGCCGTCGGCAGGGAAGCGCGGTCACGCCGGATTCAGAGCTGACAGACTACCTGGTGCAGCTGAACCGGGCCTATTTCTCCGGCAGGATGGACAGGGTTTTACGAAGCAATGACTTGCTCACTCGCTGGAAGACCGCCGACGATTTCACCGGCAGGTATGTGGAGAGCCTTTTGGACGACGTGGGGAACAACTACAATCAGATCGACTTTACATTCTGAGGAAATTATGGCAGGAATCATTGAAATCACAGACTTTTCCGACCCGGCGCTGGACGCCTTCGCCCGGCTCACTGAGCGGCAGCTCTTAAACCGGGACAAGCCCGAGGACGCCCTCTTCATCGCGGAGAGCCCGCTGGTGATCCACCGGGCACTGGACGCAGGCTACGAGCCGGTGACGCTTCTGATGGAGCGCAGCCACATCGAGCGCAAGGCAGTGGATGTGATCCAGCGCTGCGGCGTGCCGGTCTACACCGCGCCCCTGGAGATCCTGGAGCAGATCACCGGATACAAGCTCACAAGAGGCGTGCTCTGTTCCATGCGGAGAAAGCCGCTATTGTCGGTGGAGGAGGTCTGCCGGGACGCACGGCGGATCGTGGTGCTGGAGGACGTGATGAACCCCACCAACATCGGCGCCATCTTCCGCAGCGCCGCGGCCCTGGGCATGGACGCCATTCTGGTGACGCCCGCCTGCTCCGACCCGCTCTACCGCCGCAGCGCCCGCGTCAGCATGGGCACGGTGTTCCAGATCCCCTGGACCAGCTTCGGGGACAATATCTCCATCTGGCCCCACCCCGGTCTGGAGCGGCTCAAGGCCATGGGGTTCAAAACCGCCGCCATGGCGCTGCGGGAGGACTCCGTCTCCATCGACGATCCGAAGCTGCTGAAGGAAGAGCGCCTGGCCGTGATCCTCGGCACCGAGGGGGATGGCCTGAAAAATGAGACCATCGCCGACTGCGATTACACCGTGCGCATCCCCATGCGCCACGGGGTGGACTCTCTCAACGTGGCCGCCGCCAGCGCAGTTGCTTTCTGGGAATTGTCAAAACAGAGAACATGAATGGAAGCGCTGAATGGATCGAAGTGCACAGATTGTCGAGCAGATTTTCAGCCTGATAAAGATGAAAAAACGCAGGAATACTTTGTGTATTTTAAGTTTTTTCAGCGAAATCAGACGGGAAAGATGCCGACAGGATGTGTGCGGCGATCTGTTCAGCGTTTCCAAAAGTAACAACTTACCGCCCTTTCGCATAGACTGTCACAGGACTGTATGCGGAAGGGCGGTGGTGTTTATGATGCGGCGGCGCGGGCCGTGCCCGTGGCTGGGTCTGCTGCTGGTAGTGGTGGGGGCGCTGATCATCCTCAGCATGATCCTCCCGAAGGACTTCTGGTGGTTCATCCTGGGCGCAGCCATGATCGGCGCGGGACTGTATCTGATGCGAAGGTAGGGCTCTTTCATGGAAACTCCGGCGATGATGCGGCAAGTTGAGAGTTTGTCGGGATGATTGCCCATTCCACTCGGCTCCCTCGGCGAGGGAGCTGGCACGGCGGGAAATAGCCGTGACTGAGGGAGCGAGCCTTGCCGTACAGGCAGCATTGCATTGGTTTCTGCCTTTGTCCGACGTTCCCTCCCTCAGTCTCGCTGCGCTCGACAGCTCCCTCTCCGAGGGCGCCAAGGGGTGCACAGCAACATCCAACTCCCCGATAAACTATCATTTGAATCTGCAAATTCGTATATTCATAAAAAAGCTCGCTGCAGTTTTTTTCCGCAGCGAGCTTTTACGTTGTGGGATGATTCTGTTACTTTGCCCGGTAGAGGAAGGTGACGATCTGTCCTCTGGTGCAGGTGTCATAGGGGCTGAAGGTGTTGTCTCCGGTGCCGTTGGTGACGCCGGTGATCACCGCCCAGCGAACCGCGTCATAGAAGTAATCCGTGGGGCCGACGTCGAAGAAGTTCTCCGGGGCGCCGACGCTGGGGCTGCCCTTGGCGCGGTAGAGGAAGGTGACGATGTGGGCACGCTGGCAGATGTCATTGGGGCTGAAGGTGTGCTCGTCGGTGCCCTTGGTGATGCCGCTCTGCACCGCCCAGATGACCGCCTTGTAGAAGTAGTCGGTGGGCGCAACGTCGGTGAAGGGGTTGACGCCCGTCACGTCCGGCTGTCCGGCGTTCCGGTAGAGGAAGGTGACTGCCTGGGCTCTGGTGCAGCCCTCATAGGGGCCGAAGGTGGTGGGGCCGGTGCCGTTGGTGATGCCGTTCTGCACGGCCCACAGCACCGGGGCGTAGAAGTACTCGCCGGTGGGCACGTCGGTGAAGATCGTGCTGCCGATGGCGGGGATGATCTCGTTCTTCTTCTCGCCGCAGACGTCGCAGGTGTAGACCTTCTCACCGGGGAAGGAGGCGGTGGCCTCTCTGGTCACAACGCCGGCGTTCCACTTGTGGCCGACGGCGGGGACGAACTTGTCCTTGTAGCTGCTGCCGTCGCTGCCGGTGAAGAGGGTGTAGCCCTGCTCGGTGCAGGTGGGGGCGACCACGGTCTCGGTGTAGGTGACGGTGGTGGTGGTCTTCGGAATGACCTCGGTCTTCATGGCGCCGCAGACGGAGCAGACATAGGTGCGCTCGCCGTTCTTGGTGTCGGTGGCGCGCTTGGTGATGTGGCCCTCATCCCAGGTGTGGCCCAGGGGATCCACGGTCACGCGGACGGACTCGTTGCAGCGGTCGCAGCGGCCCTGATAGATGCCCTGCTGGGTGCAGGTGGCCTCCTGGATCTTGTCCATGTAGGTGGTGCTGTGGCCCAGAGCGGGGGTGGTCACGCTGACGGTCTTGCCGCAGTCGGGGCAGACGCCGGTGATCTTGCCCTCCTGGGTGCAGGTGGCGGGGGTCTCCTGCCGGTTGAGCAGCTTGGAGTAGCCGTCGGCCTCGCCGTGGTTGGTGGCGGGCAGATCCTCGGTGTAATCCGGCTTGGTGCACCACTTGTTGCTGCAGTGGTAGTAGGCCACGCCGGGCTCGGTGCAGGTGGGGGCGATCATGCGGTCCAGGGTGGGCTTGTGGCCGGTTGCCTTGGAGGTCTCAACGATCTTCTCCTCGCCGCACTTGGTGCAGGTATAGACCTCATAGCCCGCCTCGGTGCAGGTGGCGGGGACCTTCACCGGGTCGCCGTAGGTGTGGTAGTGGCCGTTCCACTCGCCCTTGGTCTGGTAGCCCTCCCAGAGACCGTTGGCGTTGATGGCGGCGGTCCACTTGGCGTTGGCCTGGGTGTTGAAGCTCTGAGTGGGATAGACAACCACGCAGTTTTTCGGGAAGGAGTTGAAGTCGCTGGTGGCGGGCTCGATGTTGCCGCTGGTGATGGGCTCATAGGTGAAGGCAGCCTGGGCCAGCGGGGTCACGCCGAAGTGGTTGCCGGTGAACTCGCTGATGCCGTAGCTGAGGGTGAGGGAGTGGCCCAGATAGGTGGCGACCTCGTCGTCGCTGCTCTCAGACATGGAGTCGGCCACTCTGGTGAGGGCCTCGATGCCGGTGGCCTCCAGACTGTCGAAGGCGCGCTTGCCGATGGTGGTCACATGGAGCAGATCGGTGCCGTTGCCGGTGCCGAAGACCACGTCGGTGAGACTGTCGCAGGCGGCGAAGGCGAAGTCGTTGATGTGCTTCACCCGGTCAGCGAAGTGGACGGTCTTCAGCGCCCGGCAGCCCACGAACGCGCCGGTGCCGATGGTCAGGGCCTGGTCGCCGGAGGAGAAGGTCAGCTCCCGCATGTCGAAGTTTGCGAAGAAGGCCCAGGGGCCGATGCTGGTGAGGGTGGCGGGGATATTCACCTCGTTGATCACGCCCAGATGGGTGCACCACCAGAAGGCGCCGGTGCCCAGCTTGGAGAGCTTCTCCGGCAGGGCGAACTGGTTGGTGCCCAGCACGTGGTCATAGATGAAGGCAAAGTCGTCGATCTCCTTCAGACCGGAGGGGAAGTTCACGTTGGTCAGACGGTTGCAGCAGCCGAAGGCGCGGTTGCCGATGTAGGTCAGCTTGGTGCAGCTCTTCATTCTGGCGAAGGTCAGCGCGTCGCAGGCGTAGAAGGCTCTGCGCTCGATGCGCTCCAGACTGTTGGGGAAGTCGATGACCGCAAGCCGGTCGCAGGTCTCGAAGGCCTTGGCGCCGATGACCTTGACGGTGTTGCTCAGATACACGGCTCTGAGCGCGTCCAGACCGAAGAAGGCCCGCTCGCCCACGTTGGTGACGCCGGTGTCGATGTAAGCCGCGATCAGCTGCTGGTCCATGTTGATGGTGCCGTTGGAGACCTGCTCCTTCTTGCCGGACCAGGGGGCCTTGTTGGAGAGGGAGTAGTCCTCCATCTCGCCGGTGCCGGTGATCTTCACGGCGTAGTATTCCTCGTTGTTCTCGTCCAGATCGAGATCCAGACCGGTCAGATTGGAGGTCTCCTCGGCGTTGAGGCCGAATTTGGAGGCAAGCTCACTCAGACCGCTTTTCAGGTCGCCGATCTTGTCGGAGTACTCCAGAGACTGCACCTGCTGTTTGTCCAGCCGGTAGATCTCATAGGTCACGCTGGCGGTGCCGCCCTTGCCGCAGGAGCCGGAGAGCACCATATTGTTCTGGTTGAACAGCTTGTTCACGGTGTCCTGGTTCTCCTTGACCAGCTGATCGAAGATGTCGGTCAGCACCGTGGCTGCCCCTGCGTTGGTGCTCAGGCCCGCGAACAGCGAGACCGTCATCACCAGCGTCAGCAGCAGGGATAACATGCGTTTTTTCATGTTTCCTTCCTCCTTATTTGCATATACAGATTCAGTATACCCTTTTTATAGTACTTTTTCAAGTACACAGATGCGCTTCCCAGTGGAAATATCCACCTTAGTGGGACGATCTTTGCCCCGGAAAGTTCTCAAAAAAATAAAAGTTTATTCGATAAATTTTTGAAGTTTGTTCATTAAAATGACACAACTTCGGCTTACAATACAGTCAGATTTTAAGGGAGGCCGGAGACGATCCGGTTCCCATCAGATAAGGAGCGCGATTTCCATGTCAGACGAATTCTGGAACGAAACCAACGAGAATCCCGAGAGCAGCTTCCCGGAGTCCGAGATCCCGGAGACCGAGGCCGTCCCCGTGCCGGAGGAAACCCCGGAGGTGCAGGACACGGTCTTTGCCGAGGACGGCACCTACCGCATCGCCCGCCCGGAGGAGGGGGAGGAACGCTCTTACACCGACGCCAATTATCAGCCCGCAGCCGAGGCCGCGGAGATTCCGCCCCGCTACTACACTCCTGACCCGCCGAAGCAGAAGGCGGCCCGCAATGAGGGGAAGAAGGGCGGCTTTGTGAAGGCGGCATGTATGGCTCTGGCCTGCGCGGTGCTGGGCGGCGCTGTGGGCGGCGTCATCGGCAGCCGCGTCACCAAGTCTGCCACCGCCGCCGTGCAGCAGGTGCAGATGGCGGAGTCCAACGGCAGCAGCGACAGCAGCGGCGCCGTCCAGAAGGCCAAGAACGTCAGCGCCGGCACCATGTCCGCCAGTGACATCTATGCCGCAGCCTGCCAGCAGGTGGTGGGCATCACCACCGAGGTGACCACCCAGAACTTCTTCGGCCAGACCACTTCGGCCGCCGTCTCCGGCTCCGGCTTCATCATCACCTCCGACGGCTATATTCTCACCAACCGGCACGTCATCGCCTACGCCGAGCAGTACGGCTATGAGGTCAGCGTCATGACCTATGACGGCACCACCTACAAGGCCGAGATCGTGGGCTCCTATGCCTCCAACGATCTGGCGGTTTTGAAGATCGATGCCGAGGGCCTGAACCCCGTCACCTTCGGCGACAGCGACAGCATGTCCGTGGGCGATCTGGCCTACGTGGTGGGCAACCCCCTGGGCGAGCTGCAGTTTTCCATGTCCACCGGCCACATCAGCGCCCTGGACCGCACCATCACCACCGATGAGAGCAACATCGCCATCAATATGTTCCAGGTGGACGCCGCCGTCAACGAGGGCAACTCCGGCGGCCCGGTGTACAATGCCGCAGGCCAGGTCATCGGCATCTGTTCCGCCAAGTATGAGTCCACCGGCGTAGAGGGCCTGGGCTTCGCCATCCCGGTGAACGACGCCATCGCCATCGCAAACGAGCTTATGGAAAACGGCGTGGTGGTCAATAAGGTGGAGCTGGGCGTCACCAGCCAGACCATTCCCAGCCAGGTGGCGAAGTACTACAACATGGTGGAGGGCGCCTATATCGTCACCGTCACCGAGGGCAGCTGCGCGGAAAAGGCCGGCCTGCAGATCGGCGACATCGTCACCGCTATCGACGGCAAGACCATCTCCTCCTCCGACGGCCTCATCGCCGCTCTGAGAGGCTATGCGCCGGGCGACGAGGCGGAGCTCACCATCTACCGCGCCGGCGAGACCCAGACCGTCACCGTGACCCTGGACAAGGCCAGCGAGGAAACCATCGAGTCCCAGACCCAGCAGCAACAGCAGGCCCAGCAGCCTCAGCAGCAGCAACCCCAGCAGGGTTACGACCAGTACCAGCAGTTCGTCAACCCCTGGAGCGACTTCTTCAACTAATTTCGATCACCTCCACTTTTCTCATTCTCCTCTCTTTTTCCAGTGCCGCAGGATGTTTCCTGCGGCACTACTTTTTTATTATAGGTTGTAGGGCGGGGACCTGTGCCCCGCCGCTATCGGTTCAAATACCAGTTTATCGGGGAGTTAGATGATGCTGTGCACCCCTTGGCTCTCCCAAAGGGCGAGCCATGTGGGTCTGGCAGTTAAACCCCAATTTACAATTTCCCAATCACGCCGCCGGTGTAGGATTCTCCATCCACCAGAACGCCGTCGACCTGATACTCAATCAGATGGATTTCGCCGTCTCCGTCCCTCCAGTGGAGCGCGGCGGGCAGCAGAGATTCCGGAAGATTGGGCCGCAGCGAGACTTGGCCGTTCACCGCCGTGAGCCCGAACAGATGCTCCGCAGCGGTTCGGATAAACCAGCCCGCCGCCCCGGTGTACCAGCTCCAGCCGGCCTGCTCCGGGTGATCTCCGGCGTAGACATCGGCGGCCAGCACGAAGGGTTCCGCCTCGTAGATCTCGCTTCGGTGCCTTGCGGGCAGCAGCGCGCGGAGAATCTGCCAGCCTTTTTCGGTCTCGCCGGTCAGCAGCAGCGCCCATGCCAGCCAGATGGCCCCGTGGGTGTACTGGCCGCCGTTTTCCCGGAAGCCGGGGCCGTAGCTGCGCACATAGCCGGGGTTTGGCTTGGCGTTGGTGAAGGGCGGATCAAAGAGCTTTACCAGATGGTGCGCCGGATCGTACAGCCATTCCAGCGCGCTTTGCAGTGCCGTGCGCATGTGCTCCGGCTCCGCCTCGGGGGAGAGGGCGGCGAAGCTCTGGGCGATGGCGTCGATTTGGCAGGCGTCGCTTTCCCTGCTGCCCAGAGGCGTCCCGTCGGCAAAATAACCTCGGCGGTACCAGGCCCCATCCCAGCTCTGCTCCGCCGCTGCGCCGATCTGCCTTGCGGCCAGATGCATGGCCTCCGCGCCCTCCAGACCGAGATGCTCCAACAGCGCGGCCATCCGGTGGGCCGTGTGGGAGAAAAACCAGCTGAGCCAGAGGCTCTCGCCCTCCACCCGGTCAAAGCCGTCGTTCCAGTCGCCGCCGCCCATTTTCAGCAGACCGTGGCTGCCGGTGCCGCGGCGGAGGACGCATTGGATGGCCCGGACGCAGTGCTCCAGCACCGTGCCGGTCTCTCTGGAGATCTGGAGCTTCAGATACCGCTCCCGCTCGTCATCTCTGAGGGGTTCCGCCGCCAGATAGGGGACGGACTCCCCGAGAATCCCTTCGTCCCCGGTCTTTTCCACGTACTCCAGCACCGCCCAGGGCAGCCACAGGAGGTCGTCGCTGATCCGCGTCCGCACGCCGGCCCCCTCGTGCCACCAGTGGCAGACGTCCCCCTCCGGGAACTGTCTGGAGCAGCAGCGGAGGATCTGCCGCCGGGCGGGCGCGGTTTTCCAGAGAATCAGATTCACCGCGTCCTGGAGCTGATCCCGGAACCCGAAGGCCCCGCCGCTCTGATAGATGCTGGTTCTGGCCATCAGCCTGCAGGCCATGGCCTGGTAGGCGCCCCAGCGGTCCAGATACTGTTCGAAGGCCGCCTCCGGGGTCTCGCACCGGATTCTTCCGCAGAACCGCTGCCAGATACGCAGGGTGCGTTTTAAGGCTTTCACGGCGGCGTCCCAGTCTGTGAGCGCGGGGCAGTCCTCGCCGATGAGCAGCACCGCCCGGTTTTCCAATTCCAGTTCCGCCGCGAAGCAGCCGGGGACGCCGGTTCCGGTGAAGCCGTCCAATTGACGCCGAATGGCCCGCTCCCGATGGCAGGTGAACCGCCGGAAGGGGACGCTGCACCGGGCGTACACGGTAAATGGCCGCTCCGCTCTGGGGTTCCAGGCGGACAATACGCCGTCGTCATATTGCGTGATCACCGCGGTCTCGTCTTTCGTCTCCGCCGCCAGCAGCAGATCCAGCCGCCAGAGCACCGTGACCGGGGTTTTGGTCTCCAGCAGCAGCACCCGCACATTGCTGTCGAAGGGCACGAAGGCCGTCACTCGCAGACTGCCGGAGACCCACTGGGCGCAGCCAAGTCTGCAGACGAAGCGGCTGTCGGAATCCGGTGCGCAGAACAGACTGCGCATTTCGCCGCCCTCCATGGCGTACAGGGTCTCCGGCCCTTCGATGGCCCAGGGGTCGTTGCGCCAGGGGGTGATCCGGCGCTCTCTTGCGTTGTCCAGCCAGAGATTGCCGCAGCCGCTGTCCGCCGCCGTGAAGCCGAGTCGCCCGTTGGTCAGCGGCAGACTCCACACCCGCTTCGGCAGGGCGCCGGCGCACTGCAGCAGGAAGCTGCCGTCGGTGCGCTGGGCAAACTGCGTCCTTCTGCCGTGGAAGTCTCTGCGATCTCTCGGCGGGGGAAGGGGGCTGGTGTCCCGCTCCGGCGGCTGGTATTCCGCCTCGATCCAAACCGAGGAATTGCACTTCACGGCCTCCATGTCCGACACCAGATGCACCCCGCCGGGAATGGCGAGGGTGTCCTCCCGGTCCATTTTTCCCAGGACCGCCCTTACAAACCGCGCCTCCGGCTGCCGGTAGTCTCCGGACTCCGACAGGCAGAGCGCCAGATCGCAGGTTACGCCCATGGCGTGGAGCAAGGCGTGTTCCTTGAGCAGTCGGGCGGCGTGGTTTCGATCCGCCAGCGGAGCTGCCAGAATGGGCAGATCCCCGGAGATGCCTATTCTCCAGAGTGCGTCTTTTTTCAGGAGCTTCGGGTCGCTGACCGCCTCCGGCAACGCGCTGCAGGTGAGCGGCGACGCTAGCGCCATGGCCTCGTGAAGTCCCTTTTGGGTCAGCCCCAACTGGGACGCCAGCCGTGCGGGCAGATCGGAAAACCGATCCCTCGGCATGGCCAGGGTCTGTTGTGCGGCGGAGAAGGCGGCCTCGGCATTTTGTCCCGCCCCGACGGCGAACCGGAGGGTTTTGATTTCTTCCGCCTCGATCCGTACCGGGATTTTTACCACGCTGCGCCCGTCGGTGAGCCAGCGCGTCTGCTCCTCTGGCGGCAGACAGTCTCCCGCAAGACACATCCACCGCTCCGGCGCATTCCCACGCTCCAGCCTCCGCCAGAGTCGGGCGTTGCCGCGCCGCTGCTCCTGAACGCCCAGCCGCCAGAAGGCCGGGTGACTCTCCATGGAACGCCGCTCCGCCAGCGCGGGGGAGAGGGTCAATTCCAATTCCGTCTCCACCGGCTCCGGACTTCGCAGCTCCAGCACCCAGAGACACCCCGCCTCCGTGGCCGAGACCGCCGCCGTGAGTCTTGTGGTCTCGGTGGAAACTTCGGCCTCGTGATCGGTGAACCGCCAGCGGGCGTGGTCGCCGCCCGGAATCGGGAACAGCGTCTCACGGCCGAGCCGGAACCTGGGGGCATGGAAAAAGAGCTCTGCCCCCTCATGCTGCAGCGCCATGGCACCGGACTCCCGAAACCGCAGATGCATGGCCCCGTTGGAGAGCAGGCACGTTTCACCGTGGAACGCGTCCACGCCCTCGCCCTCCAGAAGGTAGGAAAGGGCGGGCTGCTTTCTCTGCTGCTTTGGGGTTTGGGTCTTGTCTCTGCGGAGCACCGGGCCGCCGGCGGGCACCCGCTCCGACAGCAGACACCTGTGGGCGCGCAGAGCGGGGTCGGCCATGGTCCACCGCTGCACCTGTCCATCCAGCAGGGCGTTGGCGATGGCGGTCAGGCTCATGCCCAGATGGTGGGCCATGCAGCTGCGGACGATCTCGCCGCTTCCGCCCCGGCAGCGTCTCGGCGTCAGATCGATGGCCTCATAGAACCCATAAGGCCCCCGGAGCCCCATCCGCTCCAGACGTTTGAGATTTCGCACCGCCGCTCTGGGCTCCACCAGCAGCGCCAGAAAGCTGCTGTAAGGGGAGAGCACCAACTCCTGATCCATGTCTCTCCGGAGGGCCAGCGCCCCCACGCCGTGGGCCTTGTAGCGGTAGTGCAGCGCAGAATCGAGACTGTAAAACCCGCTCTCGGAGACGCCCCAGGCCTTCCCGGGCAGTACCCGGCTCTTCTGGGCGTGGAGACAGAATTTTGCGCTCTCCCAGAGCAGCGACTCCCTCTGCAGGGGCAAAAACAGCTCCGGCATCAGGTATTCAAACATGGTGCCCGTCCAGGATACCGTACCGCGATAGCCGTGGAGGGCGGTCTGGGCTCTGCTGAGACTCCGCCAGTGGCGCACCGGGGCCTCGCCTCTGGCCACCGCCAGATACCCGGTGAGCCGCGCCTCCCCGGAGAACAGGTCGTACCAGCCGGGGGAGAAGCTGCCGTCGTCGGTGTTCACGCCGATGCGAAAGAGACACCGCTCCTCGTCATAGAGCATTTGAAAATCCATCTGCTCCGCCAGTCTGCCCGCCCGTTCCGCCAGATCGGCTCTGCCAAATTCCCGAAAGGCCGCCTTGGCAGCGATCAGAGAGGCGCAGAGATTGCCGCTGTCCACCGTGGAGACGTAGGCCGGGCGCAGAGGCCTCAGGGTGATGGTCTGATACCAGTTGTAAAAATGCCCGCGCCACTTGGGCAGAGCCTCCATGGTCTCCAGCATCCGCTCCGCCAGCGGGAGGCCGAGCCCCTCGTCGATCCCCAGCTTCGCCGCTGAAAGGGTGGAGATCAGCCCCAGACCCATGTTGGTGGGGGAGGTGCGGTGCGCCGTGCCCACAGGCGGCTGCTCCTGAAAGTTGTCCGGCGGCAGAAAGTGATCCTCCTTGGTGCAGAAGGTCTCAAACCAATGCCAGATCTCTTTGGCGCAGTCCAGCAGATAGGCCCGGTCCTTTTCCGGGAGCAGCTGCGTGGCCGGGTTCGGCTTCGAGAGCAGCATACTGAGCAGGGGAGAGAGCAGCCACAGCGCCCCGGCGGCCTTGCCCGCGGTTGTGGGAGCGATCAACAGAGAGAGCAGTCCGACCACGGCCGCCGGGATCATGGCCCGATACCAGGCAAGCAGATTTCCGCTTTTGACGCCCTCGCTCTGGGCGGCGGTCTGCCACTGGAGCATGTTTTTGCGGCTGAAGAGCATCCGCCAGATCGCGCGCACAATGGCCGAGGCGCAGACCCAGGCCTCCATGGGCAGCAGAATCAGCCGCAATACCGTCTGGAGCAGCAGCAAAACCGTCCCCTGCAGCACGCCGCTGAAGGTTCGCGCCCGCTTCTCCCTGCGCAGCAGCACACCCCGGAGACTCAAAACCAGATCGCTCAAAAGGGCCAGCAGCGCAGCCCAGGCCGCCAGCCGCAGCCCCGGCCACCGCAGCCAGAGCCCCGCCAGAATCGAGACCAGGGTCATGGGCGGCACCAGCGACCGGCGGAGGCTGTCCAGCAAGCGGATGCGATCAGAAGTGCGAAATGCCCTCCCGCGGCGAAACAGCCAGGGCAGGTTCTGCCAGTCGCCCCGGGTCCACCGCTCCAGCCGGGCCCAGAAGCTCAGCGGCGTTTTGGGAAAGCCGTCCAGCAACTCCGTGTCTCCCACGAAGCCGCCGCGGAGATAGGCTCCCTCCAGGGCGTCGTGGCTGAGGACGCGGTTTTCCGGAATGGCCTTGCCGCAGCAGGCCAGCAGCGCGTCGATGCTGAGAATGCCTTTGCCCGCGAAGCCGCCGCAGTCGTACCGATCCATGAACAGCTCGCCTCCGGCCACGCCGTAGACGTCCATGCCGCCGGCCCCGGCGAAGATCCGGGTGAAGTCCGTGGCCACGGCGCTTTTCAGATCCGTGGTGATTCTGGGGTGCAGCAGACCGTAGCCGGCTGTCACCACCCCGCGCTTCTTGTCGATGACCGGGACGTTCAGCGGGTGAAGCATGGCGCCGATGAGGCTGCGGGCCGCTCCGGGGGTCAGGATCGTGTCTGTGTCCAGGGTCAGGATAAACTGCGTGTCCGAGAGCATGTCCCGATCACCGGCGGCGCAGACGAGGTTGGTTTTTCTGCCCCGCAGCAGCCCCGCCAGCTCCATCAATGCGCCGCGCTTTCGCTCCCAGCCCCGCCAGATCCCGTCGCCGCGCACATAGCCGCGCTGTCTGGTGAAGAGATAAAACCGCCTTTCCGGATCGGCCTCGTTCCGCTTCTCGATTGCTGCTTTGGCAGCCTCCAGATTCTTTTCATCCTCGTCCATGGTGCGGCTGTCAGATTCCGGAAGATCCGCCAGAATCCCAAATCGCAGATGAGCCCCGCAGTCCCGGCTGCAGAGGGCGAATTCCTCCAGCCGGGCCGCCAGCTTCTCCGCGTCCCCCGGCGCTGACAGCAGGGCGGAGACCACGCAGAGGGCCTTTCCGGCTTTCGGCACGCCGTTTTTCAGCTCCATCCTCGGCACCGCCCGGGGCTTGGTCAGTCGCAGCAGTATGGCGTCCATGAACTGCTTGACCACCTCCGAGATGGGCAGCACCAGCAGCACTCCGCAGGACAGGCTGTCCGTCAGAAACCCGAACAGCACCGCGCCGAACAGCGTCAGCAGCACCAGCGTTGCCAGATACCAGCCGCTGCCGGGGCTTTTCCGCTCCGGGCCGCGAAAGAGCTGCCAGCCCACGTGCCGTTTCTCTCCGGCTGCGGCGTGGCACTGGCGCAAAACGGCCTCGGCGGCGTCGGCTTCCTCCATCCGGTGGGCCTTTGCGTAGTTTGCCAGCTGCTTTCGGTATTGGACTCTCGTGGCCTCGTCCATCTTCGGATAGACCCCGGCGGGATCTCTGGAGAGCTTCGCCTCCACCGGGTCGGCCCGCTCCAGAAGCTGAGAGAAGGCCAGCGCGCCCAACAGTCTGAGGGCGGAAAAACCCTTGCCCACCGCGTCCGCCTCCGGATCCTCCTGATCATACAGTTCAGAGAGCGACAAAATTGCCGCCGCTTTCAGCGAGGGCAACACCGCCGCCCGCTCGGCGTAACGGAGGGGGATCACCCGCTGGAACCCGGTGAGAAACTGCTCCAGTCCCTCCGCGTCGAGGGCACCGCCGGTCTCATTAAAATACCCCTCGCAGAGCCGATAGACCATGGGCGTGTCCCGGCAGACCCGCAGGCGTTTTGCGCGCCGCAGCTCCGAGATGGCGCCCAGACCCTCCTGTCTCGCCAGATAGCCGTTGTCCAGCAGCCATTCTGCCGCCCCGGTGTCGCCGGAGAGGGTCTGCCGCTTTGCCTCCAGCTGCTCCAAAGCCTGTTCGATTTTATGACAGAGTGCGCAGGCGTTTCCGTCGCCATCCACGCCAAGGGACCGGGCAAAGGCCTCGCCCCGGATCTTCAAATCCCGTTGTTCCATAAGAAAACCTCCGAGAAAGTTACAGATACTGCAAGCTTTCCCGGAGGTGTTTTCAATTATTCGATTTTCAAACGATCACAGGATCCCGTATGCCATCTTCAGCCTCAAAACCCGCAGCACGCTGTCGTCCAGCTGCTTTTGGGTCAGGGCGCCGTCCGCCAGCGCCGTCTGAATGGCCTCCACGGCACCGCTGACGTCGCTCACCTCCAGCAGCAGGTCGCAGCCGGCCTGGAGGCACTGCACAGCCTTATCCCCGTCGGCACTGCTGCCGGCGCCGGCCATCTGGAGCCCGTCGGTGATGATGACGCCGTCGAAGCCCAGCTCCTTCCGCAGCAGATCCGTCACCAGCTTCTTGCTCATGCAGGCGGGCACGTCGTCCACCGTGGGCACCGTCAGATGCCCCACCATCACCAGATCCGCCCCGGCCTCGATGCCGCTGACGAAGGGTTTTAAATCATGATCTTTCAGTTCTTTTAAAGTCTGGTCAACGATGGCCGTACCCTCGTGGGAGTCCGCCAAAGTGCTGCCGTGGCCGGGGAAGTGTTTTAAACAACAGATCGCTCCGGCATCGTGGAATCCCCTTACTGCTGCAGCCACCAGCTCCGCCGCCTCGTCAAAATCGTCGGAGTAGGCTCTGTCGCCGATGACGGTGTTTTTGGGATTCGACCACACGTCCGCCACCGGGGCGAAGTCCGTGTTGAACCCGCAGGCGATCAGATCCGTCCCGATGGTCAGTGCGTTCTGATAAGCAGTCTCCGTGCCGCCGTTGCGATAGCTGTACATGCTGCCCAGCCACGTGGTGCCCACGCTGGTCATGAGCCGGGCCACTCTGCCGCCCTCCTCATCTACGGTGATGAGCATGTGGTGGGCTTGCAGGGCTTCAGTCAGCGCCGTAAGCTGGTCGCGGGTTTTCATGTTGGAGTTGTCCAGAATCACGCCGCCAACGGGGAAGGTCTCCAGAGCGGCTTCCAAATTCTCGTCCGCCTTTGTGACCGTCTTTCCGGTGAGGGCCTCGGGATGCACCACCAGCAGCTGGCAGATCTTCTCCTGCTGGGTGAGGGAATCCAAAAGCTTCTCCGCCGGGTCCGGCGTGGGGGAGGGCGTGGCCGTTGGCGTGGGCGTCGGCTCCGGTGCGGGCGCATCCGCAGCCGCAAAAAGGCGCAGCACTATGAGCCCTGCCAGAATGATCAGAAGCAGGACCACCAGCGCCCAGGGGACGGGCGATATGCGGTTTTCGTCGAAGCGTCTCATATATTCAGTTTACCGCGAATCGGCAAAAAACGCAACCAAAACCGAATTTTGTCTGTGGAAACCTACAAATTCACAATTATTTCATAATTTATATTGACAATTCGGTGCCGTGTTAGTATACTAAAGCAAGCTGAACAAGCATGATAGAGGCGCAGTTGTCATCAGTACCCGCGCACACCGGCAGGAACCGGGCGGGGAAAGGGGCGTCTGCCGAAGGATGCGGTGATATTCCTGTATGCCGCAGGCCTGGGCCGTCGGAGAACATCCGCCGGACTGTCGCGTAATACGCGGAGCGCTGTCATTGACATCTAGCGATTTTGTTGTGTCATGAACAGTCTTCTGCCTGTTCAGGACACAATTTTTTTATGGAGGAATCCGAAATGCAAAACCGCCGCAAGCTCCTGACGATCCTAATGCTGATCGTCCTGATCATGTCTCTGCTGTGCGTGAGCGCCTTCGCCGTCGATGTGGACGACAACGGCGTCTCCACCCAGAGCGGCATGGCCTACACCTTCTGGGCGCTGGTGCCGCCCATCGTCGCCATTGTGCTGGCGCTGATCACCAAGGAGGTCTTCTCCTCGCTGTTCATCGGCGTTCTGCTGGGCGCACTGTTCGCAAACAACTTCGCCCCCGTGGGCACCCTGGACAGCGTCCTGGGTGAAGCCATCGTCCCGGCCATCACGGACCTGGCCGGCAACTTCATGTTCCTGGTGATCCTAGGCATCCTGGTCGTGCTGATCAACCGCTCCGGCGGCAGCGCTGCCTTCGGACGCTGGGCCGAGAAGAACATCAAGAGCCGCGTGGGCGCCATGTTCGCCACCTTCCTGCTGGGCGTGTTCATCTTCGTGGACGACTACTTCAACTGCCTCACCGTGGGCTCCGTCATGCTGCCCATCACCGACCGGAACAACGTCTCCCGCGCAAAGCTGGCCTACCTGATCGACGCCACCGCCGCCCCCATCTGCATGATCGCGCCGGTGAGCTCCTGGGCCGCCGCCGTCTCCAGCTACGCCGAGGACGGCCAGGGCTTCGTCCTGTTCGTGAAGGCCATTCCCTATAACTTCTACTCTCTGCTGTCCATCGTGTTCGTGGTGGCCATCATCTTCATGAAGTTCGACTTCGGCCCCATGCGCCTGCACGAGATGAACGCCATCCTCAACGGCGACCTCTACACCTCCGGCGACCGCGTGGACAAGGCGCTGGAAGGGGAGAAGTTCAACCCCAACGGCAAGGTCATCGACCTGCTGCTGCCTGTGATCGTGCTGATCGTCTGCTGCTTCATCGGCCTGCTCTATGCCGGCGGCTACTACGATGCGGGCGGTGACTTCTACCACCAGTTCCAGGGCGCCTTCTCCGAGACCGACGCCACCGTGGCCCTGCCCTGGGGCACCCTGATCACTCTGATCATCACCCTGATCTACTACTGGTGCCGCCGCCTGGTCTCCTTCAAGGAGTCCATGGAAGCGATCCCCGCGGGCTTCATCAACATGGTTCCCGCCATCACCATCCTGACCCTGGCCACCGCTCTGAAGAACGTCACCGGCCTCTTGGGAGCCAAGTACTTCGTCGCCGGCCTCACCGAGAGCGCCGCCGCGGGCCTGTTCAACCTGCTGCCCGCCATCATCTTCGTCATCGCCTGCGTGCTCAGCTTCTCCACCGGCACCAGCTGGGGCACCTTCGGCATCCTGATTCCCATCGTGGGCGCGGTCTTCGGCGATCCCAGCACCCAGTTGTACTACATCGGCATGTCCGCCTGCCTGGCCGGCGCGGTCTTCGGCGACCACTGCTCTCCGATCTCCGATACGACGATCATGGCCTCCGCGGGCGCCATGTGCAACCACGTGAACCACGTCTCCACGCAGCTGCCCTACGCCGCCACCGTCGGCGTGATCTGCTTCGTGAACTACATCATCGCCGGCTTCGTGCAGAACGCTCTGGTCTGCATCCTCATCGGCACCGTGCTCACGCTCTGCACGCTGTTCGTCATCCGTTCCGTCGTGAACAAGAAGGGTGCTCCCGCCCAGGCATAAGCAAACCGAATCACATCGCAAACCTCGCCGCTTTTCGCGGCGAGGTTTTTGTCATCAGAGGAGAGAAACGAATTCCAAAAGAATTTTGCAGGATTCTGTTCTGAAATTCAACGGAATTCGATTCGATTTGTAGACATAATGCAGGAAGTTAAACCAGATAATAAACAAAATTCAAGAATATTTTTGGAATTTTTCTGAAATTCGATGGTTTTTCACTTTACGAAAAATCGAAGGTGTGATATAGTATTGACGAGCGTGTAAAAACGCTGATGAATTCAGTCATTCTTATTATAACAGGAGATGAATTGCATGGCGAGAAAACTGAAAACAATGGACGGCAACAACGCCGCCGCGCATGTATCCTATGCGTTTACTGAGGTAGCTGCCATCTACCCGATCACGCCGTCGAGCCCCATGGCCGACTTCGTGGATCAGTGGTCCGCTGCCGGCCGGAAGAACATTTTCGGCACCACGGTGAAGGTGCAGGAGATGCAGGCGGAGTCCGGTGCCGCCGGTGCGGTGCACGGCTCTCTGAATGCCGGCGCTCTCACCACCACCTACACGGCCTCTCAGGGCCTGCTGCTGATGATCCCGAACATGTACAAGATCGCCGGCGAGCTGCTGCCCGGCGTCTTCCACGTGACGGCCCGCGCCCTGGCGAGCCACACCCTGAGCATCTTCGGCGACCACTCCGACGTTATGGCATGTCGTCAGACGGGTTTTGCCATGCTGGCTGAGTCCAACGTCCAGGAGGTCATGGACCTGTCCCCCGTGGCGCACCTGGCCGCCATCAAGGGCCGCGTTCCCTTCCTGAACTTCTTTGACGGCTTCCGCACCAGCCACGAGATCCAGAAGATCGAAGTCTGGGATTACGAGGATCTGGCCGAGATGTGCGACATGGACGCTGTCAAGGCTTTCCGTGAGCGCGCGCTGAACCCCGAGCATCCCACCATGCGCGGCAGCCACGAGAACGGCGACATCTTCTTCCAGAACCGCGAGGCTTCCAACAGCTACTACGAGGCCGTTCCCGAGCTGGTGGAAGAGTACATGGGCAAGATCAATGCCAAGCTGGGCACCGATTACCAGCTGTTCAACTACTATGGCGCTCCCGACGCTGACCGCGTCATCGTCGCCATGGGCTCCATCTGCGACGTGGCCGAGGAGGTCATCGACAACCTGACCGCCAAGGGCGAGAAGGTCGGCCTGATCAAGGTCCGTCTGTACCGTCCCTTCCGCGCTGACAAGCTGATCGCTGCAATCCCCGAGACCTGCAAGAAGATTGCTGTTCTGGACCGCACCAAGGAGCCCGGCGCTCAGGGCGAGCCTCTGTATCTGGACGTTGTCACCGCGCTGGCCAACGCCGGCCGCGAAGCCACCGTCATCGGCGGCCGCTACGGCCTCGGCTCCAAGGACACCCCGCCGAGCTCTGTGTTCGCTGTCTATGAGGAGCTGAAGAAGGATGCTCCCAAGCGTCAGTTCACCGTGGGCATCGTGGACGATGTCACCAACCTGTCCCTGGACGAGCCCGACGCTCCCGACACCTCCGCCCCCGGCACCATCTCCTGCAAGTTCTGGGGTCTCGGCGGCGACGGCACCGTTGGCGCCAACAAGAACTCCATCAAGATCATCGGCGACCACACCGACAAGTACGTCCAGGCTTACTTCCAGTATGACTCCAAGAAGACCGGCGGCGTGACCATCAGCCACCTGCGCTTCGGCGATCTGCCCATCAAGAGCCCCTACTACATCACCAAGGCGGACTTCGTGGCCTGCCACAACCCGTCCTACATCCAGAAGGGCTTCAAGATTGTTCAGGACGTCAAGCCCGGCGGTGTCTTCATGATCAACTGCCAGTGGAGCGCTGAGGAGCTGGAGCAGCACCTCGATCCCGCCTCCAAGCGCTACATCGCCAAGAACAACATTCAGCTCTACATCATCAACGCCATCGATCTCGCCATCGAGATCGGCATGGGCAAGCGCAACAACACCATCCTGCAGAGCGCCTTCTTCTCCCTGGCCAAGGTCATGCCCGAGGCAGAGGCCATCCAGTACATGAAGGACGCCGCCACCCACTCCTACCTGAAGAAGGGCC
>CAMHPQ010000014.1 GCA_946187035.1 uncultured Clostridia bacterium | reverse complement strand
AAAAATAAGGGAACAAGTGGGAAACTCCACATTCTATACGAAACTGAAGAAAGAGAGGTAACCGTGCCATCCAAACGTAAACGAGGCGCCTCCGGCGGAGGATCGATCCGAAAACGATCCGACGGGCGCTGGGAAGCAAGATACACCGCCGGACATGACCCCAAGACGGGAAAACAAATTCAAAAGTCCATCTATGGGAAAACGCAGAAAGGGGTTCGGGAAAAGCTGACGAAGGTATTGTCCGAAATCGACGAGGGATCTTATATGGAGCTCTCCAAGGACAGCCTTTCGCACTGGCTGGACATCTGGCTGAAAACTTACATCGCGCATTCCGTCAAGCCGTACACGGTGGACTCCTACACCAGAATCTGTGAGCGGCACATCAAACCGGCACTGGGCAGGATCACGCTGGATCAACTGGAATCCCTGAGCATCCAGCAGTTTTATAACGCTCTGCTTGTGGAGAAGGGCCTTTCGGCAAAGACCATCAAAAACATCCATGGTGTGCTGCACCGGGCGTTGGAGCAGGCGGTCAAGCTGAGAATGCTCCGCTTCAATCCGACGGAGCTCTGTGAACTTCCGAAGGTCACGAAAAAGGAAATCAAACCGTTGGAGGAGGAAGAGGTCGTGCGGTTTCTGGATGCGATCCGAGGACATAAGTTCGAGCTCCTGTACCTGGTCACACTCTTTACCGGGATGCGGCAGGGTGAGGTGCTGGGACTTACATGGGACTGCGTGGACTTCGATACCTGCACGATCCATGTGAAGCAGCAGCTGCAAAAGACGCAGAAGGTCGGCGGGGTCTACACGCTGGTGTCTACCAAGAACAGCATGAGCAGATATGTCGTGGTCGCTCCGACTGTCATGGAACTCCTGAAAACGCAAAAAGCCCGCCAGCAGCAGTTTCAGCAGCAGGCGGGACTGGCATGGGATAATCCGTGGGATCTCGTTTTCACAAACGAGCGGGGCAGATATCTATGCCACGTGACCGTTTATAAGTATTTCAAAGCCGTTGTACGGGAACTGGGGCTGGACGAGGAACGCTTCCACGATCTGCGTCACAGCTATGCATTGATTTCGCTCGAGAGCGGAGACGACATCAAGACCGTACAGAGCAATCTGGGTCATGCCACTTCGAGCTTCACCCTGGACGTTTATGGCCATATTTCCCAGAGAATGAAGCAGCAGTCTGCGGACAGAATGGAGCAATATATCCAGGGCATCCACGAAAAACAGTCCCAGACAGACAATTCCATAGCGTCATGACGAGGGTTGAGCCCTCCAAAACGCCAAAAACCTTTAAGGGTCATCGTAAGGGTCAGCAAAAGAAAAAGCCCTTGAATTCGTTAAAATTCAAGGACTTTAGTGGCGGAGAAGGAGGGATTCGAACCCTCGATACCCTTTTGGGGTATACACGATTTCCAATCGTGCGCGCTCGGCCGGACTACGCGACTTCTCCACGGCTGATCGTAATGTGATTCAGTTGTCAGCTTGAGTATTATAATCTGGATTTCCCATAAAGTCAAGCCCCAATTGCGATTTTTCACAAAATCCTTTTTCTGGTCGATTTTTGCTTGCGGGGACGCGGCGGGTGTGATAAAATGATTCTGCATAGGTATACACAATGCAATTCACAGAAAGTGAGGCGACAGATATGCGAGGAAAACGGTTTTTGTCCTTCCTGCTGGCGGTTTTGATGCTCCTGAGCCTGATGGTCACGGGCGTCGGCGCCGTGGACGCCCAGGAGGAGACTGCGGCTCCGGAGGTCGCGGCGGAGGAGACTGCCGCGCCCGTGGAGCTGACGGCGGAGACCACGGCGGAGCCCATACGGGACGCGGGCAGCGCCAATATTACCACGCCCGTCAACGACAGCTTCACCAACGCCACGCAGATCGACGTCAACCGGCAGTACACCTTTACCGGCGGGCCGATCTATCAGGACGTGGAGGGAACGCAGGTTCTGGTGTCGGAGCAGACGGAGTTTTACTTCGTCTTCCAGATGCCGTGGGGACATTTCAGCCTGACGAGCAATAACATCGATTCCGCACAGTTTTTCACCGGTTCTCTCGATCGCCTGGGCGACGCGTACCAGGGACAGGAGATCGGCGTCTATGGCGGCAGGTATTATCTCCATATCCGCGCCGGCAGCGGAACCTTCACCTTTACCGTGAACGCGGCCGCGGCCTCTGATTGGGAGATGGAGCTGAACGACAGCAGCAGCGACGCCACGCCGATCCGGGCCAATGAGCCGGTCTATGGCTGCATCATGTCCGACTCGGATCTGGACTACTATGTGGTGGACATCCCCGCCGGCGGCATGACGACGCTGGAGCTGACCCATCCTTTCGAGGGCACCACATCCTCCGGATGGAGTGCAGAGCTCTTCGGCGAAAACCTGGGCCGTCTCGGGTCCTACAGCTTCTACGGCAACACCGACGGCACCGAATCCGCCGCCTCCATCGGCCTTGCGCCGGGGCGGTATTATATCGTGCTCAGGCCCGGCAGCATCACGACCTACAGCACCTATCAGCTGACGGTGAAGGTCGATCCCATCCCCTGCGAGCATGAGGAGAATGATCGCATAGCCGACGCCACGCCAATGAATCTGAATGAGGAGACCGCAGGCGTGATCTACGGTTCCAGCGACGTGGACTTCTATCGGCTCGACGTCGAGCGTCCGGGCAGACTGGTACTGAATTTCGCCCACGACAGCTTTGAGAGCGCCGACACCTGCTGGACGGTGACGCTCTATGACGACATGGCGAGCCAGATGCTCTACACCACCACGGTGAAGGGCAACGAGCCTCTGGTGCTCTCCCCGGAGATCGGCCTGCGTTCGGGCATCTATTACGTGAAGGTGGAGGACGCCTCGAAGCAGTCGTCTGTGATGTATCGGCTGACCGCGTCCTTCGAGGCATCCATTGCCTTTGAAGGGGAGAACAACCTGGACCCGGGCACAGCCACACTGCTCCCGTTCAACAGCATGCGCAAGGGCAGCATCTCCATCAACGGCGACACGGACTGGTACTATTTCGAACACACCGAGAATCACGGCGTCATGCTGACCTTCTCCCACCCGGTGAAGGAGATTTCCAACAACACGTGGAAGGTGGAGCTGCTGGACAGCCAGTACAACGTGGTCGCCAGCCGCACCTATAAGGAGACCGCTGAGGGCGGCGTGTTCCTGGGCGGCCTCGGTCTGGCACAGGGAACGTATTTTGTCCGCGTCACCGGCGACGGCTACTCCAGCGCCACCTACACCCTCAGCCTGACCTATGACAACAATCTCTGGGAGGCTGAGCCCAACGACGGGAAGGACTCCGCCTCGCAGCTTCCGGTGAACACCCCGGTGAAGGGCCAGCTCAAGAGCAGCGCCGACAAGGATTACTACGTCCTCACGGTGGACGAGCCCAGCGTGCTGACGGTGGACTTCCGCCATCCGCAGGTGGAGAGCGACAGCTGGTACTGGTACCTCACCCTCTCCGACGACGACTATGATCCCCTGGGCTATGAGCTCTACACCGGATGGGGCGACGGCTCCACCTGGCAGGAGATCGGCCTCGCGCCGGGCACCTACTATTTCGATGTGGAGGTCAGCAGCTCCGGCAACTGGAGCGACGGCGTCTACACCCTCACGGCGAACCTGCGCCCGGCGGACGACTGGGAGCAGGAGTGCAACGACGAGCTGGCCAAGGCAAACGGCCTCGCTCTGGACGCGCCCACCAACGGCACCCTCGTCTGGTACGGGGACTCCGACTGGTACAAGCTCACGCTGCCCGAGGACGGCGGCCTGTATCTGGATCTCAGCTGGGACGCCGTGAAGGACAGCAGCAAATACTGGATCGTGGAGCTCTACACCGACGCCAACCGGAACGATCCCGTGGACCGCTGGTACTTCTACCAGAAGAACGCCCCCGTGGAGAACGCGGTGGGTCTGGGTCTGCCGGCAGGGGACTACTACGTCTATGTCAAGAGCAACAGCAGCAGCGACTTCACTGACGCCAAATATGTGCTGACGGCGAAGCTGGACACCGACACCCTCTGGGAGCGGGAGGCCAACAACAGCTGGGCCACCGCCAACGATCTCCCCAACAGCTGGCCGGATGAGACCGTCCTCAAAGGCAGCCTCATGAGCGTCGGCGACACGGACTGGTACCGGATTGAAGCGAAGAACCCACTGCTCTTCACCCTGGACTTCGACCACGCGGCCTCGGATTCCGTCAATTCCTTCTGGGTGGTCTCGCTCCTGGCCTCCGACGGCACCACGGTGCTCTCCGGTCGAACCTATACCGGCAAGACCGCCGACGAGACCGCCTGGGACGGCATCGGCCTGGGCGCCGGAACCTATTACCTCAAGGTGGAGCAGTACGGCAGCAGCTCCCCCAACGACGGCGTATATACGATCACCGCGGACTTCTACTCGGATGACTACTTCGAGGAGGAGATCAACGACACCTACCAGACCGCCACGCCCATGGGTCTCGGCGTCATGCAGGTGGGCAGCCTCATGCGCTCCAACGACGTGGACTGGCACAGCTTCACCCTCGCTGAGGACACGGGCCTCTATCTGGACTTCCTCTATTCCCAGGTGGAGAACTCCGCCAACAACTGGAAGGTGGAGATCCTGGACAGCAAGCGCAATACGCTGCTGACAAGGTATTTCTATGAGAAGAACAAGGCGGATCTCAACCGCAGCGAGGGCCTGGGTCTGCCCGCCGGAGACTATTACGTCAGGGTCACGGGCGACGGCTACAGCTCCGCGCCTTACACCCTCCAGCTGACCCGGAGCAAGGACGCCTGGGAGCGGGAGGAAAACGGCGCCATCGCCACCGCCAACGCCCTCAGCCCCAACGGCAGCGTCATGGGCAGCCTGCGCACCGCCGGTGATCAGGACTACTACGCCGTCACCCTTACGAAGCCCGGCGCCATCCGCATGGACTTCACCCACCCGGAGCTGGACAGCACGAATACCTACTGGCAGGTTCAGCTGAAAGACGACCAGGGCAACACGCTGGATCACTACAATTATACCGGCCGCTGCGCCGATGATCCCGCCGCCCGGTTCTACGGCCTGCCCGCCGGAACCTATTACATTCTGGTGCAGGTCTACAGCAGCAGCTTTTATTCCACCGGCATCTATAACCTTAAAGCCACGGTGCGCTATGATTCCTGGGAGCAGGAGGCCAACAACGGCTGGGCCACCGCCAATTCGCTGAATCTCAACCAGGCCCTGCAGGGAAATCTGACCTACTCCAGCGACGTGGACTATTACCAGCTCACCGTCACGAAAAACGGCTTCCTCACCCTGCACTTCCAGCACGACACTGTGGCCAACAGCAGCTCCTGCTGGCGCATCGAGCTGCAGGATGAAGAGCGGAACACCATGTCGACCTTCTTCAGCCGCGGCAACACTCCCGGCGATCTCACCGCCCAAGGCGTCGGCCTCGCGCCCGGCACCTATTACGTCAAGGTGGAGGACAGCAGCAGCCACAGCAACGTGGAATACATCCTCCAGGCGGAGTTCAGCTCCGAGGGCCTCTGGGAGCGGGAGAAGAACAACGTCTTCGGCGTGGCAAACGCCCTGCCGGTGAACCAGACCGTCTACGGCGGCATCATGCGCAGCACGGATCTGGACTACTATACCTTCACCCTGGAGCAGCCGGGCTATGTGCAGCTGCACTTCCGCCACCCGGAGATCCTGGATACCAACAACAAGTGGCAGGTCACGCTCTATGACTTCCAGCGCGAGAGCCTCTACAGCTTCTACGTGAGCGGCGTCAGAACCGACGTGACCGAGGAGGCCATCGGCCTGCCCGCCGGACAGTATTACGTGCTGGTGCAGCCTTACGGCACCAACAATGACAGCTCCTGGAGCAACTACATTTACGGCCTCAGCGTGGATTACACCCGTACCGACTACTGGGAGACCGAGCGCAACAACACCGTGGGCGCCGCCGACCCGATCCTCACCAACACGGACTATCGCGGCGCACTCATGACCAGCAGCGACGCGGACTATTTCACCTTCGACCTGCCCCAGGCGGACAACGTGACCATCAGCCTCCAGCACCCCTATGTGGAGAGCCAGAACACCTGCTGGAGCGTCAGCATCCTGGACGAGGGCGGCGTCAGCAAGGGCTATCTGAACAGCGTCGGCTTCAAGACCGAGAAGCTGACCTCCTCCGTCATCGCCCTGGACGCCGGCACCTATACGGTCCGCGTGCAGTCCAGCAGTTGGTCGAATCTGGTCTATACCCTCCGGATCAACACCCTGGGCGCCGCGGCGGCGAAGATCACCGCCGATCCCGAGGACATCACCGGCGGCTACGGCGAGACCGGCAGCTTCACCGTGGGGGCCACGGGCTCCGGCCTCACCTACCAGTGGCAGTACAGCATCAACGGCGGCCAGACCTGGCGCAACGTGGGCGGCAATTCCGCCAGCCTCACCAGAACCATCTCCAACACCAACGACGGCTGGCTCTACCGCTGCAAGGTCACGGACAGCTGGGGCAGCACCGTCACCAGTGAGACCGCCAAAATCATCCTGACGAAAACTGCCCTCGCCATCACCAAGCAGCCTCAGGACGTCACCGTTCCCGAGGGCGGCGCGGCCACCTTCACCGTCACCGCCACCGGCGACGACCTGCTCTACCAGTGGCAGTACAGCGTGGACGGCAGCAAGTGGCGCGGCATCGCAAACGCCACGGAATCCACCCTCCGCCTTACCGCCAAGGCCGCCAACGACGGCTACATGTACCGCTGCGTGGTCACGGACATCTATGAAAACACCCTTCCCAGCAACATCGCCACCCTCACCGTGGGCAGCCCCGTGGAGATCACCGGACAGCCCAAGAGCGTCACCGTCACGGAGGGGGAGAACGCGGTGTTCACCGTGGCCGCCGTGGGCGAGAATCTCACCTACCGCTGGCAGTACAAGACCCCCACCGGCGCATGGAAGAACTGCTCCAGCGCCACGAAGGGCTATAACACCGACACCCTGACGGTTGTTGGCGCGGCCTACCGGAGCGGCTATCAGTACCGCTGCCTGGTGGTCTCCGGCGACCAGAGCCTCACCTCCGACGCCGCCACCCTGACGGTGAAGGAGCAGACCACGGTGTTCGAGATCACCGGCCAGCCTGAGAGCGCCTCGGTCCGGACCGGCGAGAGCGCGGTGTTCACCGTGTCCGCCACGGGCGACGGTCTGACCTACCAGTGGCAGTACAGAAATCCGGCCACCGGCGTCTGGAAAAACAGCTCCAGCGCCACCCAGGGCTACAACACCGATACCCTGACCGTACAGGCCACGGCGGCCAGAAACGGCTATCAGTACCGCTGCGTGGTCTCCGACGGGGAGCAGAGCCTCACCTCTGACGCCGCCGCCCTGACGGTCACGGCCCCTTCGGCCACCCTGGCCATCACCGGCCAGCCCGAGGACGCCACGGCCATCGAAACCGGCGCCGTCACCTTCACCGTGTCCGCCACCGGCGCGAATCTCACCTACCAATGGCAGTACATGAACAGCTCCGGCGTCTGGAAAAACTGCTCCAGCGCCACCCAGGGCTACAACAGCGATACCCTCACTGTTCAGGGCGTCAGCGGCTCCACCAACCGGAACGGCTACCAGTACCGGTGCGTGGTCTCCGACGGGACGCAGAGCCTCACCTCCGAGGCCGCAGCCCTGACGGTCTTCGCAATCAAGACCCAGCCCGCCAGCGTCACCGTCTCTGCCGACGGCAGCGCGGACTTCCAGGTGAAGGCCACCGGCGCGGATCTGAGCTATCAGTGGCAGTATAAGACCCCCAGCGGCGCATGGAAAAACTGCTCCAGCGCCACCCAGGGCTACAATACCGCCAAGCTCACCGTGGCCGGAGTCTCCGGCAAGACCAACCGCAACGGCTATCAGTACCGCTGCGTCATCACCAGCGGGGAGCACACCCTCACCACCGACGCCGCCACCCTGACGGTCAAGTAAACACAATCTGATCCCCACTCGCTGCGGAGGAACCTCCGCAGCGAGTTTTTCTTTTCAAATTCTAGTTTATCGGGGAGGTTAGTTTCTGCGGAAAACTAAAATAGAATGTCATTGCGAACCAGTGACCGATGTCACTGGTGTGGCAATCCGCATCCCCCGGCGGCGGAGTAAAAACGAATGGAGCGTTGAGACCAAACGGATTCGCCCAACATTTACAGATTGATTAGTCTGCAGCGCAGGAGAACGGATTGCCACACCAGTCTGCGGACTGGTTCGCAATGACACTCTTTAAGTCTGATGTAAAGAACAGCCCGATAAACTCCAATTTCCTTCTGAAATGTAAAACCTCGTTTTAAACTCCACACTCCACACTCCACACTCCACTCTCATTTCGCTAAACTCCCATTTTCCGCCATGACTTATTTACTTTTCCTCGAAATTGTAGTATTCTATTCCTATTCTGACCAAGAGGAGCAAGCCATGAACACTTACGGTGAATACCTGAAGGTCACGATCTTCGGCGAGTCCCACGGCCCGGGCATCGGCGTCGTGGTGGACGGTCTCCCAGCGGGGGAGCGGATCGATCTGGAGGCCGTGCGGGTGCAGATGCGTCGGCGGGCCCCGGGCTCCACGGATCTGGGCACCCCGAGGAAAGAGACCGACGAGCCGTTGATCCTCAGCGGCCTGTACCACAACCAGACCACTGGTTCCCCGGTGGCGGCGGTGTTTCAAAACAACAACACCCGATCCTCCGACTATCAGCCGGAGATCCCCAGACCCAGCCACGCGGACTACACCGCCCAGGTGAAGTTCGGCGGCCACATGGATCTGCGCGGCGGCGGCCCCTTCAGCGGCAGACTCACCGCCTGCATGGTCTTCGCCGGGGCCCTCTGCCGGCAGGTGCTGGAGCGGCGGGGCGTCCGGATCGAGGCCAATGCCGTCCAGGTGGGCAAGGCCCGGGGAAAGGAGCTCAGCTTCGAGATGAAGCGGCAGATTCTCGAGTGCCGCGCCGCCGGAGACAGCGTGGGCAGCGTCCTGGAGTGCGTCGTCACCGGCGTCCCCGCGGGGGTTGGCGGATTGATGTTCGGCGGCATGGAGAGCCGCATCGCGTCCCTGCTCTATGCCATCCCCGGGGTCAAGGGCGTGGAGTTCGGTCTCGGCTTCGGCTTTGCGGAGAAGCACGGCAGCGAGGCCAACGACCCCTTTAAGATGGAGAAGGGGAAGGTCACGTGCCTGACCAACAACGCCGGGGGCATCAACGGCGGCATCACCAACGGCATGCCGCTGGTGGTCCGGATGGCCATGCGCCCCACGGCCAGCATCGCCATGGAGCAGCAGACGGTGGATCTGCGCACCATGGAGGACGCCAAACTCCGCACCCACGGGCGGCACGACCCCTGTCTCGCCGTGCGGGCCATCCCCGTCATGGAGGCGGCCCTGGCCATCAGCGTGCTGGACGCCATGCTGGAGTCCGCCGCATACCAATCCATTTGAAAGAAGGAACCATTATGACCAAAACAAACGACCCGAAGCGGGAGCGCAGCGCGTGGATTCGCTGCTGCGTTGCCGTGCTGCTGGCGGTGATCCTGCTGGCTGTCTCCGGCTTCGGGATTTTCAAGATGCTGGGCACCCCTGCGGACTTCGCCTCCATCGAGATGCCGTCGGATCAGACCCTGGAACCCATGGGCTCCGCCGATGGCGAGACCGCGATGCTTCCCGCCTCCCAGGTGGGCGACTATGTGCAGCATGAGATCTTCCTGCTGCTGGCGAACTACGCCGAGGGCAGCCGTGGCGACACCGTCACCGAGCGCTACGCTGTCGTTCCCGTCAGCGGGAAGATGGTGACGTTCTGCTTCCCCCAGCGGTGGTTCGAGTCCGAGTCCGCCATCTACCAGGCCACCCAGGATCTCCTGAGCGGCAACACCTACAGCATCGATTCCTACATCCGCGTCACCGGCACCGTGGCGGAGCTGCCCGAGAGCGTCTCCACGGAGCTCTACAACTGGTTCGGGGAGAACAAGGAGTGGATGGAGCAGGGCGGCCTGATCCCGGAATCCGACGACTACGCCGACGTGCTCTCCGATCTGATGGTGAAGGTGGACTACGTGGGCCGCTTCTCCCAGACCGTGGTGGTTGCGCTCACGGCGCTGGCGGGGCTCTGCCTGCTGTACGCCCTCTATGAGCTGATCCGCATCCTGGCAAAGGGCTACGCCCCGAAGCAGGCGGAGACGCCCGTTGAGACGATGCCGGAGGAGCCCGCCGAGGACGAGGAGGGCATCGAGGTGGAGATCACCGAGTCCGACCCGGAGACCGGCGAGGACGTCACCGACCTGGAGGTGGAGATCGTCGAGGAAAACCCCGAGACCGAGAGTGAGGAGCCGGATGGAGAAGCTTAATCTCAGCGTGCCCTGCCTCTTCGGGCTGGAGGGCCTGGTGGGCAACGAGCTGCGCCACATGGGGCTGCAAAAGGTCATGCCGGAGAATGGCCGGGTCCGCTTTCAGGGGGACGAGGCCGCCGTCGCCCGCGTCAATCTCCGCAGCCGGTTCGGCGAGCGGGTGTTGATCGAGCTGGGGAGATTTACGGCCAAGACCTTCGACGATCTCTTCGAGGGCACCCGCAGCCTCCCCTGGGAGCGGTTCATCCCCAAGGACGGGGCCTTTCCGGTGAAGGGCTACAGCCTGAACAGCGCCCTGCACTCGGTCCCCGACTGCCAGAAGATCATCAAAAAGGCCGTGGTGGAGCGGCTGAAGCAGCGCTACCACGTGACCTGGTTTGGCGAGACCGGCGCGAAATACCAGATCCAGTTCGCCATCATGAAGGACGAGGCGGTCTTGTATCTGGACACCACCGGCGCGGGGCTCCACAAGAGGGGCTATCGGCCCGCCCACCTGACCGCGCCTTTGCGGGAGACCCTGGCTGCCGCCTGCGTGGACATCGCGGGCTACCGGGGCAAGGGCGAATTCTGCGACCCCTTCTGCGGCAGCGGCACCCTGGCCATCGAGGCGGCCTTGGCGGCCACCAACCGGGCCCCCGGCAGAAACCGCAGCTTCTCCGCCCAGGATTGGGACTGTCTCCCGAAGGCCATCTGGCAGCAGGAGCTGGAGGCCGCCGACGGGCGCACCTTCCACGGGGACTACCGGATTTACGCCAGCGACATCGACCCCAAGGCCGTGGGCATCGCCAGACAGAACGCCAGGCGGGCCGGGATGGAGGATCTCATCCAGTTCTCCGTGGCCGACGCCGCGAAGTTTGACCGCGTCACCGAGCGGGGCGTCATCGTCACGAACCCGCCCTACGGGGAACGGATGCTGGAGAAGAAGGAGGCCGAGGCGCTCTATACCGCCTTCGGCAAGGCCTATCAGAAAGCTGACCACTGGAGCCTCTACCTGATCTGCTCCCACCCCAATTTCGAGCAGAGCTTCGGCCAGCCCGCCGACAAAAAACGCAAGCTCTACAACGGCATGATCCGCTGCGATCTGTACCAGTATCATAAGAAATAAGAAACCGCGCTGCAGGTGTGATCCTGCAGCGCGAGTTTTTTAAAGATAGCGGTAAATTGGACGGGGTGTTCTTTGCATTAGACTTAAAGAATGTCATTGCGAACCGTCGCGCACGACGGTGTGGCAATCCGCATCCCCCGGCGGCGGAGTCGAAACTTACAGAACGTTGAGACAATACGGATTCGCCCAACACTTCGCAAAGAATTCGTCTGTATCGCAAGCCAACGGATTGCCACAGGTCTGCGGACTGGTTCGCAATGACACCATTTTAGATTGGCGGTCATTCCACATCCTGCCTCGCAACTCCCCGATCAACTGGAATTTGAACCATCCCGGTGGGCGCAGGCGACCCGCCCTACGGAATGAATTGGGGTTTGTCGAGCAGTTGATGAGAGCGAAAGCCTTCCCCTGGGGTGCGCGAAGCCATGCGTTAGCTGAAGGTGGCACGGCGGATCATAGCCGTGACGGATGAGGGCAAAGCTATTGTGATTTCTTTTGAGCTGCAGCCCTGATCCAACTGCTCCCCGACCCTCATCCACCGCTTGCGCGGTCCCCCTTCCCCCAGGGGAAGGTCGTGTTCTATCCTGCATTGGCAATTCACCTACATCTCGATCAACTGGAATTAGAAAACCGGCGGGGCACAGGTCCCCGCCCTACGGATTGAGCGTTTATTAGGATTTCAAATAGAATTCGTAGGGGAGGGCGTCCCCTAAAAACAATAGTTTTCTTCCTGCGATAAGCAAAGTATATCAAACCTTTCTTTTTGTTTTCTGATATGATACAATGATTCCGATAGGAAAACGCATTGGCAAAGAAACTGGAGGAGAGATTGTGGATCGAAAAATGTATGTTTTGAATGGTGAACTCGTTAAGGAGATGCCTGAGCACCGGTATCAGGAAGAAGCAGACCTTCAAAAGCTGATTGCAAAAAATCCAAATCTGGTTGCGCGTGCCTGGGGTGGCAGAGATCACGAGATATATTTGATTAGCCGTGAGCTGAAGTCTCAAGCTGCTGAAGATGAAGGAAACGCTTTTTCTTTGGATCACTTGTTGGTGGATGATGAGGGTGTTCCTATTCTGGTTGAGGTCAAGCGCAGTACCGATACCCGTATTCGCCGCGAAGTTGTAGCGCAGATGCTGGATTACGCATGCCGGGCATCTTCATGGAATGTGGAAGGGTTGAAAGAACTGCTTCAGGAAAACTATGATGTCTCAGATGCGGAATACTCGAATTTGGATGATACGTTTTGGAGTAAGGTCGAGGCCAATTTGAGATCAGAGCATTTTCGCCTGGTCTTTGCAGCGGACGTTATTCCGGACACGCTACGGATCTTGATTGAATTTCTGGATCACAGTATGGAACATATTGAAGTTTATGGCGTTGAGATCCGGCAGTTCAAAACAGATGACGCAGATGATACTGTTTTGCTGTCCTCCAACATTGTCGGTAACAGTCTGAATGATCCCCGAAAACCGGCTGCATCTCAAAAACTTCCGACTCGTACCTGGACACGTGAGGAATTCTTTGCTCTTCTGGATGAGCGAGGACTTTCGAGTTTCGCGGAGCTTGCGGAAGAAATCATGAATTATTTATCTGAGTTTTGCGGTGTTGAATGGGTATCGGGAGTTGGAACGCAGTATCCTGCATTACACGGCAGAAAAAATGGGATGCGATTTGTAAGTATTGAAATAGGCACCAGAGGATATACCGGAGATTATTGTGCATTCAATTTTAATACCGTGGGATTGCCGCCAGCGCTGGGCGAATCATGGGATGCTGATCGTATTCGCAAAACTGTTTTGTCGTTCTCAGCTGTACCTTGGGCAAAGGAACGAAGCCTGATTTGGGGATATAGTGAAAAAAACAAATGGCTTTACGTTGATCTTAGAGCGCTGAGGGATATGGATTGCGTTGAAACGTTTAAAAACGCACTTCTTGAAATGGCAAAGGCAATGAATTGACAGTTTGCAGGAGATAATCTTTCCTCTTCTTTAGAAAATTGAAAAACAAAAACCGGAGCGTACTTTTCACTGTACGCTCCGGTTTGATCAATCACACCTATGCATTTCAAGGTTGATTTATGTTCAATTCAGAAAATCTCTCAGCCGTTTGCTGCGGCTGGGGTGGCGGAGCTTCCGGAGGGCCTTGGCCTCGATCTGGCGGATGCGCTCACGGGTGACGTTGAACTCCTTGCCGACCTCCTCGAGCGTGCGGGTGCGGCCGTCGACGATGCCGAAGCGCAGCTCCAGCACCTTCTTCTCGCGCGGGGCGAGGGTGTCCAGCACCTCCTCCAGCTGCTCGCGCAGCAGGGAGAAGGAGGCGGCCTCGGAGGGCTCGGAGGCGTCCTCGTCGGGGATGAAGTCGCCCAGGTGGGAGTCCTCCTCCTCGCCGATGGGGGTCTCCAGGCTCACGGGCTCCTGGGCGATCTTCAGGATCTCCCGGACCTTCTCCACGCTCATGCCCATCTCGGCGGCGATCTCCTCGGCGGAGGGATCGTGGCCCAACTCCTGCAGCAGCTGGCGGCTGACGCGGATGACCTTGTTGATGGTCTCCACCATGTGCACGGGGATGCGGATGGTGCGGGCCTGGTCGGCGATGGCGCGGGTGATGGCCTGGCGGATCCACCAGGTGGCGTAGGTGGAGAACTTGTAGCCCTTCTCATAGTCGAACTTCTCCACGGCCTTGATCAGACCCAGATTGCCCTCCTGAATCAGATCCAGGAACAGCATGCCGCGGCCCACGTAACGCTTGGCGATGCTGACCACCAGACGGAGGTTGGCCTCGGCCATGCGGCGCTTGGCCTCCTCGTCACCCTCGGCCATCTTCATGGCCAGAGCCCGCTCCTCCTCGGGGGTGAGCAGCGGCACCTTGCCGATCTCCTTGAGGTACATGCGCACGGGGTCGTCGGTGGCGAAGGTGTCCGCCATGGCGTCGGTGTCGGCCAGCTCCTCCTCGGTGATCTCCTCGATCTCCTGAATCTCCTCCAGCTCGGGGCTGGCGTCGTCCAGAGGGGGCAGCACGTCGTCCACACCGGCGTAGTCCACGCCCGCGGCGTCCAGCTGGTCGTAGAGGGCCTTCTCCTCGTCGGAGCTGAGGTTCAGCTCCTCCAGCAGCTGCTTGTCTTTATCAGAGAGCTTCTTGTCCTTCTTGCTGCGTTCCACCAGCTCGGCCAGCTGCTCTTCTCTGGTTTTCGCAGGGGCGTCGCCGCTCTGCTTCTCACGGTCTGCGGCCAGCATGGCGTCGGCCATGGCCTCCAGCTCCTCGGGAGAGGGCGTCGCTTCCTTTTTTCTGCTCATTTTGTACCTCCGTATCCCTTTCGTTCCTTGAGCTTTTCCGCGTAGGCCCGCAGATCGGTCTGCTCCGATGCGAGACTGTCGGTGCTCAGAATGTTGATATAGTCAGCCAGCGCCTGTTCGCGCCGGTCACTTGCGTCGTCCTGCTGTATGATCCGGGTGAGGATCTGCAGCTCCTGTGTGCTTAACGTTTCGCCCAAAGCCGCCAGCGACACCGGGCGCTTCTGCTCCGCGTGCTCCAGCAATACCGTGAAGATGTGCCTGAGCTCCGGGGAGGAAAACTGCTCCGGCTTCGGCGGCTGCACCGAATGGAACAGCGCGCTGTCCAGATACAGCAGCCGGATGACCCCTTCCTCGGCGGCGGCGGAGTGGGGGTTTTCGTACCGGACGCCGCTGCGCTTCTCCTGCTGTCGGATGGGCCGCAGCTGGTCCCGGGTCAGCTCTCGTTGGGCGGTGCGGAGCTTGTTTTTCCGCTGCCGCTTGATCTCGTCCAGCACCGCGGTGTTGGGGATGCCCGCCTGCTCGGCCACCCGCATGGCGTAGACCTCCCGCTCCACACTGCCCGGGAGCTGGGCGATGACGCCGGCGGCCTCCTTGACATAGCTGACCTTCTGCTCGTCCACTTTGAGATCGTATTTTTGCTGGACGCTCTGGAGCCGGTACTCGATGTGGTTTTCCGAGCCCTCCAGCAGATTCCGGAAGGCGTCGGCGCCGAAATTTTTGATGTACTCGTCGGGGTCTTTCGCGCCCTCCATCCGGAGCACCCGCACCCGCATGTCCAGCTTTTCCAACAGGCCGATGGCCCGCTGGGCGGCCTTCTGCCCGGCGTTGTCGCCGTCGTAGGCGATGACGATCTCGTTGGTGTAGCGGCTCAAAAGTCTGGCCTGCTCCGGCGTCAATGAGGTGCCCAGAGAGGCCACCGCGCAGTCGAAGCCCGCCTGATGGAGGCTCGCCACGTCCACGTTGCCCTCCACCAGAATGATGAAGCCCATTTTGGACTTTTTCGCCAGATTCAGACCGAAGAGGTTGTGGCTTTTGCTGAAGACGATGGTCTCCGGGGAGTTCATATATTTGGGTTCCCCGTCGCCCAGAATGCGCCCGGAGAAGCCGATCACGTTGCCGCGGACGTCGATCACCGGGAACATGAGCCGGTTGCGGAAGGTGTCGTAGACGTTGCCGTTCCGGTTGCGCACCAGCCCCGCGTCGAAGAGCTCCCGCTCGGTAAAGCCTTTGGCCTTCATGGCATCGGTGAGACTGTGCCAGGCGTCCGGGGCGAAGCCGAGACCGAAGTTTGTGGCGGTGCGCCCGCTGAGCTGCCGCCGCTGCAGATATTCCCGCGCCGGCGCCCCCGAGGGGGCCTTCAGCTGCTCGTAGAAAAACCTGGCCGCCTCCCGGTTCAGGGAGAGCATTCGCTCCCGTTTTTTGGCGTTGGGGTCGTCCTCCTGCTCGGGGATGGCCATGCCGGCCCGCCTCGCCAGAAAGGCCACCGCGTCGGGGAAGGAGAGGTTTTCGATCTCCATGATGAAGCCGATGACGCTGCCGCCCTTGCCGCAGCCGAAGCAGTGATAGATCTGCTTGTCCGGCGCCACCGAGAACGACGGGGTCTTTTCACTGTGGAAGGGGCAGAGGCCAAACAGATTGGACCCGCTGCGTTTGGTGAGCTGGACATAGCTGCTCACCACGTCCACGATGTCGTTGCGCTCCGCCAGCTCCTGCAAAAAGAGCTCGGAGAATGCCATGGGTTTGACCTCCTTTCAAAAATAGATATAGATAATATTTGCATTTAAGCATTATACTGCACTGATATTAAGTATCAGACAATGCTTCCAGCACTGCTGTTGCAGCAGCCAATGCAACTTTTCGAGTAGACTGCGGAACTGTGGACAATAGCTGAATAAACTCTATCTCTTCTTGCGATAATGGTTCAATATTGCTGGAAACTATTACTTTTGTTTTTTGCCCAGTTAAGATATACTCGGGCGAAGTGTTAAGAAACTTTGCAATTCTTACTGCACGCTCATATGTAATGCTTTGTGCCTTTCCAGGAGTTAAAAAACCATTTGCAAGGCCGCATGCCCTTTCTACTCTATAAAAAGAAATCCCTTGTTCTTGAGCCAGTCGTCTGACACGATCTCTTGGCGATTCCATATCTAGTCCTCCAGAAACGAAACGATAATTATTCTTTTCCAACAACCGGAAAACAAAGAGCAGCTTGAAAACAGCGATGGAGTAGTACCCAATTTCTCTCCAGACTCAAAGCGTGTCATTGCGAACCAGTGCGCACACTGGTGTGGCAATCCGCATCCCCCTGCGGCGGAGTTTATGATAGCAGTTTCTTCAATTGATCCTCCCAATGAGGATTTTTGGATTCCACCAGCTTGTTTTTCCGCTTTCGATTCCAGCTTTTGATTTGCTTTTCTCTCTCAAGCGCTGCGTATATATCACTTGTTGTTTCAAAGTAAACCAGTTTTGTTACGCCATATTTTGCGGTAAAGCTGTTTGGATCGATGTGGGCTTGATGCTCCTCCAATCGACGAAGCAGATCGTTTGTCACCCCGGTGTAGATGGCAGTATTTGTAGAATTTGCGAGAATATAGACATAGTAGGTCATCCAACTGCCTCCCAAGGAGAAACGGATTGCCACACCAGTGTGCGCACTGGTTCGCAATGACACCATTTTAGATTGATGTTAATCAGACCATTCAGCCTCGCAATCACACTCACTTAATGCTCCACGCGGCGGGGATGAACAGCCTCCCGTAGACCTCCATGGTGTAGCTGTCGGTCATGCCGGAGACGTAGTCGCAGACGGCCCGCTCGGGGCCTTCCTCCATGGCCACCTTCCGGTAGAGCTCCGGCAGCTGGCCGATGTGCTTTACGTAGTATTCCCAGATGGCGCCGAGGATGTCCTCCACCTTCCGCTCCTCGCCCTTGGCCACGGGGTTGTGGTAGACCGCCTCGAACATATATTTATGGAAGGTGTCCACCGCCTCCTGCATGTCGGGCGACATCTGCAGCACGCCGTTCTGGCTGTTTGCGATGATGTCCGTGAGGATGGAATTGATCCGCTCGGAGTTCCGGTTGCCGATCCGCTCCCGGACGATTTGGGGCACGTCCTCGGGCTGCACGATGCCGCCGCGGATGGCGTCGTCCAGATCGTGATTGATGTAGGCCACCCGGTCACTGAGGCGCACCACGTCGGCCTCCAGGGTGTCCTTCGGCTCCCCGGTGGTGTGGTTCAAAATGCCGATGCGGGTCTCGTCGCAGAGATTGAGGCCCCGGCCCTCCCGCTCCAGGCGATCCACCACCCGGAGGCTCTGCTCATAGTGGCGAAAGCCCTCGCCGGTGAAGATGGCGTTCAATGCCCGCTCTCCCGCGTGGCCGAAGGGGGTGTGGCCCAGATCGTGGCCCAGGGCGATGGCCTCGGTGAGATCCTCGTTTAAGCGCAAAGCCCGGCTGATGGTTCGTGCAAGCCTCGAGACCTCCAGGGTGTGGGTCAGGCGGGTGCGGTAGTGGTCGCCCTCGGGCTGCAGGAACACCTGGGTCTTGTGCTTCAGTCTCCGGAAGGATTTGGAGTGGGTGATGCGGTCGATGTCCCTTTGGAAGCAGGTGCGCATGGTGCAGGGCTCCTCGGGCTCCCGCCGGCCTCTGGACTCCGAAGACAGCACGCCGTAGGGGCCGATCAGCAGCTTTTCCGCCGCCTCTCTGGCCTGTCTCGCGTCCTCCATGAAAATCCCTCCTCAACAAGAATCAGGGTATTGCAAAAATAGCCTTGCAATACCCTAATACTACATTTGTTCGGAAAATCCTTTTTATTTTTTGAAAAATTCAAAAAATTTTTTGCGCTCGAAAAAAACAGTGTCAAACTGTGCTTTTATGCTTGGGATAAGGTTTTGATACATCCGTACGGCCCAGCAGATAATCTACGCTGACGTCATAATAATCCGCCAGCTTGTGCAGAGCGGCGACCGGAATATTCCGCCCCAACTCGTAATCGGAATAGGTGGTCTGATGGACATTCAGCAATTTGGCAACGGCAGCCTGCGAAAGATCATGATCCTCGCGTAAATCTCTGATTCGGGAAGTATACATAAACATCACCGAAAAACAGCATACTGGAATAGCAGATTTCCTGTTGCATTTTAAGGATATAGTCCTTAAAATATACCTGTTGGAGGTGATGCTATGGAGCTGTACCAGAGAATGTATCTGCGGCTGTTCAATGCCGTGACAGATGCGATCGAGCTGCTGCAGAGGGATGATCCTGCTGCAGCAGCGGAGAAGCTGATCCGGGCGCAGAGAGAAACCGAGGACCTGTATATTCGATCCGGAAAAAAAGAATAGAAAAAAGCAAACGCGCTGCATCAACGGTGCGTTTGCTTTTGATATTTTCTTACCAGTTTCTGCTGAACTCCGAGAGCTCCAGACCCTCATTTTTCTGCTCCGCCCAGCGGATGGACCACTCGTTGTTGAACAGCAGCAGATCCTTTCCGTGGAAGTCCTGCACCCAGCGGGTGTCGCTGGCGAGATTCAGCTCGTCGGGCTTCTTGGGGGTCTTTTCGATCCAGCGGATGTAGCCGTAGCTGAGGTCTCTTCTGCGGATGTCCACGTTGTACTCGTTCTTCAAACGGTACTCCAGCACCTCGAACTGCAGCACGCCCACAGCGCCCACGATGACCTCCTCCATGCCGGAGTTGGGGGCGTGGAACATCTGGATGGCGCCCTCCTGGGCGATCTGAGTGACGCCCTTGGTGAACTGCTTGCGCTTCATGGTGTCCACCTGAGAGATGACGCTGAAGTGCTCCGGCGCGAAGGTGGGGATGCCCTCAAACTGCACCTTGTGCTTGGCGGCGCAGACGGTGTCGCCGATGGAGAAGATGCCGGGGTCGAATACGCCGATGATGTCCCCGGCGAAGGCCTCGTTGATGATGGCGCGCTCCTGGGCCATCATCTGCTGGGGCTGGGCCAGCTTCAAGACCTTGCCGCCCTGGACGTGGAGATACTCCTTGTCCCGCTCAAATCTGCCGGAGCAGATGCGCATGAAGGCGATGCGGTCCCGGTGGGCCTTGTTCATGTTGGCCTGGATCTTAAAGACGAAGGCGGAGAAATCCTCGCCCATGGGGTCCACCTCGCCCTCGGCGGTCTCTCTGGGCAGGGGGGAGGTGGTCATACTGAGGAAGTTTTCCAGGAAGGGCTCCACGCCGAAGTTGGTCAAAGCGGAGCCGAAGAACACGGGGCTCAGCTCGCCGGCCCGCACCGCGTCCAGATCGAATTCATAGCTGGCGCCGTCCAGCAGCTCGATGTCCTCCACCAGCTTCTCCCGCATCAGATGACCGATCAGCTCGTCCAGACGCTCCGTGTCCGTGAGCTCGCACTCGATGGCAGAGATCTTGTTCTGGCCCCGGTGGAACTCCTGGAAGGCCAGGATTTCCCGGCGATCCCGGTCGAACACGCCCTTGAAGTCGTGGCCGCAGCCGATGGGCCAGTTCACCGGATAGGTGCCAATGCCGAACTCCTTTTCCAGCTCCTCCATGAGCTCGAAGGGGTCGCGGGCCTCCCGGTCCAGCTTGTTGATGAAGGTGAAGATGGGGATGTGCCGCATGGCGCAGATCTTGAAGAGCTTCCTGGTCTGGGGCTCGATGCCCTTGGCGGCGTCGATGACCATGACGGCGCTGTCGGCGGCCATGAGGGTGCGGTAGGTGTCCTCGGAGAAGTCCTGGTGGCCGGGGGTGTCCAGGATGTTGATGCAGTAGCCGTTGTACTCAAACTGCATGACCGAGGAGGTGATGGAGATGCCGCGCTGCTTCTCCAGCTCCATCCAGTCGGAAACCGCGTGCCGCGCGGTGGCCTTGCCCTTGACACTGCCCGCCAGCTGGATGGCCCCGCCGTAGAGCAGCAGCTTTTCCGTCAGCGTGGTCTTGCCCGCGTCGGGGTGGGATATGATGGCGAACGTCCGGCGACGCTCGATCTCCTGCCGATAATCCATGTGCTTTCACCTTTTCATTCGATTTCAAACTCCGATATTATATCCAAAAAATGCTGCTGTGTCAACAAAAAGGCGAAAACAGCATCAGCCCGATCCCCCAGGAGAGCACGTTGGCCCCGAGGGTGAGGAGAAACAGCCTCCGACCCCGACCAAAGGCCAGGGCGTAGACCCAGTATTCCGCCGCCACCACCAGACATTCCAGCAGCAGCGCGGTGATCCACGTGCGGCCCACCAGAGCCAGGGTGAGGTTCAGCAGCAGATTCGTGATCACGTTTACCAAAACGATGATGGAAACTGCGTTCCGATCCCGATAGCCGAACAGCATCAGAAAGATCGTCTCAACGGCCACGGTCAGCAGACAGGGGAGCAGGAGACTCATTTCTTATTGTTCCGCCGCTTCTGGATGGCGCGGATCAGCAGGCTGCAGGCGATGGCCACCACCGCCACGATCAGCACAACGACGCCCAAGCCCACCACCAGAACGCCGCCGCTGAGAGAGTCCGCCCTGGCGGAGAAGATGCACAGGCAGATGGCGGTCAAAACCGCGCCCAGGGTGTCAACGAGTCTTTTCATGGTTTTCATCCTTTCTCTCGAAGATCTTCTTTTCCGAATACAGAATCGCCCAGAGGCCGAACAGAAAACTCAGGATCACGCAGAGCCACAGCGCCGGGCCGGTGAGGGTCATGAGCCCGCCCAGAACGGTGCCGGGCCAGAGGGCGGAGGCTGCCAGTCCGAAGGCGAACCCCGGGGCATCCGGCATGGCCCGATAGAGAAGCCACAGCGTCACCGGCATGGTGAGGTTTAAGAGGAACTGCCCCGCCAGCCCGGGAACGGCCCAATTGGAGCAGAAGGCGATCAGCACGGCGGCGGGGACGATGGAGATCCACGCGCTTTTCTTCGCCCCGATCCGGTCACAGACGAAGCCGCCCAACGTTTTGCCCAGGAACACGAAGAATGTCATCATCAGCGCCGCGGCGACCCCGGTTTTCCACGGGAAGTGCACCGCGCTGCCGCCCACCGCCCGCACCGCCACTGCCGCAGTCAGCAGAATCGGGATCAGCAGGGAGACTTCGGCGGGCTGCGCCTGCCGTTCCGCCGGTGACGAGCGGCTCAAGGGGATCACCAGTAGGGCGCAGAGGGTCAGCAGGATGGCAAACACCGCTCCCAGCTGCGGCCAGAGGGTGCCCACCGTCACGCCGATGGCTCCCGGTGCCACGAATACGCCAAGCGCGCCGGCTTTTCCGCGGCTCCGCTCCAGGGTCATGGAGCCGCCCGCCACGTGGAACACGCTGTTGCCGAGGCCGATGCCGAGAATCCGAATCCAGATCGGCAGGGGAAGGACATAGCCCAGCACCACCAGCAGCATGGAGACCGCCGCCGCGACGCCGTGCTGTCTGATTTTGTCCGCCGCCAGCCCCACCAGACACTGGGTGGAAAAGGCCAGCGTGTTGTAGAGCACGATCATGTTCGCGTCCGCCGCCGCAGCCGATCCGAACACCGTCGCCGCGCAGAGGGCGTCCACCAGCAGATGGGAAATTGCGTTCAGCCCCAAAAGCCGCCGGGAACCAGCAAATGCTTCCATCTCCGCACCCCCCCTTGCTTTCGTGATTCCAGATTACCACATCCGAAAATTATTGTAAATAATTTACGAAAATATTTCAGAAATATTAAATAAACGTTCATATTCTAATTAATCGGGATGCAGGATTTTGCAGCGAACTAGAAAAGAATGTCATTGCGAGGAGCGAAGCGACGTGGCAATCCGCATCTCCCGGCGGCGGAGTAAAGACAAGCAGAACGTTGAGACAAAACGGATTCGCCCAACATTTTGCAAGTATTCAGTCAGTATTGCAAGAGAACGGATTGCCACACCAGTGTGCGCACTGGTTCGCAATGACACGCTTTGAATCTGGCGTAAGTATCAGCCCTACAAACTCCCAATTTACAACAACAGCACCGCAGATCTTTCTGCGGTGCTGTTAGTTTACATAATTATGTTATGTCAATCATTTGCGGCGACCGGCACAGCCTTCATGGCCTCTCCGGTGATGGTGGCCTCAGCGCTCCCGGCGGTGAGATCCCGAAGCTGAATCCGGAATTCCTCCACAGTTTCCTCCGGCAGGAGAATGTGCAGGGTCATGTCCGCGCCGTAATCCACGCCGTCTACGGTGCCGTTCAGGGCGGCCACGGCATTTTTCATCCGCTCAAAGAGGGCGTAGCCGCAGGGCACGTCCAGCGAGACCCATCTTCTCACGCTGCTGACCCCCGCGGCGGTGAGGGCGTCCTTGGCGCTCTTGGTGTAGGCCCGCAGGAGCCCGCCGGTGCCCAGCAGAACGCCGCCGAAATACCGGGTCACCACGCAGACCACATTGGTGACGTTCTCCCGTTTAAAGACCTCCAGCATGGGGATGCCGGCGCTGCCCTGGGGTTCGCCGTCGTCGGAATAGCGCTCCGGCCCCTCCTGGATCCGGTAGCACCAGCAGTTGTGCCGAGCGTCGTGATATTGTTTTTTCATGGCGGCGATGAAGTCCCGGGCTTCGTCCTCGGTCTCGACCATGCGCACATGGCCCAGGAAGGAGGAGCGCTTCTCGGTGAATTCCGCCTCGCCGTCCCCGGTGGGGATCATATAGGGTTCCATGGCAGCTCCTTTTTGCGCGTGAGGATGAGATGTGTTTTAAGGATTCAAATGATAGTTTATCGCTTTCTTCGTGTAGGGCGGGGACCTGTGCCCCGCCGCATCATTTCTGCTGCGGACCAACGGCGGGGCCCCGGTCCCCGCCCTACGGTGTTCTAGCTGAATGCACCGATAAACTCCAATTAACCGCTGGAATGTGAAATCATATTGAAACTCCACACTCCTAACTCCACACTCCACACTGAATTTACTTGATCAGCTCCGCCTTTGCCTCGCAGTAGATGCAGCGGTAGGTCTTGGTCTCCCGGTTGGCCAGCTGGAACACCTGGGGCAGATCCGGCTCCACGCTGGTGATGCAGCGGGGGTTGCGGCATTTGAGCACGTTTTCGATCCGCTCCGGGAGGCCGGCGTGCTTCTTCCCGGCCAGCTTCCCGTCTTTGATCACGTTGATGGTGGCGTCGGGGTCCACGAAGCCCAGCACGTCCAGATTCATGTCGATGGCGGAGACGGAGTCGATCTTGATGATGTCCTTCTTGCCCATCTTCCCGCTGGGGGCGTTTTTGATGATGGCCACGGGGCAGTCCAGCTTGCCCAGCTTCAAGAGCCGATAGAGCTCCATGGCGCCGCCGGCGCGGATGTGGTCGATGACGATGCCGTTCTGGATGGAATCAATGTTCATGCTGTGCCTCCTCCAAGAGCTTGAGGATCAGGGCCATGCGGACGTATTTGCCGTTGAGCGCCTGGCGGAAATAGCAGGCTCTGGGGTCTGCGTCGATGGCGGTGTCGATCTCGTTGACCCGGGGCAGCGGGTGCAGGATGGAGAGATCCGGTTTTGCGTTCTGCAGCTTCTCCGGGGTGAGGATGTAGCTGTCCTTCAGCCGGAGATAGTCCTCCTCGTTGAAGAACCGCTCCCGCTGGACTCTGGTCATGTAGAGCACGTCCAGCTCCGGCATCACGGCGGTGAGATCCGTGGTCTGTACATAGGGGAGGCCCTGCTCCTGCAGCACGTCCTTTTTGATGTAGCTGGGGAGCTTCAATTCCTCCGGGCTGATGAGCACGAAGTTCACGTTCTCGCAGCGGCTGAGGGCTGCGATCAGCGAGTGCACCGTGCGGCCGAATTTCAGGTCGCCGCAGAAGCCGATGGTGAAGTTGTCAAGACGACCCTTCTCCCTCCGGATGGTCATGAGATCGGTGAGGGTCTGGGTGGGGTGGTTGTGGCCGCCGTCGCCCGCGTTAATGATGGGCACGGTGGAGTGCATGGCCCCCACCATGGGCGCGCCCTCTTTGGGGTGCCGCATGGCGATGATGTCGGCGTAGCAGCCCACCACGCGGATGGTGTCGCTGACGCTCTCGCCCTTGCTGGCGGAGGAGCTGGCAGCCTCGGAGAAGCCGAGCACCTGACCGCCCAGTTCATACATGGCGGCTTCGAAGCTCAGCCGCGTGCGGGTGCTGGGCTCGAAAAACAGGGTGGCCAGCTTTTTATAGTGGCACTTTTCCCGGTATTCCTCCGGGTGCGCCACGATGTCGTCCGCCAGATCCAGCAGGGAGACGATCTCCGCCTGCGTCAGATCGCGGATGTCGATGAGATGCTTCAATATCAAATCTCCTTTCGGGAAGGAATGATGAGAGTGTATGTTCAAATTCCAGTTTATCGTGATGTTGGATAATGCTGTGCAGTCCTTGGCTCCCTCGGCGAGGGAGCTGTCGAGCGCAGCGAGACTGAGGGAGCGAACGTTGGACAAAGGCTGAACTACATGTGCTTTGGCCTATTTGGCAGGGCTCTCTCCCTCAGTCACGGCTATTACCCGCCGTGCCAGCTCCCTCACAGAGGGAGCCGAGTGAGTTCAGGCAGTCATTACGCATCTGCTCGATAAACTCCAATTTCTCGCTGAAATGTGGAATCTCTTTTAAACTCCACACTCCACACTCCTAACTCCACACTGTCTTACTCTGCAGTCATCCAACTCTCATCCAGCGGATCGTCCCGGAATTTCAGCACGCGGGCAATGTCGGCCTGGTCGATGTAGCCTTCGGCAGCGGCGGCCTCACACAGGGCGTCCAGATCGGTGATGCTGACGGCCTTGATGTCGGCGTTCTTCAGGGCCTCCTTGCCGCGGGCCATGTTGTAGGTGAAGATGCTCACCACGCCCAGCACCTCGGCGCCGAATTCCCGCAGGGCGTCCACGGTCTGGATGACGCTGCCGCCGGTGGAGATCAGATCCTCAATGACCACCACCTTGTCGCCGGGCTCCAGATGGCCCTCGATGCGGTTCTGGCGGCCGTGATCCTTGCTGCTGGAGCGGACATAGCCCATGGGAATGTTCATCAGATGGGCGGCGATGGCGGCGTGGGCGATGCCGGCGGTGGCGGTGCCCATGAGCGCCTCGCACTCGGGAAACTCCCGCTGGACGGTCACGGCGATGGCGGTCTCCACCTCGCTGCGGACGGTGGGAGCCGTGAGAATCAGGCGGTTGTCGGTATACACCGGGCTCTTGATGCCGCTGGCCCAGGTGAAGGGATCCTCGGGTCTGAGAAACACGGCCCCGATGGACAGCAGACGGCGGGCAATGGTTTGCTTCATAGGATGACCTCCTGAGAAATGTGGTTTACATAATTATTGACGGGCGATTCAAATTCCAGTTTAGCGGGCAGCTGATGAGAGCGAAGCCTTCCCCTTGAGGGGAAGGTGGCACGGCGGAAAATAGCCGTGACGGATGAGGTGGAAACCTTGCACTGCCCAGATCGTTTTGCCACCTCATCAGTCTCGCTTCGCGAGCCAGCTTCTCCTCAAGGAGAAGCCTTTCAAGCGGAATCCAACGCCCCGATAAACTGGAATTTACCGGGATTTTACCCCACAAACTCCTCTACACAGCGGTGGTAGGCTGCCACGGGGTCCTCGGCCTTGGTGATGGGGCGGCCCACCACGATGTAATCGCTGCCCAGGGCCTTGGCGTTGGCGGGGGTGGTGATGCGCACCTGGTCGTCGGTGGGCTGGGCGGCGGCGAACCGGACGCCGGGGGTCACGGTGAGGAAGCCGCTGCCGCAGCGCTCGTGGACGGCCACAGACTCCAGCGGGGAGCAGACCACGCCGTCCAGTCCGGCGGCTCTGGCATTGGCGGCGTACTGGAGCACCACTTCCTCCAGGGGCCGGTCGATCAGCAGCTCGTTCTGCATTCTCTGCTGGTCGGTGCTGGTGAGCTGGGTCACGGCGATCAGCAGGGGATGGGTGCCGTCGGGGCGCGTCAGACCCTCCAGGGCGGCCTCCATCATTTTGATGGTGCCGTAAGCGTGGACGTTGACCATATCGGCCCCCAGCTCCCGGAGGATGCGCATGCTGCGGCCCACGGTGTTGGGGATGTCGCAGAGCTTCAAATCCAGAAAGACCTTGTGCCCCCGCTGCTTCAGGGAGCGGACGATGTTGGGTCCGGCGGAGTAAAACAGCTCCATGCCGATCTTCACGAAGGGACGCTCGTCCCCGAACTGCTCCAGAAACCGGAGCGCGTGTGCTGCGCTGGGGAAATCGCAGGCGATGATGACGTCTTTACCCATGATGTGCGCCTCCTATGATAGATTGTAAGTCGGTGATGCCATACTTTTCCATGGCAGCCGGCAGTTGTTCGATGATGTTCTTGCAGGCGAAGGGATTTTTCAGATTGGCGGCCCCCACGCCCACGGCGGTGGCGCCGGCCAGCATCATTTCGATCACGTCCTCGGCACTGCTGACGCCGCCGAGACCGAGAATCGGGATGCTCACGGCCTCGTAGACCTGCCACACCATTCTCACCGCCAGCGGGAACACCGCCGGGCCGCTGAGGCCGCCGGTGAGGTTCTTCAAAACCGGTTTTCGGGTGTTCAGATCGATGCGCATGGCCATGACCGTGTTGATGAGACTCAGACCGTCGGCCCCGGCCTCCTCGCAGGCTTTGGCGATAGAGACGATGTCCGTCACGTTGGGGGTGAGCTTCACGATCAGCGGTTTCGTGGTGGCAGCCTTCACCGCCGCCGTGACCTCCGCTGCGGATTCACAGCTGGTGCCGAAGCCCATGCCGCCGCCGTGGACGTTGGGGCAGGAGATGTTCAGCTCCAGCCAGCCCACCTGCTCGCAGGCGTCGAACTTCTCTGCCACCTGCACATATTCCTCCACGGAGAAGCCGCAGACATTGGCCAGGATGGGTTTGTGAAATACCTCTGCCATCTTGGGCAGCTCGTGGGAAACCACGTGGTCGATGCCGGGGTTCTGGAGCCCGACGCTGTTCAGCATCCCCGCGTTGCCCTCGGCGATCCGGGGTGCGGGGTTGCCGATGCGCGGCTCCAAAGTGGTGCCCTTGCAGGAGAAGCTGCCCAGGCAGTTGATGTCGTAGAATTTGGCGAACTCCAGCCCGTAGCCGAAGGTGCCGCTGGCGGGAATCACGGGATTTGTCAGATCGATCCCGCAGAGATTTACCGTCGTGTTTACCATTGGATCACACCTCCGGGGAAGACCGGGCCGTCGGCGCAGACCCGCTTGGGGCCCTCCGTGGTCTCGATGGTGCAGCCCATGCAGGCGCCGAAGCCGCAGCCCATCCGGGCCTCCAGACTGAACTGGGCGTCCAGCTCTTCATTGGCGTCCAGCGCCGCCAGCATGGCCAGCGGGCCGCAGGCGAAGAGCTGGGAGTGGGTCAGCTCCAGAGCGTCCAGGGCGTTGCCTTTCTCGCCTATTGAGCCGTCCTCAGTATAAATATACACCTGTGCGTCCAATTCTGCAAACTGGTTGACATAATACACGTCCGCCGCAGTCCGGAAGCACAGGGCCGCCGAGACCACCTTGCCTCGGTTGGTGAGGTTTTTCGCCAGAGCATAGAGGGCGCCCACGCCGCTGCCGCCGCCCACCAGCAGGGGCAGCGGGGTCACGTGCCGGGTGGTAAAGCCGTTGCCGAGACCGGTGAGCAGATTCAGCTCTGTGCCGGCGTCGAGATTGCAGAGGATGTCGGTGCCGCGGCCGGATCTCCGGACGCAGAGGGTCAGAAGGTTCTCCTCCCAGTCCACCACGGAGAAGGGCCGCCGGAGGAATTTCCCCGGCACCTCCACCTGCACGAACTGCCCCGGCACGGTGATGGCGGAGCAGTCGCCTTTGAGCTTCAGCTCCTGCACCGAAGCCGTCAGGGCTTTGGATTGGATGATGGTAAAAGTAGATTGAAGCATTGTTCTTCCTCTGTAGGGCGGGGACCTGTGCCCCGCCGCTTTGGGAATGGTGTGGAATCTACGGCGGGGCACAGGTCCCCGCCCTACGTTCTCACATATCAATGGTGGAAATGCTGATGGTGATCTCCTCCAGCACGTCCAGGAGGACCCGAACGGTGTCCAGAGCGGTGAAAATGGTGACGTTGTTCTCCACGGCGCAGCGGCGGATCTCGTAGCCGTCGGAGTGGCTGGACATGCTGCTGATGTCGTGGGTGTTGATGACGTAGCTGACGTAGCCCCGGCGGATGGACTGGAGGATCTCGTCGCTGCCCTCGGAGAGCTTTTTCTTCACTCTGGTGCGGATGCCGTGCTCCTTGAGGAACCGGGCGGTGCCGCCGGTGGCCTCGATGTTGAAGCCGAGATCGTAGAATCTACGGATCAGCGGCAGGGCCTCGTCCTTGTCGGCGTCGGCGATGGTGACGAAGACCGTGCCGGCGTTGGTGACGTTCATGCCGCTGGCCTGGAGGGCCTTGTAAAGGGCGCGGTTCAGGGCGCGGTCATAGCCGATGGCCTCGCCGGTGGATTTCATCTCGGGGGAGAGGTAGGCGTCGAGACCCGCGATCTTGCTGAAGCTGAAGGCCGGGGCCTTGACGTAGTATCTGGGCTTGTCCTCCGGGCAGAGGACGTGGATGCCTTGCTCCGGCAGGGTCTTCCCCAGCATGGCCAGGGTGCCGATGTCCGCCAGAGACCAGCCGGTGGATTTGGAGATGAAGGGCACCGTCCGGCTGGAGCGGGGATTCACCTCGATGATGTAGACGTTGTCGCTGCGATCCACGATGAACTGGATGTTATACAGACCCACGATGCCGATGCCGAGGCCCAAGCGACGGGTATAGTCGAGGATGGTCTCCTTCACCTTGTCCGAGAGGCTGACGGCGGGATAGACGCTGATGCTGTCGCCGGAGTGGACGCCGGTGCGCTCCACATGCTCCATGATGCCGGGGACGAAGACGTTCTCCCCGTCGCAGACGGCGTCCACCTCCACCTCTCTGCCGATGATGTACTTGTCCACCAGCACGGGCTGCTTTTCGTCGATGCGGACGGCGTTCAGGAGGTAGTGCCGCAGACTCGCTTCCTCCGCCACGATCTGCATGGCTCTGCCGCCGAGGACGTAGCTGGGGCGCACCAGCACCGGATACCCGATCCGGGCTGCGGCCTCCACGCCGGCCTCAATGTTGGTGACGGCCTCTCCGGGGGGCTGGGGGATGTCCAGGGAGAGCAGCAGCTTTTCAAAGCAGTCGCGGTTCTCGGCTCGCTCAATGGCGTCGGCGTCGGTGCCGATGAGCCGCACGCCCCGCTCCATCAGGGGCTCCACCAGATTGATGGCAGTCTGGCCGCCCAGGGTGGCGATGACGCCCCTGGGCTGCTCCAGATCGATGATGTTCATGACGTCCTCCACGGTCAGCGGCTCGAAATAGAGCTTGTCCGAGCAGGTGTAGTCGGTGGAGACGGTCTCGGGGTTGTTGTTGATGATGATGGCCTCGTAGCCGTTGCGCTTGATGGTCTGCACCGCGTGGACGGTGGAGTAGTCAAACTCCA
>CAMHPQ010000013.1 GCA_946187035.1 uncultured Clostridia bacterium | reverse complement strand
GGCCGCTCTGAAGATCGCCTGCGACCTGGTGGACGAGGGCATGATCGACGAGAAGAAGGCTGTTGCTATGATCGATCCCCGCAACCTCGACACCCTGCTGCACCCGCAGTTCGATACCGCCGCTCTGAAGAGCGCCACTCCCATCGGCAAGGGCCTGGGCGCCAGCCCCGGCGCTGCCTGCGGCAAGGTCGTCTTCACCGCTGAGGAAGCCAAAGAGTGGAACGAGCGCGGCGAGAAGGTCGTTCTGGTCCGTCTCGAGACCAGCCCCGAGGACATCGAGGGCATGAAGGCCGCTCAGGGCATCCTGACCGTACGCGGCGGCATGACCAGCCACGCTGCTGTCGTTGCCCGCGGCATGGGCAAGTGCTGCGTCTCCGGCTGCGGCGAGATCAAGATGGACGAGGAGAACAAGCAGTTCGAGCTGGCCGGCAAGACCTACCACGAGGGCGACTTCATCTCCATCGACGGCTCCACCGGCAACATCTTCGACGGCGTGATTCCCACTGTCGACGCCTCCATCGCCGGCGAGTTTGGCCGCATCATGGCCTGGGCTGACAAGTATCGTCGCCTGCAGGTCCGCACCAACGCCGACACCCCCGAGGATGCCCGCAAGGCTCGCGAGCTGGGCGCCCAGGGCATCGGCCTGACCCGTACCGAGCACATGTTCTTCAACGAGGATCGTATCCCCGTGTTCCGTCAGATGATCTGCTCCGACACCGTCGAGGAGCGCAAGGCTGCTCTGGCCAAGCTGGAGCCCATGCAGCAGGCGGACTTCGAGGGCATCTACGAGGCCATGGAAGGCAATCCTGTCACCATCCGCTTCCTGGATCCCCCGCTCCACGAGTTCGTTCCCACTGAGGAAGCCGACATCGCCGCCCTCGCCGAGGCTCAGGGCAAGACCGTTGCCGACATCAAGGCCATCATCGCCGGCCTCCACGAGTTCAACCCCATGATGGGTCATCGCGGCTGCCGTCTGGCCGTCACTTATCCCGAGATCGCTGAGATGCAGACCCGCGCCGTCATCAAGGCTGCGCTGGCTGTCCAGGCCCGTCACCCCGAGTGGACCATGGTTCCTGAGATCATGATCCCGCTGGTTGGCGAAGTCAAGGAGCTCAAGTTCGTCAAGGACGTCGTTGTCAAGGCCGCTGATGAGATCATCGCCGCTGCCGGTTCCGACATGAAGTACCTGGTGGGCACCATGATCGAGATCCCGCGCGCCGCTCTGACCGCGGACGAGATCGCCAAGGAGGCCGAGTTCTTCTCCTTCGGCACCAACGACCTGACCCAGATGACCTTCGGCTTCAGCCGTGACGACGCCGGTAAGTTCCTCGGCGCCTACTACGATCACAAGATCTACGAGAACGATCCCTTCGCCCGCGTTGACCAGAAAGGCGTCGGCAAGCTGGTGGCCATGGCTGCGAAGCTGGGCCGCGAGACCCGTCCCGAGCTGCACCTGGGCGTCTGCGGCGAGCACGGCGGCGACCCGAGCTCTGTGGAGTTCTTCCACAAGGTCGGCCTCGACTACGTCTCCTGCAGCCCCTTCCGCGTGCCGATCGCCCGCCTCGCCGCTGCTCAGGCCGCGATCAACGAGTAATTCGCACGGCAGAACACCCTCAAGAAAACCGATCCTCCGCACCGATTCCGGTGCGGAGGATTTTTGTATACAAAGGATACCATAACACCAATCCCCCGTCCGCAGACGGGGGATTGGTGTTATGGTTGCGATTTAGTTTGCGTAACGGAACAGGAAGGTGACTGCCTCGGCGCGGGTGCAGCCCTGCAGCGGGGCAAAAAGTACACTGCTTACGCCCTGGGTGATGCCGTTCTTCACAGCCCAGGTGACAGGCGCGAAGTAGTATGCGGAGAGCGCCACATCGTGGAACTTGGCGGACAGATCCAGCTTGGACTGCTTTGCGTCGGGGTTGAACTTCTGATCGAAGCGATAGAGGAAGGTGACGATCTGCGCGCGGGTGCAGGTCTGGTCGGGGCAGAACTTGCTGGAGGTGACGCCGGTGGTGATGCCGTTTTCAGCGGCCCAGGCCACTGCCTTGGCACAGTAGGAGTCAGCAGCCACGTCCTCGAAGCTGACCTCGGATTCGACCTCCGGCTCGCCGGCCATGCGGTACAGCAGGGTGACGATCTGACCGCGGGTGCAGATGTCGTTGGGGGAGAAGGTGGTCTCGCTGGTACCCTCGACGATGTTGCGCTCCGCCGCCCAGTTGACGGCGGCCTGGAACTCCGTGGAGAGATCCTGGGTATCGTCGAAGTTCTTGTCGGCGCGGATGACCTTCAGCTTGTCATAAATCCGGTTGGCGATTTCCACATAGCCCTCGTTGGTGGGGTGCATGGAGCCGTCGCAGGGTACGTCCACGATGTCCACATAGGTGCAGCCGTTCAGGGCGCAGATGTTCTTCAGGGCCACGTTCATGGGCAGCATCACGCCGTCGATCATCTCACCCAGAGTCACGGGCAGCTTGCCGTCGGTGAGGCTCAGAGAGTAGTGCAGGGGGTTGAAGATGCCCAGCACCACGATCTGTGCGGTGCTGTTCTGGGCCCGGATGGCCTTGATGATCTTGGGAATGTTGGTGACAAACTGGTTGTAGCCCTTCATGACGTTGGGCAGGAACTTTGCCAGGAACTCGGCCACGATCGTGGTCTCATTCACGCCCTCGGGGAGCGTCGGCGCGTCTTTGAAGCCCAGCTTGCTGTAGATCAGATCCACCACCATGTTGGAGGTGAGGCCAGAGCTCTCATGGCTGTCCTCAATCTCCCAGGCGGTGTTGCGCAGCTGGCTGAGCAGCACGTCGTTGCCGCCGATGTTCAGGGTGATGAGATCGGCCTTGGCGATGTCGGCGCGAATCATGGCGTTCACGTCGCCGAGAGACTCGTTCAGCTCACCGTTGTCCAGCCAGAGATAGGCGAATCTGTCCATCTCATAGTTGTAGTCCGCGTCCACCTGGTGCAGGATCTCCATGGTGCGCATGGCAGGGAAGGCCCAGGAGTGGAACCCGCTGTCGTTGGGGGAGGTGTAGTAGTACTCGTTGTAGCCGTTGGGCATATACTTGGGGGTGTTCTCATCGATGAGGCCCAGCATCTCCGCCAGCTTCACGGTGTAGCCGTTTTCCCAGCTGCCGTAGGCGTCCTGGTTGGTGCCGGTGTTGTCGTTGAGACCGGTGCCCAGACTGTCGCCCAGAACCACGTAGTTCTCGATGCCGAAGACGTTCTTCGGGCCGTCAGTTGCCAGGGCGGGGACGCACAGCGCAGCCACCATCAGCACCGCCAGCAGGCAGGACAGCAGTTTCTTCATTTGTTTCATCTGTTTTCTCCTTTCATCTTTTTGGATTCTAAACCGTAATTATATACAATTTGTTACAATCCGTCAATTATTTCTTTACGAAATCGGCTCCAGCTTTGCCTTGAAGGAGATCTTTCTTGTAGTTGGCAAATCATCAAACTGGACGATGTGGGCGCCCTTCTCGGAATCAACGCCCACGATGGTGCCCTCGCCCATGATGGCGTGGCGCACCCGCTGACCGATTTCCATGGCTTTCGGCGCCTCGGCGGGGAGGAATTTCTCGTTGTGCTCGATGTACTCCCTTGCCTCCTTGATCAGCCCCTCTCTGGGGGTCTCGGTGTATTCCAGCAGGGAGGGATCGATGTCCAGAACGAACCGGGAGGGGTATCTGGGCGCGCCGTCGATGCCGCGTCCGTCGGCCTCAGAGAGATAGAGCCGTTTCTCCGCTCTGGTCATGGCCACGAAAGCCAGCCTGCGCTCTTCCTCCATTCCGGGCAGCGTCCGGGTTTTCCGGGAGGGGAAGATGCCCTCGTTCATGCCGCAGAGAAAGACATAGGGGAACTCCAGACCCTTGGCGGCGTGGACGGTCATGAGCTTCACCTTGCCTTTTTCCTCGGCCACATCCGCGTTGGTAAAGAGCGCCACGTGGGCCAGATAGTGCTCCAATGCCGCCTCCTCGCCGCAGGTGGTCTCATATTCAAACACACTCTGCTTCAGCTCCGCCAGATTGTCCAGCCGCTCCTGACTGCCCTCGGTGCGGAGCATGGCCTCGTAGCCGCTCTGATCCAAAAGCTCATTGAGCACCTCGGAGATGGGGCGGTCGGCGTAATCGGCGGCGAAGGCCTCCACCAGACTGACGAACTTGGCGGCCTTGGTGCCCTTGAAGATCTCGTCCTCCAGCGTCCGCCGAAGGGCCTCATAGAGGCTGCAGCCGTTCTGCGCCGCGTATTCCTGCAAAAATCGCATCCGCCGCTGGCCCAGATTCCGTTTCGGCGTGTTGGCGACTCTTCTGAAAGAGAGATCGTCCTTATAGGCGATCATCCTAAGATAGCTCAATGCGTCCTTGATCTCCATGCGGCCGTAGAAAGGGACGCCGCTGTAGATGGTATAGGGCACCTTCCGCTTCTGGAGCACGGTCTCCACGGTGCGGGTCACATAGTGGGCCCGGTAGAGGATGGTCATGTCGCCGTAGGGCACCCCCTGATCGTGGAGCTCGTGGAGCTGAAAGGCAATCCATTCCGCCTCATTCTCCGCATTCTCCGCGTGGTGGCAGAGAACGGACTTTCCGTCCGGCAGGGTGGGGAGCAGATCCTTTTCCATCCGGTTCTGGTTCCGGGAGATCAGGGAGTTGGCCGCATGGAGTATCTGCGGGGTAGAGCGGTAGTTCTGCATCATCATGATGGTTTTCGTGGTAGGGTACTGCTTGTCAAAGTCCAGCAGATACCGGATGTCCGCCCCGCGCCAGGTGTAGACGGTCTGGTCGGGATCGCCCACCACGAAGAGGTTCCTGTGATAGTCGCAGAGCACCTCCATCAGCTGATACTGGGGCAGATCGATGTCCTGAAACTCGTCGATCATGATGTATTCCAGCCGCTGCTGCCATTTTAAGCGGATGGCCTCATTTTCCTTAAAAATGTAGAGAGAAAACTTGATCAGGTCGTTGTAATCCAGCCCGAAGCACTTCTTCTCCTGATAGAGATACCCGTAAAAGATCACGTCGTCGGTGCCGGTGGCCTGCTCGTATTTTTCGTGCAAATCCGCCAGGGAGAGGTTGATGAGGTCGAGATAATACTCCGGCTTCCGGAAGAGCTTCTGGATCTCGATCATGTCTCTGGCAGCGGAGAAGGTCATGTCCCGGAGAGTGAGGTTCCGCTCCTCGTAGATGATCCGGAGCATGTCGTCGATGTCGGCGTTGTCCAGCACCAGAAAGCTCTTGGGATACCCCACGGCATAGCTGTCCTCCTGGAGAATGGAGACGCAGAAGCCGTGGAAGGTGTTGATGTAGCCGGTGTCGTTGTCGCCGGTGAGATTGTGGATGCGCTGGCGCATCTCGTTGGCCGCCTTGTTGGTGAAGGTGACGCAGAGGATGTTCCCCGGCATGATGCCCATGTCGTTCACCAGATAGGCGAACCGGTGGGAGAGGGCGCGGGTCTTGCCGCTGCCGGCTCCGGCGATGACGCGCACGAAGCCCTCGGTGGTGGTCACAGCCTCCAGCTGGGCGGCGTTCAGCTTCTGTTCCATAGCTTCACCTCCTGTAAATTCCGGTTCCATTATACCGCATACCCGACTTGGATTGCAACCGTGAGCGACTAAGCGACAAAATGCGGTTTTTTGTTGACAACGAAAAGGGGAGTGCGTATAATTATAGTATCCAAATTGAAATTACTTTTTTGAAAAGGAGATACTACTATGGATATGAGCGCATTGTTGGGCACTCTGCTGAGCGGCAACAGTGTCCAGAGCCTGAGCCAGGCCTCCGGCGCCTCCACCCAGGACGTGCAGAACGTGCTTTCCGCCGCACTGCCGAGCCTGCTGCAGGGCGCGCTTGGTCAGGCGCAGAACGAGCAGACCGCCACGGGCTTCGCCAGCGCGCTGCAGAGCCACGCCCAGTCTGACACCAGCGATCTGGGCAGCTTCTTAAACGGCGTCGATCTGCAGGACGGCGGCAAGATCCTCATGCATCTGCTGGGCGCCAACACCAACCAGACCGCGCAGCAGGTCTCTGCGGCCTCCGGCGTCAGCGCCAAGAGCACCGTCAAGATCCTGGCCATGCTGGCGCCTCTGCTGATGAACCTGCTGGGCAAGCAGACCCAGAACTCCGGCGGCGGCTCCTCTGTGGGCGGCCTGATGAGCGCCCTCATGGGCAGCGGCAATATCACCAGCATTCTGGGCTCCCTCTTGGGCGGAAAGGTGCCCAGCGTCTCCTCCGCCAAGCCCCAGAGCAGCGGCTTTGACCTGATGAGCGTGCTCATGGGCCTGCTGAAATAATTACAAACTGTAACCGGTAAAAACACTCCCCTCGGGGAGTGTTTTTTTGTGCAAAATCAGGGAAAAAATGAAAGAGATTTCTGTTACAATAAATTTTAGATTTGACATAAAATCCTTTTTCCACAAAACTTTCCACCAACATCTTGGGACTGGGGCTGCGGACTTTATCAACGCAAACGGGATTGTTCACAAAAACGTCGAGCCCTGTTTGTAAAAGTAACAGAAAAGTAACAAAATCAATACAAAATGGTTGTTAACTGTAAAAATCGGTGTTATAATCTAACCATCTTTTCCGAAGAGGTGCAACATGAAGAAACGATGCGTTGGATTCTTGCTCGCCGTCGTGCTGCTGGCGGGTTTGCTGCCGATGGCCCATGCAAACGCCGCTGCGCTGTCCGCTTCTCCATATCTGAATATCAACTATGATTCCACGGATTCGGTGTCGGCGGGAACGATCCGCTACGTGTCCCAGCTTGCCGGATCTCCCAACTTCCACCCGTCCTACTGGAACGACTACGTGGACGCTGCGGGCTATGAGTGCTACACCGCGTCCATCTCCATGGCGCTGAGCAGCATCGGCGCCAACGCCACGCCGGGCCGCCTGGGCGACTACTGGAACGGCAAGGGCTACACCGGCGGAGAGCCCTTTGCCACCATGGCCTGGGATGTGCAGGACTTCGGCGCCACCTATCTGGAGCGCTCCTTCGCCACCGCCATGGACAATTTCCTGAATAACCCCGGCGCATACAGCCCTCCGGTGATCCATCTGACCACCTATTCTGAGCGCGGCCACTATGTGGTGGTGGCGGGCAAGGTCTCCGACAGCACCTACCTGATCGTAGACCCCGCCAACGACGCGCCCTGGACCATTCAAATCGTGAACAACGTGGCCAGCTATATGCGCCACGATGAGCTCCGCACCGAGGAGCTGGAAAAGACCACCCAGTATTACCGCGCCGGCGGCAGTCTCACCGTCAGCACCCCGGCAACCATCGCCTCCGCAGGCCGCCATCATGACGGCAGCGCCTGCGCCAGCGCCAGTATGACCGACGTCCCGGCTGAGAGCAACTGGGCCCACGCCGGCATCGACTACTGCATCAACAACGGCCTCATGCAGGGCGTTACCAATTCCCAGTTCAAGCCCGAGGCAGAGATGACCCGAGCCATGTTGGTCACGGTGCTCTACCGCGCCGCCGGCCAGCCGGACGTGAGCTGCTACACGAATCCCTTCACGGATATGAACGCCTGCTGGTATGAAAACGCCGTCACCTGGGCCTACGCCAAGGGCATCACCTCCGGCGTCAGCGACACCCGGTTTGCCCCGGACGATTTCCTGACCCGCGAGCAGCTGGTGAGCATGCTCTATCGTTTCCGTCAGCTCAGCAGCGCCACCCCCGCCCGGATGGACGCGCTGGACAGCTTCTATGACGCCGGCAGCATCTCCAACTGGGCAGCCGAGGCCATGCGCTGGGCAGTCACCGGCGGCATCCTCTCCGGCACCAGCAGCACCAGCCTGAGCCCGAACGGCGCAGCCACCAGAGCCCAGCTGGCCTCCATCCTCCTGCGTTACATGAACAACTGATTGTCTCCTGCATATACAAAGAGCCACCTGTCGTTTGCTTCGGCAGGTGGCTTGAACTTTTAAATGAGATACGGGATCTGGAACACATATACGTTCCGGTATTTTTCCATGCGCCGGATCAGGGTCTTGGTGGTCTGGTTGTGCAGCAGCCGCGCGCCCTTTCCGGTGGGCACCAGATTCGGCATCATCACCGTCAGATGCTGGTGCTCGTCCAGCTTGGCGTGCTCGGCCTCAATGTGCCGCATGAGCACCTCCTCGGTGTTGCGGTAGTGCGTCACGTCGTAGACGAATTCCCAGCCCGGATGCAGCGCACCCAATTCCTCCAGCTGGGCCTTCACCCGCTCCGCGCTGCTCTTGTCGCCGCAGACGTGGTAGAATTCCACCTCGTCAAAATCCAGATCCTGGGCGCAGTTGAGCACCTTCAGGAAGGAGCGGTTGATGCTCTGCACCGGGAGAATCAGCTTCCCGGCCTTGCCGCGGCCCATAAGAGACTTGGCCTCCTCCAGGGAGTCGATGCGCAAATCATTTCCCACAGCCTGATAGTGGGTGTGGATTTTTTTCATCAATAGCACCAGCAGCACGATGGTCACCAGCGTGACCCAGGCGCCGCTGAGGAATTTCATGATGACGATGATCACCAGGGTGATGCCGGTGATCAGGGTGCCGAAGCCGTTGACCCCCGCCTTGAACTGCCAGCCGGGGCCCTTCTTCTCCACCCAGTGGCGAACCATGCCCAGCTGACTCAGCAGGAAGGACAGAAACACACCGCTGGCATAGAGGGGCAGCAGCAGATGCTGGTCGCCGTTGAAGGCGATCACCAAAAGGGCGGCGGAGCCGAAGAGGAACAGAATGCCGTTGGAGAAGTTCAGCCTGGTGCCGCGGTAGATCAGTCGCCTCGGCAGGAAACCGTCCTGAGCCATCAGGGCCATCAGCAGCGGCAGCCCCGCAAAGGCGGTGTTGGCGGCCAGAGTCAGGATCACCACGGTCATGACCTGCACCACGAAGTAGAGGGCGGAGCCGCTTCCGAACACGGCGGCGGCCAGCTGGCTCACGGCGGTGGCCTCCTCGTTGGGGACAATCTTGTAAAGAGAGATCAGTACACTGACGCCCAGGAACACGAGACAAACGAAGCCCGCCATGGCATAGAGCACCTTTTTCGCGTTTTTCGGCGCCGGTTCCTTAAAGTTCGGCACACCGTTGCTGACGGCCTCCACGCCGGTCAGGGCCGTACAGCCGGAGGCGAAGGCCCTGAGAATCACGAACAGCAGCGTATCTCCCGCGCTGGTGGTGGCGATCTGTACCTGCTCCGGCGTGTAGCTGCCGGAGAGATACCGCACCAGACCGGTGACGATCAGCGCAATCATGGTGAGAATGAACAGATACGTCGGCACGCCGAAGAGCACCGCGCTCTCTCGCAGACCTCTGAGATTGCCCCAGGTCAGCAGAGCGATGAGAATCAGCGCGATCAATGCCTTCAGATGAAGCAGTTCCGGGAAGGCGCTGGTCACTGCCGCGGCGCCGGCGCAGGCGCTGACGGCCACGGTGAGGATGTAGCCGATGATCAGCGCGGCTCCCGCCACCAGACCAGGCGTCTCGCCCAGATTGTCGGTGGCCACGATGTAGGCGCCTCCGCCCTGGGGATAGGCGTCGATGGTCTGCCGGTAGCAGAACACCAGAATGCCCAGCAGGCCGATGATGGCCGCAACGATGGGGAGGAAGGTCTTGTAGCTGGCCATGCCCAGAACCGGGATCAGCACCAGCAGGATCTCCTCGCCGGCGTAGCTCACCGATGAGATCGCGTCGCTGGCGAACACCGGGATGCCCCAGAGGATGTTGAATTTTTCCCCGGCGAGCTTGTCGTCCTCCAGACGACGACCGAGGAAAAAGGTCAGCAGTTTTTCTTTCATGGATGCGTTGCCTCCATTAGTTTTAACGGAAAAAACAAAAACGCCGCCGTTCCCGGCAGCGCAGAGCGTGACAAATCAAAACAGGGCAGCGGACATACCAATGCCCGATTCCTGCAGTATGTTGTTTCCCTCTTACGCTGACGAGATTAGCTGTCGGATTCGGAGAAGAAGGTCTCCTACCGCAAACGCGGATGCACCCCAGAGTTGGTTCTCCCGCTGCCGCCGGAGGCGGCATTAAGCAAGTTAAATATAGCCCGGACGGTGAGGAAAGTCAATGTGCAGAATATCTAAAATCCGATATATAATTTTAATAATTCTGACAAATATCAAACGATTTTGCAGGAGAAAACCACAACATATTGTTGCGATGAGAGAAAAAGAATCAAGAAGTTGTGCTTTGCGGCAGAAAGGGCTGAAAAATCAGCATTCTTATTTAAAAATGAATGAAATTTTCCCTTGCGTTTTTTTCAAAAAGCGGTTATACTAACATCAAAGTGGGGTGAAATGGGGGAAAGTGTACCAAAAGGGGACACGGAAACACCCAAACACCCACAAACCGCGCAAAGGAGGGACGAGCATGACCGGAACCTATCAACATACGCTGGACGCCAAGGGCCGTCTGTTCATCCCCGCAAAACTGCGCGAGGAGCTGGGCGACACCTTCTATGTGACCATCTCCAGAGAGAAGTGTCTGTGCGCCTACAACGAGACCAACTGGCAGCGCTATCGGGACAAGGCGGACGCGCTGCCCTACTCCCAGCAGAACGCCCTGCGCCCGATCTTCTCCAACGCCGCGAAGGTGGAGCTGGACGCCCAGGGCCGCATCCTTCTGACCCAGACCCTGAGAGACAAGATCGCTCTTGGCCGGGAGGTCACGGTGGTGGGCGTAAACAACCACGCCGAGTTCTGGAACAAGGCCGACTGGGATCGTGTCTGCGCCGAGGAGAGCACGCCGGAGAATCTGGCGGCTGTCATGGACGCTCTGGGGTTCTGATATGGAAGAGATGACACCGAAACACGTCTCTGTGCTCTTGGACGAGTGCATTGAGGCATTGCACATCAAACCGGACGGCATCTATGTGGACGGCACCCTGGGTATGGGCGGCCACTCTGAGCAGATTGCGAAGCGTCTGACCACGGGCCTGCTGATCGGCATTGACCGGGACGAGACCGCCATCGAGCGCGCCGGAAAGCGTCTGGCACCCTACGGAGATCGGGTGAAGCTGGTCCACGGCAACTTCAGCGACACAGCCGCCATTCTGGATTCCCTCGGCATCGAGGCTGTGGACGGGCTCCTGTACGATCTGGGCGTCTCCTCTCCCCAGCTGGACGAGGCGGAGCGGGGCTTCAGCTACATGCAGGACGCGCCGCTGGACATGCGCATGGATGGCTCCGCCAGTCTCACGGCTTGGGAAGTGGTGAACCGCTGGCCGGAAGGGGAGCTCAAGCGGATCCTCTTCGATTACGGCGAGGAGCGTTACGCCCCCAGGATCGCCGCCGCCATGGTGCGAGCCAGAGGGGAAAAACCCATCGAGACCACATTGGAGCTGGTGGACGTGATCCGTTCCGCCATGCCCGCCGCGGCCCTGCGAGAGAAACAGCACCCGGCCAAACGGAGCTTTCAGGCCATCCGCATCGCCGTGAACGACGAGCTGGGCTCCATCCAGACCATGATGGACACCGCCCCGGACAAGCTGAAGCCTGGCGGAAGACTGGCGGTGATCAGCTTCCATTCTCTGGAGGACCGGATCATCAAGTCCGGCATCCGAAATCGTGAGGACGGCTGCACCTGCCCGAGAGATTTCCCGGTCTGCACCTGCGGCTTCGTCCAGACTTTGAAGAGCGTATCCAGAAAGCCGATCCTGCCCTCTCCGGAGGAACAGGCGGTCAACCCGAGAGCCAGAAGCGCAAAACTTAGGGTTGCAGAACATGTGTAATTGTGGTATTATGTAAATTAGTATCCAGGATAAAGGTGGAAAGGAGTGCGGATCATGGCAAATCCCAGGCGGAATTACGACGCCCCGGTCTATGAGAACTTGGTGCAGGATAATCTGGCCTATGATATGTCCCGCCAGATTCCCGAACCCCAGAGATACAGCACAGCCCCGGAGCTGGAAAGACCCCGGCAGCCGAAAAAACAGCCCCAGCCCCAAAAGCGCGCCGTCCAGGCCCCGGTGATGGTGGTCGCCCCCGCGGCCGTAGTGCTCTTTGCGCTGATGGTTGCGGTCTGGATCCTCGCTTTGCAGGTGATGACCAGAATCAGCACCCAGCAGACGGAGATCTGCAAGCTGGAGGCAGAGCTCAGCCAGGTGCAGGAGACGCAGGACGACCTGCTGATCGCCTATGAGACCGCCTACAACTTCGCCGAGCTGGAGGATTACGCCGCCAACACCCTCGGCATGCAGCGCCCCAGAGAGGAGCAGAGCTTCTACTTCGCCAGCACGGCCTCCGACCAGGCCATCGCCGTGATGGACAGAGCCAGACCCGACGGGCTGGTGGACCGCTTCTCGGATTTTCTGGCCGATCTCGCGTCATATTTTTCCTGAGGCGCGATATGCTGTAAGGAGACCCCAAAAGCACATCGTCGAACCATAAAAGGAGACCCCATCCATGGCAAATATGCCCACGGGACGCGCCAGCGTCCAGCGACCTGACAATATGATGCTTCGCCGCACACGTATGATTTTTCTGGTGTGCGGCATTGTCGCGTTTTTGCTGCTGGGTTTCCGACTGTTCTGGATCATGGTGGTGCAGCACGACGAGTATGAGGAGCAGGCCGTCCGGCAGACGGTGGTGCGTCAGAACGTGCTGGGCCTCAGAGGTACAATTTACGACGCCAACGGCAAGATTCTCGCCAAGAGCGCCACGAAGGATACCGTCATATTAAGCCCTGCGGACATCAAGAAAAACAACCAGGATCTGGACGGCATCGCCCGGGTTCTGTCGGAGAATCTGGCGGACTACGGCGTGACCTATGAGCAGATCATCGAGCTCGCCCGGGACACGGATTCCTACTACAAGATCGTGGCCCGGAAGGTGGACAGAGAGGACACCGATCCCATCCGGGAGTATAAAAACAGCATCACCGGCGGCGTCAACGGCATCGTCCTCTCCCCGGACTCCAAGCGGTATTATCCCTACGGCTCTCTGGCTGCTCACGTGCTGGGCTATGTGGGCATCGACAACGACGGCCTCGCCGGAGTGGAGAGCCAGTATGACAACGTCCTGGCCGGTGGCGTGGGCCGCATCACCAGACTCCGCGACAAGACCCAGATCGGCATGCTGAACGTGAAGTACGAGGACTACACCCAGGAGACCGCCGGTGCCGACGTGAAGTTGACATTGGACGCCAACATCCAGTATTATCTGGAGAAGCACCTGAAGCAGGCCGTGGAGGACTACGACATCCAAAACGGCGCGGCCTCCATCGCCATGGATCCCAACACCGGCGCGATTCTCGGCATGGTGTCCCTGGGGAACTTCGATCCCAACGATTATCAGATCCTCAGCGACGAGGCTGAGGAGGAACTGGCCCTGGCGGAGGAGGAAGAGCACCTCACCAAAACCGAGCTCAGCGAGCTGCGCACCGCCGCCCTCTTCAAGCAGTGGCGCAACAAGGCCCTCTCCGACACCTATGAGCCCGGCTCCACCTTCAAGATCATCACCCTGGCCATGGGCCTCGACAGCGGCGTCATCGATCTGAATTCCAGCTTCTACTGCGGCGGCAGCACCACGGTCATCGGACGTACCACCCCGCTGAACTGCTGGAAGACTGACGGCAGCCACGCCGACCAGACTCTGACCCAGGCGGTGCAGCACTCCTGCAACGTGGCCTTTGCCCAGATCGGCGAGCTGGTGGGCGCCAGAACCTTCTACAAATACTGCGACGCCTTTGGCTTCCTGGAGCTGACCGATGACAACGAGGCCACCCTCAGCGCCAAAACCGGCATTGACCTGGCAGGCGAGAGCGGCAGCATCTGGTGGAGCGAGAAGACCTTCTACAACCCCGAAAACCACTCCCAGCTGGCCTCCGCCAGCTTCGGACAGACCTTCAACGTCACCCCGGTGCAGATGATCACCGCCATCAGCGCCTGCGTCAACGGCGGCTATCTCATGAAGCCCTACATCGTCCAGGAGATCACCGACGCCACCGGCAGAATTGTGGCCTCCAATGAGCCCACCGTGGTTCGTCAGGTGGTCAGCGAGGAGACCAGCGCCACCGTCCGTGAGATTCTGGAGAAGGTCGTCGGCGACCCGGTGGACGGCACCGGCAAGAACGCCTACGTGGCGGGCTACAAGATCGGCGGAAAGACCGGCACCTCCGAGAAGGTCGCCCAGGACGCCGCCGGCGGCCCCAAGGAGTACATCGTCTCCTTTGTGGGCGTGGCCCCGGCGGACGACCCGAAAATCGTGATCCTGACCCTGCTGGATACCCCCAGCGACGAGACCGGCATCTACATCTCCGGCGGCCAGATGGGCGCGCCCACCGTCGGAAAAATGATGGCCGACATCCTTCCGTATCTGGGCGTAGACCCGGTCTATACCGCCGAGGAAAAGGCCAACATGGACGAGACCGTCCCCAGCCTCACCGGCATGGACGTGAACGAGGCCGTCTCCCTCCTGGAGCAGCGCGGCTTCAACGCCCGCATCATCGGCGAGGAGGGCAAGGTTTCCCACCAACTGCCCGGCACCGGCGCCACCATCGCCAACGGCAGCACCGTCCTGCTCTACGCCGGAGAGGAGCCCTCCGAGGAGCAGGAGGAGATGATCGACCTCAGCTACCTGACCTACAACGACGCCAGAGATTATCTGGCCGCCATGGGCCTCTTCGTCAGCACCTCCAGCTCTGTCACAAGCCCCTCCACCCAGGCGGTTCTGGCCCAGAGCATCCCCGAGGGCACCCTGGTGGATCACGGCACGGTCATCGAGGTAACATTGGTCACTGGCGACCAGAGCATGCTGGGCATGTACTGATTTCCGCCAAAAAACCACTATTCTTTGGCGGGGGAGCTGCGCTTAGAAAGGAATTTTTGGCGCAAGAGGCGTCTTGCGAAAAGAAAAATTCCTTTCTCCGCGTAATGTATTTTGCACCCCGAAACGAGTTCCGGGGGCAAAATGATTTGAATTGCTTTCGCGGCATCTGAGCCGCAATACTCTGCGAGGCTGAATAAGATCATTTACCAATTCTCCGGGAAAGGAGAGAGAAAAAGATGAAATTGAAAGATTTGCTTCGGGATCTGAACGTGGTGGAGTCCACCGCCGATCCGGAGCTGGAGATTCGGGACATCTGCTACAATTCCCGTCTGGCGCAGCCGGGGGATCTGTTTGTTGCGGTCTGCGGCTATCAGTCCGACGGACACAAATACATTCCCATGGCCGTAGAGCGGGGCGTCGCCGCCGTGCTCTGCGAGCGGAAGCCGGAGCAGGAGATTCCCTACATTCTGGTGGAGGACAGCCGCCTTGCGCTGGCGCTGGTGAGCGCTGCGTATTTTGAGCATCCCTCGGAAAAGCTCACCATGATCGGCGTCACCGGTACCAACGGCAAGACCACCGTAACGACGCTTCTCAAGCACATGCTGGAGGAGGCTGCGGACGCCAAGGTGGGCCTCATCGGCACCAACGGCAACATGATCGGAAGTGAGACCTTCCACACCGAGCACACCACGCCGGAGTCCTATGAGGTGCAGAAGCTGCTGCGGCAAATGGTGGATGCGGGCTGCACCCACTGCGTCATGGAGGTCAGCTCCCACTCGCTGGTGCTCCACCGTGTAGCGGGGATTCGGTATGACATCGGCATGTTCCTGAACCTGACCCAGGACCATCTGGATTTCCATGAGACCATGGAAAACTACGCCGAGGCCAAGGCCCTGCTGTACCGACAGAGCAAGTATGTGATCCTGAACCGGGACGACCAGTGGTCGGACTTCATGCTGAAAAAAGTGGAAGGCCCTCACGCCACGTTCTCAACTGAGGACAACCACGCGGATTTCGTCGCCAAGGACGTGCGTCTGTCCCCGGAGGGCGTGCGCTTCATCCTGGTGGCAGGGGCGTCGCTTCTGCGGTGCTCTCTGGCGATCCCGGGCATGTTCTCTGTATATAACGCCCTGGCAGTCATGGCTGCCGCCGCCCATCTGGGCATCCCGGGAGACCGGGCGGCCGCGGCCCTCGCCACCAGCAAGGGCGTGAAGGGGAGAGCGGAGCTTCTGCAGACTGACGGCGACTACACGCTCCTGATCGACTACGCCGTGACCCCGGACGCGGTGGAGAACATTCTCAATACCGCGCGGGAATTCACCAGAGGTCGTCTGGTGTTCCTCTTCGGCTGCGGCGGAGATCGGGATAAGCTCAAACGCCCCATCATGGGCAGGATCGCCGGAGAGAAGGCGGACTTCGTCATCGTCACCAGCGATAACCCCAGAACCGAGGACCCCAAGGCCATCATCGAAGACATTCTTCCCGGCCTCAAAAAGACCCGGAAGCCCTATGTGGTTCGCCCGGATCGCCGGGAGGCCATCGAATACGCCATCGAGAACCACAAAGACGGCGACGTGATCATCCTCTGCGGCAAGGGCCACGAGGACTACCAGATCATCGGCAAAGAGAAAATCCATATGGATGAGCGCGAGATCGTCGCGGAGATTTTACAAAAGAGGAAGGAACAGGCATGACGCTCAAACTGATACTGTCGTTTGTGATCGGCTTCGTTGCCGCGAGCCTGATCGGCATCTGGCTGGTGCCCTATTTAAGACGCATCAAGGCAGGCCAGCGCATTTTGGAGGACGGCCCCAAGTGGCACATGTCCAAAAGCGGCACCCCCACCATGGGCGGCATCATGTTCATCGCGGCGCTGCTGATCGTATGTCTCACCGTGGGCTTCAGCAGCATGCTGGACGGCTACTACGGCCACATTTTCTGCTTCCTGTTCGCGCTGGTGTTCGGCGCCATCGGGTTTCTGGATGACTATGAGAAGCTGAAAAAGAAGCAGAACCTGGGTCTGCGGGCCTGGCAGAAGTTCCTGCTGCAGCTGGTGGCCGCGCTGGTGTTCATCTATCTGATGCGGGCCTTCGGCTATGTGACCAACAATCTTTACATCCCCTTCTGGAACGTGACCTATCCGATCCCGGAGGTGCTCTACACGGTCATTGCGGCCTTCGCCATCGTGGGCACGGTCAACGCCGTGAACCTCACCGACGGCATCGACGGTCTGGCCGCCGGCACCAGCTTCCCGGTGTGCATCTTCTTCGTGGTTGTCACCTTCCTGTGGCAGAGCGCGGACATCTCCGTGGGCATCTTCGCCTCGGGCCTCGCCGGCGGTCTGCTGGGCTTTCTGCTGTATAATTTCAACCCCGCGAAGATCTTCATGGGCGACACCGGCTCCCTGTTCCTCGGCGGCGCCATCGCTGCCATGGCCTTCGCCTATGACATGCCGCTGATCCTGATCCCGGTTGGCATCATGTTCATCATCGAGACCATGTCCGACATCATCCAGGTGAGTTATTTCAAGCTCACCCACGGCAAGCGGGTCTTCAAAATGGCGCCCTTCCACCACCATTTGGAGATGGGCGGCTGGCTGGGCAAGAAGTGGAAGGAGAAGGAGATCTTCTGCCTCTTTGTGAGCATCACCACACTGTTCTGCATCCTGGCCTTCATCGGCGTATTCCACAGATTCTGAGCATAGAATCATTCTGACAGAAAGGAGGACGATCCATGAGCACAAACTCCAAAGCCGCCCGGCGGAGAAGCGTACTTCCCGCAGGCTGGCAGGCTGCTTACAGCCAGCGGGGCGGATTTGATATCACGCTGCTGACGCTGGTACTGATCCTGCTGGCATTGGGCCTTTTGATGGTGCTGTCCTCCAGCTATCCGAGAGCCTATTCCGAGGCCCTCCGCTCCGAGAGCGGCTCGCCGCTGGACTACTTCAACCACCAGCTGATTTTCGCCATCGCAGGTCTCGTCATCATGTACGCCGCCTCCTGGATCCCCATGGCGGTCTACCGCCGCTATACAAAGCTGCTGTACCTGTTCACCATCGTCATGCTGGCGGCGGTGCTGGTGGCCGGCACGGCGGAGAACAACGCCCGTCGCTGGATCTATCTGGGCTTCTTCTCCTTCCAGCCGTCGGAGATTTCAAAGCTGGCCATCGTCCTGCTGTTCGCGGATCTGATCGCCAAATACAGAGCCCGCATGAACACCCTCAAATACGGCGTCGTACCCTTTGTTGTGGCGCTGGCGATCCCGTTTCTGCTGCTGTTTCTGGAACCCCATATCTCCTGCATCATCATCGTGGCCCTGGTGGCCCTTACGATGCTGTTCATCGGCGGAATGCCGTGGAAGTATCTGTTTACGCTGTTTGGAGGCGTGGTGCTGCTGGGCGTGCTGGCGTTCTTTGTCTCCAACCACGTCCATGTGCGAATTCTGGCCTGGCTGAACCCCGCCGCCTACGCCGACGACGACATCAGCTATCAGGTGCGGGAATCCCTCATGGCCATCGGCTCCGGCGGTCTCACCGGTCTCGGGCCGGGGGAGGGGCGGCAGAAGTATCTGTATCTGCCGGAGAGCCACAATGACTACATCTTCTCCATCGTCTGCGAGGAGCTGGGCCTCCTGGGCGCCATCGCCATTCTGCTGCTGTTGGCTTTGATGCTGCTGCGCTGCGTCCAGATCACCATGAACGCCAAGGAGCGTTTCAGCTTTCTGGTGGCGGCGGGCATCACGGCCCACTTTGGCCTCCAGACCATTTTGAACATTTTGGTTGTCACCAACACGATACCCTGTACCGGCGTGTCGCTGCCGTTTTTCAGCTATGGAGGCACGGCTCTGCTCATGCAGCTGGTAGAGGTGGGCGTTTTATTGAGTATCTCGCGGGAGCTGCCGCTCTCCAACGCGCAATAAGGAGTCAATATGAATTATCTGTTTGCCTGCGGCGGTACCGCGGGACATATCAATCCGGCCCTGGCGGTGGCAGACCGTCTGCTGCAGCTGGATCCGGAGGGCAGGGTGCTCTTCGTGGGCACGCCGGATCGGATGGAGTCGGAGCTGGTGCCCCGCGCCGGCTATGATTTCAAGGGCATCGAGGTCTCCAGCTTCTCCAGAAAGATGAACCTGGAGGGCCTGAAATTCAACGCCAAAAGCCTGAAGCATGTCCTCTCCGCCACCGGAAAGGCCAAGAAGATCGTGAAAGACTTCCGGCCGGACATCGCCATCGGCACCGGCGGCTATGTCTGCTATCCGGTTTTGAAGGCGGCAGCGGCGCTGAATGTGCCCACGCTGGTGCACGAGTCCAACGCCGTCCCCGGTCTCACCACGAAGATGCTGATCGGCGACGTGGATCGGATTCTGGTGGGCTTCGAGGCCAGCCGTGCCCATTACGGCGACCCCCGAAAGGTCTACGTCACCGGCACCCCGGTCAGAGGGGAATTCTCCGCGCTCACCAAAGCCGAGGCCAAGGCGAAGCTGGGCATCCCGGTTTCGGAGCCGCTGGTGGTCTCGGTCTGGGGCAGCCTCGGCGCCAGAGTCATGAACGAGCGCATGGCGGAGCTCATCGCCATTGCCGGTGAGAATCCCGGCTTCCGCCTGATCCACTCCGCCGGCAAGGGCGGTTATGAGAAGTTTGCAGAGAACCTGAAAAACCTCGGCGTCGAGGATCCCGTGAAACGCGGCGCGGACGTGCGGCCCTATATCTACGATATGCCCACCGTCATGGCGGCTGCGGATCTGGTGCTCTGCCGCGCCGGCGCTTCCACCCTGGCGGAGCTGACCTATTTGGGCAAGCCCGCCGTTCTGGTGCCCAGTCCCAACGTCACCAACAACCATCAGGAGCGCAATGCCAGAGTCCTGGAGCAGGCCGGCGGCGCTCAGGTGATCGTGGAGTCCGACTGCACTGCCGAGGGACTGCTGAATACCATCCGGGGACTTTTGCATGATTCCGCAAAGCTCAACCAAATGGAGCAGAACATGAGGGCCTGCGGCGTTCCTGACGCCACCGAGCGCATCGCCGACATGGCATTGGAAATGATAGCCGCTTACTCCAAGTATCCGAATATCAACAACATTTAAACTCCACACTCCACACTCACACATAGATTTCCCTCCGCATAGGATAACCTGAATTTGCCCGCAAAGCCTTGCCAAGCGGCGCTTCGGGCCTGATGTGGAGGGATTGTTTTATGATGATCTGGCATGTGCGCGGCGGCATTCCGCTGCGGGGGACGATCCCGGTGCAGGGCTCGAAAAACGCGGTGCTGCCCATTCTGGCGGCGTCCATTCTGGCACCCTGCGAGACGACGCTCACCGGGGTCCCGAACCTGCGGGACGTAGGGATCACCCTGCGGATCCTGCGGCATCTTGGCTGTGCTGCGGAGATGAACGACCACGTCATGTACATCGACTCCCGCCCCCTCAGCCGCTGTGACATTCCCCACAGTCTCATGCGGGAGCTGCGCTCCTCGGTGATCTTTTTGGGTGCCATCCTCTGCCGCTGCGGCGAAGCCAGACTCAGCCTCCCCGGCGGCTGTGAGCTGGGGCCGCGGCCGGTGGATCTCCATCTGGACGCCCTGCGGGCTCTGGGCGCGGACGTGACCGAGCAGGGGGGAGACATCATCGCCAAGGGCGGGCACCTCACCGGAACCAGAATCCTGCTTCCGTTCCCCAGCGTGGGGGCGACGGAAAACGCCATGCTGGCGGCCTGCGCTGCCAAGGGGGAGACCACCATTCTCGGCGCCGCCCGAGAGCCGGAGATCGTGGATCTGCAGCGGTATCTGCGGCGTCTCGGCGCGGATCTCACCGGCGCCGGAACTGCGGAGATCACCGTCCGAGGCTTTCATCCAAAGGCCCACGCAGCGCATCAAATCCTGCCGGATCGGATCGCCGCGGCCACGCTTTTGTGCGCCGCAGCGGCTTCCGGAGGGGAAATTTCTCTGACAAATGCAAATCCATCGCATTTTTTGACGGTTTTAGACTCGCTTTCTGAAGCGGGATGTGATATAATAACAAGATCAGATACCGTGTCGCTCCATGCGCCACGCCGTTTGACCGCCCCGCGGCCCATCGTCACGCGGCCCTATCCGGGGTTTCCCACGGACGCGCAGCCGCCGCTGATGGCAGCCTGCCTGAAAGCGAAGGGCACCACGGTATTCACGGAGAACATCTTCCAAAACCGCTACCGCCACGCGGCGGAGCTCCGCAGACTTGGGGCGGAGGTCAGCATTGAAGGCCGCGTCGCCTACATCACCGGTGTGGAGCGTTTGACTGCTGCGCCCTTGACGGCGGGGGATCTGCGCGGCGGCGCTGCCATGATCGTGGCGGCCCTCTCGGCGGAGGGGGAGACCGAGATCTTCGACGAGGACCACATCTCCAGAGGCTATGACCGGCTGGATCAGCAGCTCAATGCTCTGGGGGCGGAGGTTCGATGCACATATTAAGACAGGAGATTCACCAATGAATGCATCCCAATCGGGAAAATCGAATCAGGAATTCACCTTCCGGAAAGGTCTGAGCGGCATCTGGCTGTTTCTCGGGGTGATTCTGCTGATCCTCCTCGCCATGAGCATCTTTTTCGTGGTGACAGACATTACGGTGGACGGAAACGCCCGCTACACGGATGAGGAGATCATCGAGGCCTCCGGGCTGGAGACCGGGGAGAACCTGTTCTTCATTGACCGCTATGAGGCCGCCAGCCGGATCTTTGCGGAGCTGCCTTACGTGAACGACGCGGTGGTGGCCCGCGAGCTGCCCAACCGGGTGCGCATCACCATCACCGAGAGCAGCGCCATGGCCTATGTGGCGGCGGACGGGAAGAACTGGGTTCTGGACCAGAACTGCAAGATCCTCCGCTCTGCCGAGGCGGGCGAGCTCAACTCCCTCATCCGGGTGGACGGCATCACGCCTGTGGAGCCCAAGGAGGGCACGGTTCTGGCCGTGGATGAGCAGAGCGGCGCCCAGCTCCGGTATTTGATTGCGATTTTGAATCAGATCCTCACCCGCGGCATGTGGACGGACGTGGCGGTCATCGATCTGTCCGACGTGACCAGCCCGGCCTTCACCTACCAGGAGCGGTTCACGGTGCGCATGGGCGAGAACGAGGATCTGGACTACAAATTCGGTCTCCTACAGAGCGCCATCCAGCAGCTGACGGAATCCGACGCGGGCACCCTGGATCTGTCCATTGACCAGCAGGTACACTTCAGCCCCGGCTGATCGCTTTTTTCATGAAAATGAAAAAAAGATTGACCTGAAAGGGAAAATGATATAAAATGGGAAAGAATAAAAAGAAGCACCGCAAGAATACGCCCCGGCCGAAGCAGCCCGTTGAGCAGCCGAAGCCGGTGCAAGCTGCGCCTGAGACCGTGCTCCCATACGAGGAGCCGGAACAGCTGACGCTGGAGATCCCTGCGCCGCAGCCGGAGGCGTCTGTCCGTCCGGAGCCGGAGCTTCCGCAGGAGCCTGCAGCGCAGGAACCCATTGAAATTCAATCCATTTCGCCTCCGGAGGAACCCCTCCGGACAGAGTCATTCCAAGAAAAATTTACCGACAGGGAGGAAACAGCAATGCCCTATATGAGTGAAACCGGACCGGAAAATGTCGTCACGATCAAAGTCGTAGGCGTCGGCGGCGCTGGCAACAACGTTGTCAACCGCATGGTCAAATCCGGTACGCAGGGCGTCGAATATGTCGCCGTCAACACCGATAAGCAGGTGTTGGCCGTCTCCAGTGCGGATCAGAAGATCCAGATCGGCGAGAAGCTGACTCACGGTCAGGGCGCCGGCAGCGATCCTGAGATCGGCAAGCGCTCCGCTGAGGAGAGCCGCAACAACATCGCCAAGAGCCTTGAGAATACCGATATGGTGTTCATCACCGCCGGTATGGGCGGCGGCACCGGCACCGGCGCTGCTCCCACCATCGCGGATCTGGCCCGTGAGGCCGGTATTCTGACGGTTGCCGTTGTCACCAAGCCCTTCAAGTTCGAGGGCAAGCGCCGCATGGACCAGGCCCTCAAGGGCATCAACGAGCTGCTGGGCAAGGTGGACTCCCTGCTGATCATCCCCAATGATCGTCTGAAGTTCGCCACCGACCAGAAGGTCACCCTGGCCAACGCCTTCCAGATCGCCGACGACGTTCTGGTGCAGGCTGTTACCAGCATCTCCGAGCTGATCAAGAGCACCGGCTTCATCAACCTGGACTTCGCCGACGTGTCCTGCATCATGAAGGACGCTGGCTTCGCCCACATGGGCGTGGGCCACGCCGCCGGCAAGGGCAAGGCGGAGGACGCCGCCCGTATGGCCGTTGCCAGCCCCCTGATGGAGACCTCCATCAACGGCGCCCGCGGCGTGCTGATCAACATCACCGGCTCTGTGGATATGGGCCTGGAGGACGTGGAGACTGCTGCCAATCTGGTGCAGGAGGCCGCCCACCCCGACGCCAACATCATCTTCGGCGCCAGCTTCGACGAGTCTCTGGATGACGAGATCCGCGTGACAGTCATTGCCACCGGCTTTGAGGACGCCACCAGCCAGCCCGCTGAGGCGCCCGCCGCTCCCGTTGAGGAGAAGAAGCCTCTGGTTCGTCCCGCCGGCCTGTACAGCAGCGCCGTGCAGGAGGCCGCTCCCGCTGCTCCCGTGCAGCCTGCAGCGCCTGTCCAGCCGGTGGCCCCTGTGGCTCCCGCCGCTCCGGTGCAGCCCGTGGCCCCTGCCGCTCCCGCCGCTGCGGAAGAGGAAGATCCCTTCGACGGCATCTTCAAGATCTTCAACCAGAAGTAAATCTGAATCTCTTTACCGCCTTCGCTTCGGCGAGGGCGGTTTTTCCGTAACAGGAAATACATCCTGAGAAGGGAGGTGCACCGGATGAAAAACTGGAAAAACTGGCGAATCGTGCGATTTTTCGTCTGCATGGTGCGCCTCTATGTGGAAAAGCGGCTGGGCAGAACCGCGGCGGCCATGGCCTACTTCATGGTTTTGACGCTGTTCCCGGCCATCATCTGCCTGTATGATCTGCTGGCGCTGGTGGTGGCGAAGCCGGACGCGGTGCTCCGGGTGTTGGAGACGCTGGTGGTGCCGGAATCCACACGCTCCATTATTGAGGAGTTTTTGCGGTTTACCGCCCGAAGCGCCAGCGAAGCGGTCTTTGTGGTGGCCTTTGTGACGGTTCTTCTGTCGGCCAGCGCGGTTTATCGGACCTTCTGCGGCTGTGCCGAGGAGATCAGCGGCGGACGCCGGTTCGGCGTGATCGGCGGCACCGTGGCGAGCTTTATCTTCGCCGCGGCCTTTCTGATCGCGGTGTTCGGCAGCTTCATGGCCATCATCACCGGCCGGCAGGTGGTGCATAAGCTGGACGAGGTCATCACCTGGCTGAACATCGGCGAGTGGTGGACCTGGACCCGATTCGTGGTGCTGTTCCTGATCCTGCTGGGCATGCTGCTGGTGCTTTACTGGCTGGTTGCCTCCAGGGAGCGGGCAAGACTGGTCTTCCCGGGCGCGCTGTTCGCCGCCGTCGGCATGGCCGGCATCTCCATCGGCTTCTCCTGGCTGGTGGGACGCTCCAGCCGCTACCCGCTGGTCTACGGCTCCCTCGCCAGCGTGATCCTGCTGATGGTCTGGCTGGACCTGCTGAGTCTCATGATGGTGCTGGGCTGTGCCTTCAACCAGTCCATTTTGGAGACCCGCAATAAAGAGTGAATCCAATCGAATCAATTGTTCATCCCCGACTTTCACGAGTCGGGGATTTTTTTGTTTCAATTTGCAAAATGGACAAACTTTTCCACCATTTGGCCAAAAGTTTCCATATCGACTGGACGTTGAATTACACTTGTGCTACATTAACGATTGTTATACTAGACTAACCGTAATTTGTGGTTTTTCTTCGGCAGCGCCACAAGATGCCGCCCCTGCGGTTTTTTTAAGACTATGCCGTTAGGGTAAAACAACTGAAAACGGACGTCTGGTTGATCAAATTTGCAAATCCCACACACGAGGTGAAATGGATATGACAAAACGAAAGACAACTACCAAAGCCATGGCCATGCTCCTTGCGGTGCTCATGGTCCTGAGCCTGCTGCCCGTCATGGGGGCAATTGCGTCTGATGACACAAAGACGGAGGAATTCAAATACACCACCTCCTTCAGTGACGGAAACGATTATGTGATCATTGCTCAATTTATTGAAAATAAAGAACAAGAACAACGCGCCTTTGGTTATGACGAAGGGCAATCGGACTGCAGCAAGAAGCTGAAGAATATTCAATGCACGCCCCAATTCATCACGGACTTGGGACGAGCGGACTCCAAGATTTTAGTAGGCAATACCATTGGAATCTGGACCGCCGAAGCGGAGAGAAACGAAGACGGCGATTTCAATGGATTCTATTTGAAGAACAAAAGCAACGGGAAATACGTCTCGTGGGATCAGGTAACCGAAAACGGTACTCACAACAACCAGTCCAACCTGACGTTCACGGATTCGAAGACCACGTTGTTTAATTATGATTCGGTGGAGAATTGCCTCTATACCACCAAAGCGGACGGAACCAAGTACTATCTGTATCGCGGAAACGGCTCCTTCGGAGTTGCGCAAGCTCCCTCCGAGAGCATGAGCGTTTACCTTTATAAGGATACCACGGTCACCTACTACACCGTGACTTATGACAAAACGGGTATGGTGGTGAAGCTCCGAAGAAAGATACGATGATTCCTGACGAGACATCCATCACCCTTCCCGGTATGAACGATGACGCTGTGGACGGCTACACCTTTCTCGGTTGGTCCACCTCGCCCACAGCGACGGAGCCGATGAAGAATGGTAAGAAAGACGATTCCTTCAACCCGACTGCGGACATTACGCTCTACGCCGTGTGGCAGAAAAACGGCACCAGCGGCGACGAACATGTGCGCGTGAGCAAGACGGCGGAATATGTTGGCGATGTGACGGACAACAACACCTTTGATATCACCCTCAAGGTGGAAACCGAATCGACGGCGAAGCAGATCTCGGATTATCTGGATCAGGCCGTGTTCTATAAGGCGTCGGGAACTGCGACTGCGGGAACGATTGCTCCCGCTCCGTCCAGCGGAGTTTCTTCCACCACGAAAACGGGCGCGGCAAACAACGAGATTAAGTTCACGCTGAAAGCTCCGGACGGAAACGTTCTCGCGACTAAGAACTGGTTCATCGACCTTTCGGGCAGCTATCTCTTCCTTTACACTTCCAGTGGCCAAATTCTGGTTCTTGCAGCGGCGACCAGCAATGCGACATATCCGCTGGATGTCAAGGCGACTTTGACTGCTGAAGACTACAACGCGCTTAAAAACGAGCTTGTGACGCCCGCGGATATGACGGTCACCGACACCATGGGCAGCGCCGTGAAGTGGGTAAGCACTACTGATGTCCGTTGCGGAGTACCGAGCCGGGCAGCGCCGGGACAAGGCCTGTTAGCTGCTGCGCACCACCGACCTCAGCATTGAGGAGATCAGCCGCAGCGTCGGATTTGGTTCCGCCAGCAGCTTCAGCCGGTTTTTCAAGGACCAGACGAGCTCGACCCCCAGCGACTACCGAAGACGCAGCAAAAAGTAAAAAAGAAAAAGAGATCCGCCGAAAGCAATGTCGGCGGATCAAATGCTATTTGGTTAGAATCAAAGGTCGTTTTGGGTGAGCTGATCGAAGGTCTCTCTCTGCACGGCCACCTTTGCGCCCTCCTCGGAGAGCATCACCACGGGAGCCTTGGGAATTCGGTTGTAGTGGGAGGCCATGGCGTAGTTGTAGGCGCCGGTGGTTCCGACCGCCAGCAGATCGCCGCGGCGCAGCTCCGGCAGCCAGACGTCCGGCTGAATGATGTCGTCGCTCTCGCAGCAGCGTCCCACCACGTCGCAGTGGAGGGTGGGCGGCGCGTCCATGCGCTCCGGGGCAAAGACCGTGTAGGGCGACTTGTAGAGGGCAAACCGGGGATTGTCGGTCATGCCGCCGTCCACGGAGACATAGTTCTTGTACCCTTTGATCCGCTTGACGCTGCCCACGGTGTACATGGTCAGGCCCGCGTCGGCCACGATGCTGCGGCCGGGCTCCAGCAGAATCGCAGGGAAGGGGATCCCCAGCTTTTCGGCGTAGCCCTTCATGTATTCCGCCAGAGCGGAGATGCGGTAGGGGATATCCACAACGCCCTCGCTCTCCCGATAGCGGACGCCGTAGCCGCCGCCCAGATCCAACAGCTTGGTCTCGAAGCCGTAGGCGTGGTAGAGCTGGTCGATGAAGTCCAGCATGATCTGGGCCGTGCGCTCATACACGTCCTCGTCGAAGACCATGCTGCCCACGTGGCAGTGCAGACCCTCCACCTGCAGATGGGGCAGGGCAGTGGCATAGTGGTAAAACTCCTCGGCCTGACCGGTCTCGATGGGCACGCCGAACTTGGAGTCCACCTTACCGGTGGCAACCTGATCATAAGTGTGGGGATCGATGCCGGGGGTCACGCGCAGCAGGCACTTCTGCACATGGTTTTTCCGCTCGGCGATATGCTCAATGGCGTAGAGCTCCTCCACGTTGTCCACCACGAAGTAGCCGACACCGGCGTCGATGGCATAAGCGATGTCCGCGTCGGTCTTGTTGTTTCCGTGGAAGAAGGCCTTCTCCATGGGAAATCCCGCCTGCACCGCAGTGTGGATCTCACCGGAGGAGACCACGTCGATGCCCAGACCCTCGCTGCTCACGATCTCATAAATATGCTTAAACGACAGGGCCTTGCTGGCGTACAGCGTCAGCGCCTTGGGGCCGAAAAACTCCACCATGGCGTCCTGATACATTCTGCAGTTGTGACGGATCCGCGCCTCGTCCATCAGATAGAGGGGCGTGCCGAACTCTCTGGCCAGCTTGGCCGTATCGTAGCCCGCGAAATGCAGAACACCGTCCTGAACCTTCAAATTGGTTGCGATCATGGGATATTCCTCCGAAATGTAGTGTGCTAACTTGCTAAAGCATAAAATACCATAGATTTCCCGTTTGCGCAAGAGGAAAAATCAGTTTTTACCAGTCTTTTTGCCCTTTCTGCCGAGAACCATCCAGGCGGCGCAAAGGATTCCGATGAGCCCGATGACCAGAATGGCGCAGTTGCGGAAGTAGACCTCCGGCAGGATCTGAATGATCTGATCCACGTTGGGATCAAACAGCCAGTTGGTCTTTCCGGGGAAGAAGATGCTGTGGAACACGGTGAAGGCACGGTCAAAATCCGTGGCGCCCAATGCGAAAATGATCAGGAACAGCGCCAGCATCCCGGCGCCTGCCCAGAAGCTGGGGCCGCGATCCCGGAACCGATAGGGCTTCCAGATCAGAGATAACAGCAGCAGCACCACCAGCGCGATCCCGCTGATGACCGCTACCTTCAGATCCAGCTGAAACAGCACCTGCACGTCGGCAAAGTGGGCCTTTCCGGACTCCGACCATCTCAGCACGCCGGTGCTGAACTCCGTGCCCTTCAGCTCAAAGGACATCATCTCGTCGTAGGCCTCCAGAATCTCCGATTCCGTCCAGCCGGTGATCTCCGGCATCTTCAGGAGCTTCACATGGGCGGCGTAAAACCCACGGCTCAGAATGGGCACGGCGATGGACGCGCTGATGGTGAACAGCGCCAGAGCGATGGCAATGAGAATGGATAACAGCTTTTTCACGATGATGAAACCTCCGGATTTGCCGAGGACGCGATCAGCACCTGTCCCGGCAGATAAAACGCCCACATGGCGATGTTGGTAAAGCTTGAGGGGGCCAGATTGTTGAGCCCCACGCAGAGATCGCAGCAGAAGTACAGAATCAGCCCGGCAGCATAGAGGGCTGCGGTGCTGCTCCGCTTCGTTCTTGCGAAGATCAGCGCCTCCGCCACATTCAGCCCGAACCAGCTGATATAGGCCGCACTGAGCATGGCGAGAAATCCGAACTGCACCGTGGCGAGCACAGCAATTGCGGCGATGCACACCCGCAGGATCAGATCCGCTCGCGGATCCAGCCCACGCAGACCGCAGAGCCGAAGGGTGTGGATGACCTGCACAATCAGGAAGATCCCCACGCCGAGACCGTACCACCGATTCAGCAGCAGCAAAAACACATCCGCCAGCGCTGAGAGGGCCAGCGTCCAGGCAATCAGACGGCTGTCCCGGTCTCTCGACTGCCAGACTGCAAAGACTGCGCAGAGCAGGATCGCCGTGAACTTGAGGGCCGAGCTGTCCGCGACCCGATAGAAATCCAGCGCCAGAAATCCCAGCCAGAGCAGCCCTTCCAGCAGCCAGAACCAGATCCGCATCCGGCGCATCCCGCTCCCTCCTTCCTAGCGTGCCGTGCGCAATCACAATCGACGGCGCATGCAAGCGGTACGAATTAATAAATATACCATTTCCGCATGTTTGTCAACGATCCAAAGATTCGCTCCCGATTTCAAAGAATCGGCTGTCCACCCGAAGGGATAATTTTGTCATCAAATGATACATTATTTGTTTATCATCTTGCCACATTAGAAGTTTGATGGTATGATAACTTCAGCAAATAATTGCATAAAGGAGGAAAACTATGAAAAAAAGGATTTTATCGCTGCTGCTGGCATTCGCGTTGGCGGCGTCGCTGCTGGTGTTCCCGGCCAGCGCTGCGGAGGTTGTTGACAGCGGCACCTGTGGAGCCAATCTGACCTGGACGCTGGACAACTATGGACTGCTGACAATCAGTGGGACGGGTGCTATGTATGATTATGATCTCTTCAAATCCCCATTCTATAATACTTCAATCGTTTCTATTATCATCCCATTCGGAGTCACCAGCATCGGCAATCATGCATTTGAGTACTGCAAGAGCCTGACAAGCGTGGTGATCCCGGACAGCATTTCTAGAATAGGCAACAATGCATTCTGGGACTGCTTCAAACTGAACGATGTAACGATTCCGGACAGTGTTACCTACATCGGATACAGTGCATTCGAGGCCTGCTTCAGCCTGACCAATGTAACGATTTCGGACAGCGTTACCAGCATTGAAGACTCTGTATTCCGAAACTGCAGCAGTCTAACTAACGTGAGGATCCCTGACGGCGTCACCAGTATCGGAAAGCGTGCATTCTCCGAATGCAGCAGTCTAACTAACGTGAGGATCCCGGACGGTGTCGCCAGAATCGAAGAGTTTACATTCTCCGATTGCAGCAGCCTGACCAACGTGACGATTCCGGACAGTGTTACCACTATCGGAAACAATGCATTTCGATTCTGCAGTAAGTTGACCAGCGCGGTGCTCCCGGACAACGTTACCAGCATTGAAGATTCCGCTTTCATAGGCTGCAGCAGCCTGACCAGTTTTGAGATTCCAGACAGCGTTATCAGCATCGGAAAAACGGCGTACATGAACTGCAGCAGCCTGACCAGTGTGGTAATAGGGGACAGTGTTGCTAGCATTGGAGATTCTGCATTCAAAGACTGCAGCAACCTGAATAGTGTGGTGATTCCGGAAGGCATCACTAACCTCGGGCAAAATGCATTCGAGAACTGCAGCAGCCTGAATAGTGTGGTGATTCCGGATAGCATTACTGATATTAAATGGTATGTATTTCGCGGATGTAGCAATCTAACCAATGTGGTGATCCCGGACGGCGTTAACAGAATTGGATACTGCGCGTTTCAGAATTGCAGCAGCCTGAAGAGCGTGATGATTCCGGACAGCGTCACCAGCATTGAAAATTCTGCATTCGATGGCTGCAGTAACCTGACCGACGTCTACTTTGGCGGCAGCCAGGCGCAATGGAACAGTATTTCCATTGCCGGTAACAATGATCCTCTGCTGAATGCTACGATCCATTTTACAACTCCTGAACTTACCATCACCCAGCAGCCGGTGGACGTCACCGCCGCGGTGGGGGACAGCGCGGTGTTCTCCGTCTCTGCCACGGGCGCCGATCTGACCTACCAGTGGCAATACAAGAACCCGGCCACGGGCAACTGGAAGAACAGCTCCAGTGCTACCAAGGGATACAACACCGACACCCTGCAGGTGCAGGCCACGGCGGCCCGAAACGGCTATCAGTACCGCTGCGTCATCACGGATGCCAGCGGAAACAAAGCGACCTCCGACGCCGCCACGCTGACGGTGCTTCCGGAAGGCGTGATTACCGGCACCTGCGGCGAGCGTGTAACCTGGACGCTGACCAGTGACGGTCTGCTGACCATCAGCGGTGTGGGGCCGATGGCGGATTATGAGCGGGAAGAATCACCGTTCTATGCCAACACTTCAATTATTTCAGTTGTCGTTGAAGCCGGCGTCACCAGCATCGGAGACTCTGCATTCTACAACTGCAGCAGCCTGAAAAGTGTGACGATTCCGGGCAGCGTCACCTGGATTGGAGACAGCGCATTCGATTACTGCAGCAGCCTGACCAGTGTGGAAATCCCGGACGGCGTTACCGGCATCGGAAGGTTTGCATTCTCCGACTGCAGCAGTCTGACCAGCGTGACGATCCCGGACAGCGTCACCAGCATCGGAAGGCTTGCATTCTTCGGCTGCAGCAACCTGAATGGTGTGGTGGTTCCGGCAAGCGTCACCAGCATCGAAGATTTCGCGTTCGAAAGATGCAGCAGCATGACGGAAATCAAAGTCGATCAGGATAACGCTTCATACAAATCCGACCATGGCGTTTTGTTGAACAAGGCCGGAACGGAACTGATTTGCTGTCCTGCCGGAAAGACAGGAAGTTATGTGATCCCGGACAGCGTCACCAGCATCAGCTATGGGGCCTTTGAGAAGTGCAGCAGTTTGACCAGCGTGACGATCCCGGACAGCGTCACCAGCATCGGAAGTAATGCATTCTACAACTGCAGCAGCCTGACGAGCGTGGTGATCCCGGACGGTGTCACCAGCATCGGGGACAATACATTCCGTTACTGCAGCAGCCTGGAGAGTGTGGTGATCCCGGACAGCGTCAGCAGCATTGGAGAATTTGCATTCTGTGACTGCAGCAGCCTGACCAGTGTGACGATCCCTGACGGCGTCACCAGCATCAAAAAAGCTACTTTCAATAGTTGCAGCAGCATGACCAGTGTGACGATCCCGGACAGCGTCACCAGCATCGGATTCGCCGCATTCGCCGGCTGCGAAAGCCTGAAGGACGTCTATTACAGCGGCAGTTCTACCCAGTGGGCAGCGGTTTCTATTGAAGATGGTAATTATTATCTCGAAATCACTACGATCCACTTCGGTACATCCACCCCCGGTAAGGTCGAGTCCAACCCCGCCGACGTGACCGCAATGACTGGGGAGACCGTCTCCTTCTCCGTCACCGTCTCCGGAGACATTGCCTCTTACCAGTGGCAGTACAGGAACCCAGCCACGGGCAATTGGAAAAACAGCTCCGCCAAGACCGTTGGCTACAACACCGACACTCTGACTGTGGAGGCCACCGCGGCACGGAATGGCTATCAGTACCGCTGCGTCATCACGGACGCCAGCGGAAACAAAGCGACCTCCGACGCCGCCACCCTGACGGTGAAGACCCCGAGTCTCAAGATC
>CAMHPQ010000012.1 GCA_946187035.1 uncultured Clostridia bacterium | reverse complement strand
CGCCCTGGTGGCGGACGGTGATGCGGCCGTAGCTGTTGCGGCCGGAGTGCTTCTTGAGAACCTCTACGAGCTCCTTCTGCGGCTTGGCGTGCTTGTCAACGCCGTCGAAGCCGGAAACCGTCATATTGCGGCGGGCGGGTGTAGTAGGCTTATAAGTTTTAATAGACATTCCTCTTTACCTCCTTACACCATGCCCTCGAAGAGCTCGATGTTCTTCGAATCGGCGCTGAGCTTGACAACCGCCTTCTTGCGCTTGGCGGTGTAGCCGGCAGGCTGGGCGCCCTGGCGCTTCTCTTTCGGGTGAATATAAGTGGTGGTCACTTTGATGACCTTCACGTCGAAGATCTCCTCGATGGCCTTCTTGATCTCGATCTTGCCGGCGGTGGGGGCGACCTCAAAAACGTACTTCTTGATGTCGATGTCCTCCATGGACTGCTCGGTGATGATCGGGCGGAGGATCACGTCGTAAGCGGTTTTCATGCGAACACCTCCTCGATTTTCTTCAGCGCGGCCTGATCAACGATCAGAGCGCGGTTGTTCAGCACCGTGTAGGGGCTGATGATGGTGGCCGTGGTGCTGGTCACGCCGGGGATGTTGCGGGAGCTCTTGACGATGACTTCGTCCACGTTCTCGGTGATGACAAGGGCCTTGCCCTCGACGCCGAGCTTAGAAAGGAAGCTCTGGAAGGCCTTGGTCTTGATCTCGTCCATGTGGAGGTTGTCGATCACGTAGATGGCGCCCTCGGCGGCCTTGGCGCTCAGAGCGCTCTTCAGAGCCAGGCGGCGGACCTTCTTGTTGAGGGTGTAGCTGTAATCACGGGGCTTGGGAGCAAAGGCGATACCGCCGTGGGTCCACACGGGAGAGCCCTTGTAACCGGCGCGGGCGCGGCCGGTGCCCTTCTGGCGCCAGGGCTTGGCGGTGGTGTAGCTCACTTCGCCCTTGGTCAGCGCACTCTGGGTGCCCTGACGGCAGTTGGCCAGGTGATTCTTCACTGCGTCATGCAGCACGGACTTGTTCGGTTCCACCCCGAAAACAGCATCGGAGAGCGTAACCTCGCCGATGTTCTCGGCGGCCATGTTGAAAAGCTTTGCGTTCGGCATGTTCTATCTCTCCTTTCCTTACTTTCTGGCGGAAGCCTTCTGCGGGTTGCGGCCGGAAGCCTTCTGCGGGTTGGAGGAGACACCAGCGTCGCCCTTCTTGACGATGAGCTTCTTGACGGTGCTCTTCACGTACACGATGCCGCCCTTGGGGCCGGGGATGGCGCCGCGGATGACGATCATATTGAGCTCGGGGTCAACCTTGATGACGTCAAGGTTCTGCACAGTGACCTGCTCCACGCCCATGTGGCCGGCCTGCTTTTTGCCGGGGAAGATGCGGGAGGGATCGGTGCTGGAGCCCATGGAGCCGGCGTGACGGTGGACAGGGCCGCCGCCGTGGGTGGTGGGGGTACGGCCCTGGCCGAAGCGCTTGACGACGCCGGCGTAGCCCTTGCCCTTGCTGATGCCGGTCACGTCGACCTTGTCGCCCTCGGCGAACACGTCGGCCTTCACAACATCACCCACATTCAGAGCGGCGCAATCCTCGAGACGGAACTCCTTGAGGTGCTTCTTGTAACCAACGCCGGCCTTGTCCAGGTGGCCCTTCTCCGGCTTGGTCAGCTTCTTCTCGGCAACGTCCTCGTAGCCGAGCTGGACGGCGTCATAGCCTTCCTTTTCTGCGGTCGCCTTCGCGGTGACCGTGCAGGGGCCGGCCTCGATCACAGTGACGGGAACGACCTTGCCTGCTTCATCGAAGATCTGCGTCATGCCGACCTTCTTGCCAATGATGGCATGTTTCATAGGTATCCTCCTTCAGGTTATTGGTCAGACCGCTTAACGGCTTTGCCGACAGAGGCTTCTGACTTGACCCGCCCGCATTCGCAAGCTGCGGGATGGGTAGTGAGTGGGTTAATGGTTTAGAGTTTGATGTCGATCTCGACGCCCGCAGGCAGCTCCAGCGTGGTCAGAGCCTCGACCGTCTTCTGGGTCGGGTTCATGATGTCGATCAGGCGCTTGTGGGTGCGGCGCTCAAACTGCTCGCGGCTGTCTTTGTACTTGTGGACAGCGCGCAGGATGGTGACGATCTCGGTCTTGGTGGGCAGCGGAATGGGGCCGGAGACCCGGGCTTCCGTGCGCTTTGCGGTCTCGACGATCTTCTCGGCGGCCTTGTCGATCAGCTGATGGTCATAGGCCTTGAGACGAATGCGGATCATCTTTTTGTTGGTTGCCATTTGTGTGTTCCTCCGATACGAATGTTGTTTGGCAGCATTGGGTTCTGCCAGATTTGGTTCGCACGGGTGAAAGAGCTGTACACTCAACCGTGCGTATCAAACCCCGCCCGAAATTTTTACCGGCCTTTCAGCCGGCATCGTTCGGGTGATATACGCAGTGTAAGCGCTTTCAGCCGCCCGATTGCCTGCGGATCGCTCCGCAGCGGACATACTCCACGGAAGTTACCAGCCTTCGCTGCAATCTCCCGCTTCATCGCATAATACGCCCATATCTTCGCACAGGCGCTTTCATAGAATATCAGACCGTTACGCAAATGTCAAGAAAAATTTTCTCCTTTTTTGCAGAAAATTTCTCTCCGTTTTTGTGGAAAACAGAGAGAATGGAAGATGTAGTTTTTTCTGCGAAATCGGCACGATATGTTGTGGTTTCGTGTCTCAGATCGCTTTCATGATCTTCTCGATCAGAGACACCCGCTTGAAGGGGGTCATGAGATAGAGCCCGTCGGTATAGGGCCGGATCTGCTCTGCGATCGCGGCGGAGATCTCCACGGCCAGGGCCTCGGCCTCGTCCCGGTCTTTTCCGGCGTAGCGGTCGATGATCTGCTGGCTGACACGCATGCCGGCGATCTCATTATTTAAAAAGAGCGCGTTCCGGTGGCTCACCACGGGGAAAATGCCGCCCAGCAGCTTGCCGCTGAGGGTCTCTCTGGCGCGCCGGAGGTTCTCCAGTCCCTCCGGGGACAGCACCGGCTGGGTCAGGAAGCCAGAGACGCCCGCCTCCTCCTTCTCCTGGGCCATGCGCAGCTGGATGTCGAAATTCCTGGCATTCACATTCAGCGCCGCGAAGACCCGGAAGGGCGTACGGAAGGTGGTCTCGTTCAGGCCGGTGACGAAACGGGCCAGCTTGCGGGAGTTGAAGTTGAAGACGCTCTTGACCTCGTCGCGGTTCTCCGAGGGGATGGGGTCGCCGGTGACCAGCAGGACGTTGTGGACGCCCTCGATGGTGAGGCCCAGCAGCAGCGCCTTGGTGGCGTTCAGGTTCCGGTCCCGGCAGGTCATGTGGGGCAGCGGCTCTATGTCCAGCTCCCGGCGCACCTTGGCGGCCAGAATGCTGCTGTCGGCCCGGGGTCTGCCGATGGGGCAGTCGGCGATGGTCACGATGTCGGCGCCGGCATTTTTCAGGGTGCGGACGCCGTCCAGGAAGAAGCCCACCTCGTCGTCCACCGGGGGATCCAGTTCCACGGCCACCACCCGCTCGCCCCGCTCCAGCTTCTCCCAGAAGGGGTTGGGCTCGGCCTTGCGCTGGGTCTCGGTCTCGCTTCTCGGGGTGACCCGGACGGACACCGGCGGATTGCGCTTCAGCTCCGCGATCATCTCCCGGATATGCTCCGGCGTGGTTCCGCAGCAGCCGCCCACGATCTGCACACCGGGCAGGGCAGCGATCTGCTGCATCTTCCCGGCGAAATACTCCGGCGTGCCGTGATAGACCGCCTGATGGCCGATGATGGTGGGGTTGCCGGCGTTGGGCATGACGGACATGGGCCGGCTGCCGTCCAGATCCAGCGTTCTCAGGAACTCCAGAAGGTGATGGGGGCCAGAGCCGCAGTTGAAGCCCACCACGTCGATCTCCTCAACGGCGCAGCCCCGCTGGTAGAGCTCCTTGCCCAGGATGCCGTCGCGGCTGACGCCGTCGTAGCCCACGGTGAAGGAGGTAATCAAGAACGCCTCGGGGCACTTCTCCTTCAGATGCCGGGCCGCCTCGGGGATGCCGTCGTCGGAACCCAGGGTCTCCAGCAGGAAATGGCGGACGCCCTCCTCCAGCATGATGTCGATGGCATGGCAGTAGCTGGCCGCCGGGGTGAGGAATCCGCCCTGAGGTGCCGGGCCCAGATCACCGAAAACCCAGGCGTCAAACGGAGCCGCCGCTTCCAGCGCCAATCTGCAGCCGGCGCGGAGATAGGCCTCGCCGTCCTCCATTCTCCCGGAGGCAAAGTCCTCGCTGGCGCCGTAGGTGTTGGTCTTGAGGGCCTGGGCCCCCGCCTCCAGATAACCCCGGTGGATGCCCAGGATCTCCTCCGGGTGGGCCACGTTGGCAGTGTCGCTGCGGACCTGCTCTCTCCCGGGGATACTATTATAATAAGTAGCCATGGCGCCGTCGAAGATCAGACGGCTGCCGCTTTTCAGATATTCACGAATGTCCATGTCGGTTTGCCTCGTTTTTCAATTTATCCCAAGACCTTTTTCACGATCTCGGCGGACTCCTTGGCGTCCTTGGCGTAAAAATCCGCCTGCATGTGCCGGGCATACTCCGGCGTGACCACCGCGCCGCCCACCATGACCATCGGCGGGTTCGGGAGCTTTTTCAACAGCCGAATGGTCTCTTCCATGGCCGGGAGGGTCGTGGTCATCAGCGCAGAGAGGCCCACCAGCCGCAGTTCCTCTTCCTCCACGGTCTGCACCACCACCTCCGGCGGCACGTCCCGGCCCAGGTCGATGACCTCATAGCCGTAGTTTTCCAAAACGGTGCGGACGATGTTCTTGCCGATGTCGTGGATGTCACCCCGGACGGTGGCGATGGCCAGTCTCCCCCGCTTCACCGGCTCGGCGCCGCTCTCGGCCAGAGCCGTGCGGATGACCTCGAAGACGCTTTGGGCCGCCTGAGCCGCGCTCAAAAGCTGCGGCAGGAACAGGACGCCCTTTTCGTAGTCGTCCCCTACCTTGTCCAGCGCCGGGATCAGGTAGTTTTCCACCAGCGCCAGTGGCTCTTCGGTTTGGATCATTTCCTTCGCGATCCGCCCGGCGTCCCCCTGGAGACCGCGCATGACCGCCAGCTCCAGGGTCAGTTCCTCTTTCCCGGTGGGCGTCGGCGCGGCTTTCTGCTTGGGCACGTCGGCAAAGCGCTGGATGAAGGCGTTGGAGCCCACGTCCTCTCCCGACAGCACCCGGAAGGCCGCCACCGCGTCCATCATCTCGGTCTGGTTGGGGTTGATGATGGGCAGGGTCAGGCCGCAGTGCATGGCCTGGATCAGGAAATTCTGCGTAATCAGCCCGCGATTCGGCAGGCCGAAGGAGATGTTGGACACGCCCAGCACGATCTGGAGCCCCAGCGTCTCGTGGACGGTGCGGACAGCTTTCAGGGTCTCGGCGGCCTGCTCCTGCTGGGCAGAGACCGTCAGCGTCAGGCAGTCGATCCAGAGGTCCTCATCCGCCACACCGTAGCTGCGGGCAGTGTCCAGGATCCGCTTTGCGATCTCCACCCGGCCATCGGCGGTCTGGGGGATGCCGCCGCTGTCCAGAGTGAGGCCCACCACCGCCGCGCCGTATTTCCGGATCAGCGGCAGGATCCGCGCCATGACCTCGGCGTTGCCGTTGACGCTGTTGACGGCGGGCTTGCCGTTGTAGACCCGCAGCCCCGCCTCCAGCGCCGCAGGGTTGGAGGAATCCAGCTGCAGCGGGATGCTCAGGGCGCTCTGGAGCTTTTTCACCACTTTGGGCAGCATCTCCACCTCGTTCACGCCGGGGTAGCCCACGTTCACGTCCAGAATGGCCGCGCCGGCGTCCTCCTGCTGGACGCCCAGCTCCAGAATATAGTCCAAATCGTTCTCCAGCAGCGCCTGCTGGAAGCGTTTTTTGCCGGTGGGGTTGATCCGCTCGCCGATGACCCGGACGCCCTCAATCCTGAGCGGCGTCACCGGGGTACAGACGAAGCTGACCCGGTCATATTCCCTTTCGGCGGGCTGCTTCCCATTAAGGGATCTCACGATCTCTCTCACGAATTCCGGCGTGGTGCCGCAGCAGCCGCCGAAGATCGTGACGCCCAGATCTGCAAATTCCGCCGTCAGCTTTCCGAATTCCTCCGGCCCCATGGAGTAGCTGCCGTCCACCGGATCGGGCATGCCAGCGTTGGGCTTTGCGATCACGGGAAGCCGGGTGCAGCGGCAGATGGTTTTCAGGATATCGCCCATCTGATCCGGCCCCACGGAGCAGTTGACCCCGATGGCGTCGGCGCCCAGGCCCTCCAGGGTGCGGGCCATGCTCTCGGCGGTGCAGCCGGTGAAGGTGCGGCCCGAGGCCTCGAAGGACATTGTCACCAGAACGGGCAGAGAAGTTCTCTCCTTCACCGCCAGCAGGGCCGCCTTGGTCTCGTAGAGATCCGTCATGGTCTCGATCACCGCCAGGTCCGCCCCGGCGGAAGCGCCCGCCTCGGCGATTTCGGCGAAGAGATCATAGGCTCTTTCAAAAGTCAGCTGGCCCATGGGCTCCAGAAGCTCACCCAGCGGCCCGATGTCCAGCGCCACCTGCGCCCGGTCGCCCACGGCCTTTTTTGCCAGCTTCACGGCGGCAGAGACGACCTCATCAGTGGTCTTTCCGGTGCGCTTTAATTTTAATGGATTGGCGCCGAAGGTGTTGGTGTAGACCACCTGGGCCCCGGCCTCCACATAGGCCTGATGAATGGAGGCGATCAGCTCCGGCCGCTCCAGATTCAGCAGCTCCGGCACGTCACCGGGTTTTAAACCGTTTTTCTGCAGGGTCGTGCCCATGCCGCCGTCCAGGATCAGAAACGAATTGTGTTTGAGCAGTTCACGAAGCTCCACAGGTACGCCCTCCTTTTCGCAGTGTGCAGGTCTCCCGCCGCCGACAGAACTCGCAGCCGCGGATCCGCGCCATCTGGGGTCTGTCCGAAATGCCGATCACCGCGGTGACGGTTTTGGTGGGCACCATGAGCAGGCTCTCCGTCACGGTGATCCCCAGCTGCCGCTGGGCGTCCAGGGCGGCGCAAAATTCCGGCTGGATGGAAAGCGGCAGATCGCCATAGCCGGGGCTGAACCGATCCGTGAAATACATGCCCGGAAACCGCGCCGCGATCTCCTGCTCCGCCGCGTCGCAGCCGACCTCCACGAAGGCGCTGCCGCAGGCGTCCAGAATGGCGGCCTCAGCCATGCTTCTGGCCTGTTTGCGCCGGAGCAGCGTCTCAAAGGGCGCCCCCAGGGTGCAGATCAATAGCGCCGCACGGTCACACTCCGCGAGCATGGTTTTCGCCATCTCCCCGGTGAGGCACAGGCCCGCCGCCAGCTGGCCGGCTTCGGTGTGTTCCACCTCCGCGATCCGATAGCGCCACTTCGGCTGGGCGACCTGCTCCAGTTCCGAGGCCACCCGCCCCACGGACGCCATGAGTTCCGCGTCCGCCTGCTCCGCGCCCAAGTAGCGCAGCGCCTCAGAAAGATTTACCTGCATCGGATGACCCCCTTTCTTTTCCAGTACGTTCCTATAATATAGCATTTTGGTGGGAAAATGTACAGAGGGAAAATTCTAAAATAAGTGTGGAGTCAGGCGTGTGGAGTGTGGAGTTTATATGGCTTTTTCAAATTCCAGTTTATCGCTCTGTTGGATTCTGCGGAAAAGTAAAATAGAATGTCATTGCGAGCCAGTGACCGACGTCATCTGGCGTGGCAATCCGCATCCCCCGGCGGCGGAGCAAATTCCGGCAGAGCGTTGGAAAAGAACGTATTCGCCCAACAAATCAGATGTAATCAGTCTGTACTGCAAGAGAACGGATTGCCACACCAGTCTGCGGACTGGTTCGCAATGACACTCTTTAAGTTTGGTGCAAAGAACAGCCCTAAAAACTCCAATTTCCTGTGCAGCGGGATCCTATTTCACAGGGAACGCTCCTGCATATTCTATCCAGCGCTCCATCCTACTCCTGATTCACAAAAACCACCCCAAAGCAGCAGCTTCGGGGTGGTAAGGAGTGACGAAGAAGTGGGTCGCGCGCCCCCCTCGTTTCCCCAAATCAAGGCCCCCGCCTTGATTTGGAAAGGAGTAATGGGGGAACGGATACGAAGCCGTCGAACGTTCGCGAAGCGGTTGTTCGGCTGCGGAGTGCAGTGAGCCCATTACGACGTCGGCCAGGTGTTCCCCAAATCCGGTCGGATGGGATCGAAGACCTCATAGGTGTCGTAGAACTTGCTGTATTCGGGGATGCAGGCGCCGGAGCGGAGGGTGGTGCCATCGGGGTGCAGACGGTCGCAGATGACGGCGGAGATGTCCTCTTTAATATAGGAGAACGAATTCACGCCCACGCTGGCGAAGATGCGGAAGCCCTGATCGTGGAGATACTGGAATTTGGGGCCGGTGGTGTGCCAGTCGTCGCCGTCGGGTCTGGCGCCGTGGGGATAGAACAGGATATTGGTCGGGCCCACCAGGGACCCCACCTCGTCCAGCCACTTCTGGGTATCCTTCTGCACCCAGCCGAGGTCGGTGCTGGACTGAGCCAGGTTGATGTGGCCCCATGTGTGGCTGCCGAAGGTCCAGCCGGTCTCCTTGAGTCTTGCGATGACGGGCTTGACTGCCTCGATCTCCTTCTGGCGGTTGGCCTCAAATTCTTCTTCCGTCCCGGCGGGGATCTCGGAGTCGATCTGGGTCCGGTAGCCAAGAATGCCCTCGTAGCCGGTGAGGGAGAAGATGGCCTTGGCGCCGTTCAGGGAGAAATCGGGATGCTCATAGACGAACTGGTCCAGAATGGGCGTAGCGTCCAGATCCTTGGTGTTGAAGGTCTCCCCGGAGTAGGGGTCCACGCACTCGGCCCAGATCTCGCCGTCGTCCCCCACCACCAGCTTGGAGGTAAAGCCCTCCTCCAGCATGTAGGGGTAGTAGTTCACATCGTCGAAGGAGATGACCAGCGGCTTCTTCCCCTCGGGGAGCATCAGCGTATTGCGCACCATGTGGGTGCCGCTGTCGTCCGTGACCTCGCTCCAGACGTCCTCCATGGCCACCAGGATATAGCCCTTGTCATAGACGCTCTGGATGATCTTTTTATACTCGTCCACCGTCACCATCCAGTCGTCCAGGCCGTAGCGCTGGGCCTGGGAGGCGCCGGACTCATAGAAGGCGTACTTCGGATAGGCGATGATCGGGTGGAAAAACAGGTGCTCCACCACCTGATCCGGGCCCCAGGCCTGGGTGAGCTGATCCTCCGACCAGTAGTTTTTCACCGCGTCGTAGGGGTCTTTCGTCTTCGGCTCCGGGGTTGCCGTGGGCTCTGTCGTCTCCGGCGCGGTGGTCTCCGCGGCGGAGGCAGAGTCAGCGTCGGCGCCGGCGCTGTCGGTCTTGCCGCACTGCACCAGGAAAACCACCAGCGACGCCAGCAGCGCCAGGATCAGAAGCACGGACAAAAATCTACGGGATACGTATTGCTGCATGGGGTTCCTCCATCTTTTTTCAGACATCCAAACGATCAATGGTCTGGGTCAAAAAGGTCTCACGATACTGGGCTTTCAGAGCCTTGGCGGCGCTCTCCGCCATTTTGCGGCTGAGGAACAGGCCGAACACCGCAGAGCCCGTGCCGCTCATGACGCTGCCGGCGGCTCCGGCTCCGAGGATGGTGCTCTTGATGGCGTTGATGTCTCCGGCGCGGTGCTCCAGCACATCCTCAAACACGTTGTACATCCGTCGGCTGACCCCCAGGACGTCGCCCTGCTCCAGCGCCTTGCAGATGCCGTCGGTATCCGGGCGGCAGCGGGAGTTTCTGGCGTCGATTCTCCGGAACAGATCCGGGGTGGAGATGGGGAAATCCGGCTTGCAGATGACCACATAGGTCTCCGGCATGGGCGTGAGCGGGGTCAGCTCCTCGCCTCTCCCCTTTGCCAGCATGGTGCCGCCGGCGACGCAGTAGGGCACGTCGCTGCCCAGCTCCAGCCCCAGAAGCTCCAGCTCCTGCAGGCTCAGCGGGTTTTCAAAATGCCGGTTCAGCGCCCGCAGCACCGCAGCCGCGTCCGAGGATCCGCCGCCGAGACCGGCGCAGACCGGAATCCGCTTTTTGAGCCGGACGCTGGCCCCCAGATCCGAATGGCCCGTGCGCTCCAGATAGAGCTTCGCCGCTCTGAGGGCGATGTTCCGCTCGTCGCAGGGCAGATAGCGCCGGTCGCTCTGGGCCCGGAAGCGGCCCTCCCGGTTCAGGAGAACGCTCACATCGTCGTGGAGGGCGACGCTCTGCATCACCATACAGAGATCGTGGTATCCGTCGGCGCGCTTTCCCAGCACATCCAGCGACAGGTTCAGCTTGGCATATGCACTTTCACGCAGCAGGTCGGGCCGCTCCCCGCCTGCCATGCGGCAATTCAGATTCATCATGCTAACTCGCTTTCATCATTCCGATCCGTCCCGTTTTCTCGCAGTGGAGCCGGAATGTCACCATTTTGCAGATCCGCGCCGGTTTCCCCCTTGCAAAACCGATGCGAAACGCGAAAAATCAGGTCAGAATCCGTCCGAATTGGACAGACGCACCCAGTTTGCTTTATTATATACCAATTTCCCGGTTCTGCAAAGTGCTTTCCGACATTTTTTGTTCTCCCACGGTTCGCTTTAAATCGTTAGACATTTAACGTTATTTTTTGTACAGGATGCTTTGACATCCGAAATAAGACATGATAGAATATTGATCAAGTATACAAGCACGCGCTAAGAATGCGTTAAGAAGGGAGGCCGCCGGACATGAACTACGGCGAAATCGCGCTGGGCATTGTGGTCGGCGCGGTGCTGGGGATCCTCACAGGATATTTAAATATGTGCATCACCCGTGCGGCGGTAAAGCGCAACGGCGGCGACGGACTGGCCGCAGTGACCGCCACGAATTTCGCCCGCATGGTGGTAAACTTTGCGGTGCTGGCGCTGATCTTCTTTACCAGAAACCTGGTGCCGCTCAACTTCTACGCCACCCTGTTAAGCTGCGCGCTGGTGCTCTCGGCGGCAAATCCGCTGTTTGTGCTGCGGCTGACGAGACAGATGAAAAAGGAAATGGACAGCGCTCCGAAACCGGAGGCTGCAGACGAGGGAGGTGAATGACCTTGCATGAAGCAAACGTGTTGTTTTCCATCGGCCCGCTGGAGGTGACGAAAACCGTCGTATCCATGTGGGTGCTGGTGGCCGTGCTGGCGATTTTCAGTTTTCTCGCCACGCGGAACCTGAAGGCCGTCCCCGGAAAGCTGCAGAACGCGGCGGAAATGGCCATTGAGGCGCTGCAGGGTTTCTTCGGCGGCATTCTCGGAAAAGAAAACATGCGGCGGTACTTCCCGCTGATGGCGACGTTCTTCATTTTCATCGTCGTCTCCAACTACTCCAGCCTGCTGCCCGGCGCCGGAAGCGTCTTCGCGGTGCCCACCACCAGCCTGTCGGTGACGGCGGCGCTGGCAGCCATCAGCTTCGTGGTGGTGCAGGAGGAGGGCATCCGCCATCAGGGCGTGGGCGGCTACTTCAAAAGCCTGATGCAGCCCATGTTCCTGTGCATTCTGATGCTGCCGCTGAACCTGATCGAGCAGGTGGTCCACCCGGTGTCCCTGTCTCTGCGACTCTACGGCAACCTCTATGGTGAGGAGCTGGCAGCAGAGCAGCTGGGCGGTCTGGCCGCCATCGGTCTGCCCATCGTGATGCATGTGCTGAGTCTGCTGTTCTGTCTGATTCAGGCCATGGTGTTCACCATGCTGGTGTCCATCTATCTCACCGAGGCCCTCGGCGAGGAAGAATGATTCGTAAGCAAATAAATTTAAGACATAAAACTTAGGAGGAAACAAATCATGACCGCATCCGCTATCATTGCGCTGGCCGCAGCCATCGCCATCGCATTCAGCACGCTGGGCCCCGCCATCGGCCAGGGTCTCACCGCCGCCAAGGCCATGGAGGCCATCGCCCGTCAGCCGGAAGCCGCCGGCACCATCCGTACCAACATGATCGTGGCCCTGGCCATGATGGAGGCGCTGACCATCTACGGCCTCGTTATCGCCTTCATGCTGGTCGGCAAGATTTGATTTGAGCAACCACGACCCAATTCTCCATTATCAATCATAGGAGGCACACGTTTTGAGCATTAACGTTTCAGAACTGATCTGGACGGTCCTTTGCTTTCTCGTGCTGCTGTTTGTGCTGAAAAAACTGCTTTTTGATCCGCTGATCCGCTTCATGGACGAGCGCAAAGCGAAGGTGGACGCGGGCATCGCCGCCGGCAAAGAGGCCGAGGCCGCCCGGGAGGCCAACGACCGGGAGCTGCAGGAAAAGCGCAAGGCCAAGGCTGCCGAGGCTGCCCAGCTTCTGGCGGAGGCCCGTGCCAAGGATGAGAAGGCCAGAGCCGACGCCCTGGCCGAGGCTCACAAGCAGAACGCCGATGCCATGAAGGACGCCAAGGCCCAGCTTCTGAAGGAAGAGGCTGCGGCGGAGGAAACCCTCGAGGCGCAGATGCCGGAGCTGGTGGAAACCCTGACCTCCGCGCTGCTGGCGGGAAAGAGGTGATCGGGACATGTGGAAGGAATTTCTGTATAGCCTGATCAACTTCCTGATCCTCTTCGGCGCTCTGTTCTTCCTGACGCGGAAGCTGATCGCCAAGACCTTCAAGGGCCGTCAGGATCGGATCGCAAAGGATCTGGAGGACGCCGAGACCGCCCGCGCCGACGCCGAGCGGGTCCAGGCGGACATCAGCGCCGCCAACGCCGAAGCGGAGACCGCCCACGCGGCCATGCTGCAGGAGGCTGCCGACCGCGCCGAGGAAAACAGCCGCGCCGCAGCCGCCGAACGTGCCGAAGAGGTGGAGGCGCTCAGTCTCAGCGCCGAGCAGTCCGAGGCCCAGCTTCGGGACGACATGGAGCGCCGGGTGCAGCAAAAGGCCCTCAAGCGGGTGGCAGAGCTCACCGGCGAGGCGCTGAAGCAGGACCGCTATGCCGAGGCACGGCAGGGACTCACAGACAGCTTTATCGAGCAGATCAGGAATTTGGTGGCAGCAATGCCGAGTGACATTTTGACTATGAATGAATTAAAGAAACTGGATATTTCCATCTCCAGCGCCGAGCCCCTCTCCGAGGAGGAAATGAAGAAGCTGACGCAGATCATCTGCGAGACCTTCATCTCCTGCCACAACGAGGTGGACAAGGATCTGATCGGCGGCGTGAAGATGCGCGTGGGCGACACCGTCTATGACGGCACCCTGGCCCACTCCCTGGACCGCCTGACCCAGGACGTGGAGAACGCCACGAGGCGCAGCGACAAGGAGACCCAGTCCATCGCCGAGGGCATCCGCAAAAAGCTGGAGACCCCGGACACGGACATCGACGTGTTCCAGACCGGCGAGGTCATCAGCGTATCCGACGGCATCTGCCGCGTCTCCGGTCTGGCCGACGTCATGGCCGGCGAGATGCTGGAGTTCCCCGGCGATCTGAAGGGCATGGTCATGGACTTGGAGCAGGAGGACGTGGGCGTCGTTCTGCTGGGCAACTTCGAGCACGTGCAGGAGGGCATGAGCGTCCGCCGCACGGGCCGCATCATCGAGGTTCCCGTGGGCGACGGCATGATCGGCCGCGTGGTGGACGCCCTTGGCCGCCCGGTGGACGGCAGAGGCCCCATCGAGGCCACCGAGCACCGCGCCATCGAGAGTCCTGCCCCCAGCGTGCTGAACCGTCAGCCCGTCAGCGTCCCGCTGCAGACCGGCATCAAGGCCATCGACGCTTTGATCCCCATCGGCCGCGGCCAGCGTGAGCTGATCATCGGCGACCGCCAGACCGGCAAGACCGCCATCGCCATCGACACGATCCTGAACCAGAAGGGCAAGGACGTGCTGTGCATCTATGTGGCCATCGGTCAGAAGGAGTCCACCGTGGCAAGCGTGGTGGAAACGCTCCGCCAGAACGGCGCCATGGACTACACCACCGTGGTCTGCGCCCACGCGTCGGAGCCGGCGCCCATGCTCTACATCGCGCCCTATGCCGGCGCCGCCATCGGCGAGGCCTTCATGTACAAAGGCAAGGACGTCCTCATCATCTACGACGATCTCTCCAAGCAGGCTGTTGCCTACCGCGAGATCTCTCTGCTGCTGCAGCGTCCGCCCGGACGCGAGGCCTACCCCGGCGACGTGTTCTATCTGCACTCCAGATTGCTGGAGCGGGCGGCCCGACTCTCCGAGGAGCTGGGCGGCGGCAGCATGACCGCCCTGCCCATCATCGAGACCCAGGCGGGCGACATCTCCGCCTACATCCCCACCAACGTGATCTCCATCACCGATGGTCAGATCTTCCTGGAGACCGACCTCTTCCACTCCGGCATCCGTCCGGCGGTGAACGTGGGTCTCAGCGTCTCCCGCGTGGGCGGCGCAGCCCAGCTGGGCGCCATGAAGCAGGTGGCAGGCCGCCTGAGAATGGATCTGGCCCAGTACCGCGAGCTGGCCAGCTTCGCCCAGTTCGGCTCCGATCTGGACAAGGCCACGAGACAGACCCTGGATCGCGGCGCCCACATGACCGAGCTTCTGAAGCAGCCCCAGTATCAGCCCATGGACGCGGCCGACCAGGTGGTCTCCATCTTCGCCGCCGCCGAGGGTTATACCGACGAGTACCCGCTGGACAAGGTGGCCGCCTTCGAGGAAGGGCTTCTGGATCAGGTGCATCGGAAGATGCCCGGACTCAGAGACGAGATCCTCACCGGCAAGAAGCTCCCCGCCGAGCGCCTCACCGAGCTCCGCGGCGTGATCGAGGCATTCAAAGAGACGTTTTAATCGTACCATGTGGCTTGCCTCCCCCTCTGGGGGAGGTGGCCGAGCAAAGCGAGGACGGAGAGGGCCGTTTCCGCTTCGTCAAAACACAAGGGCAGGTGATACGTAATGGCAAACATGCGCGCGATCCGCTCGCGCATCAAAAGTGTGCAGAACACGCAGCAGATCACCAAAACCATGAAGATGGTGGCGGCGGCCAATTTGCGGCGTACCCAGACCGGCATGTCCGCCATGCGCACCTTTGCCGAGCAGACCCAGCAGCTCATGGACGCGCTGCTGGCCGGCGGAAAGCAGTATGACCATCCGCTTTTGGAGGCCAGAGAGAAGCCGGAAAAGATCTGCTATGTGCTGTTTGTGGGCAACCGCGGACTGTGCGGCATGTACAACCACGCGGCTTTGCGGTTTTTGCAGCAGCGGGTTCAGGAGGACGGACGCGAATACAGCGTCATCGTCTGCGGCCGCTGGGGCCGTGACGTGATCGCCCAGAGCGGGCTGAACGTCATCGACACCCTGACGGAGATGCCCGACACCCCCAACATGGACGACGCGCTGATGCTGGCGGAACGGCTGCAGCGGATGTACTTGAGCGGCGAGGCCGACGAGATCCATCTGGTCTACCAGCACTTCAAGAGCATCCTGGCCCAGAACCCCACGGATCTCCAGCTGCTCCCCGCGGCCCCGGAGGCCAAGGGCGAGAGTCCCCACGACTATATCTTCGAGCCGGATCAGGCCACCATTCTCGCCAACGTCCTGCAGCTGTATCTGAGCAACACGGTCTATTCCGTGATGCTGGAGGCGAAAACCGGCGAGCACGCGGCCCGTATGACCGCCATGAGCACCGCCACCGACTCCACCAAGGAGCTGATCGCGGCGCTGCAGCTGCATCTGAACCGCGCACGGCAGGCCGCCATCACCACCGAGATCAGCGAGATCGTCGGCGGCGCAAACGCACTGAAGAAAAAGAAATCCTAAATTCCCATCAACCTCTTACAAGGAGGAATCCAACATGGAAACCGGTATCATCCGCAGGGTCATCGGCCCCGTCGTGGACGTGCAGTTCCCCGTCGGCCACCTGCCGGATATCTATAACGCCATTGAGACCGAGGTCGAGGGGCGGAAAATCGTCATGGAATGCATGCAGCAGCTGGGTGAGAGTCTCGTCCGCTGCGTGAGCCTGTTCTCCACCGACGGTCTCGCCCGCGGCCAGCGCGCCATCGACACCGGCGCTCCCGTCTCCGTTCCCGTGGGCGAAGCCACCCTGGGCCGCATGTTCAACGTGATCGGCGAGCCCATCGACGGCGGTCCGGCTGTGGAGAACGCAGAGCGCATGCCCATTCACCGGGAGGCCCCCAGCTTCACGGATGTGGCCCCGGCCACGGAGATCCTGGAGACCGGCATCAAGGTGGTGGATCTGCTGGCGCCCTACGCCAAGGGCGGCAAGATCGGCCTCTTCGGCGGCGCCGGCGTGGGCAAGACCGTTCTGATCATGGAGCTGATCCGCAACATCGCTTACGAGCACGGCGGCTATTCCGTGTTCGCCGGCGTGGGCGAGCGCTCCCGCGAGGGCAACGACCTCTGGAACGAGATGAACGAGTCCGGCGTCATCAGCAAGACGGCGCTGGTCTTCGGCCAGATGAACGAGCCCCCCGGAGCCCGTCTGCGGGTGCCGCTTTCAGGTCTGACCATCGCCGAGAACTTCCGTGACGAGTCCGGTCTGGACGTGCTGCTGTTCATCGACAACATCTTCCGTTTCACCCAGGCGGGCTCCGAGGTCTCGGCGCTGTTGGGCCGCATGCCCTCCGCCGTGGGTTATCAGCCCACCCTGGCCACCGAAATGGGCACGCTGCAGGAGCGCATCACCTCCACGAGAAACGGCTCTGTCACCTCCGTGCAGGCGATCTACGTCCCTGCGGACGACCTGACCGACCCGGCCCCGGCCACCGCCTTCGCCCATCTGGACGCCACCACGGTTCTGGACCGCTCCATCTCCGAGCTGGGCATCTATCCCGCCGTGGATCCGCTGGCCTCCACCAGCCGCATTCTGGAGCCCCACATTCTGGGCAAGGAGCACTATGAGACCGCCCGCGCCGTACAGCGGGTACTGCAGAAATACAAAGACCTCCAGGACATCATCGCCGTGCTGGGCATCGACGAGCTGGGCGTGGAGGACAAGGCCACCGTCAACCGGGCCAGACGCATCCAGCGTTTCCTGTCCCAGCCCTTCCACGTGGCGGAAAACTTCACCGGCATGCAGGGCAAGTACGTCCCGCTGTCGGAGACGATCAAGGGCTTCCAGGCGATCCTCGCCGGCGACTGCGACGATCTGCCGGAGCAGGCCTTCCTGATGGCCGGAACGATTGACGAAGTGCTGGCCAAGCGCGAGGTGTAAGCCATGGACGACCGCATCCATCTCCAGATCGTCACCGCCAAAGGCGTGGTTTATGACGGCCAGGCCTCTGCCGTCAACATCCCGCTGGACGGCGGCAGCATCGGCGTGCTGGCCGACCACGCGCCGCTGATGGGAGCTGTGTCCACCGGCGTGGTGGAGATCACCCACGCCGACGGCTCCAAAGACTTCACCGCCGTGGGCATCGGTGTGGTGAACGTGGTGGAAAACGAGGTAAAGATCCTGGTACGGGCAGCGGAAAACGCCGAGGACATCGATCTGGACCGGGCCGTGGCCGCTGAAAAGCGGGCCAGGGAGCGTCTTGAAAACCGCACCCCGGATCTGGACATCGTCCGCGCCGAGGCCGCGCTCCATCGAGCCATCTCCAGGCAGAACGCCGCACACATGGCGAAGAAACGCCGCCCATAAAGATGAAAAAGCACCGGATTTCAGGCCGGTGCTTTTCGTTTAGTAAATCGTATGGTTGGTAATGAGATGGACCGCTTCTGTCCACTGCTGCTCGGCAGGGATGGAGGCGGTTCCGTCTCCTCTCTGTTCTCCGTAGCTGCCGAACTGAGCGTGGTTGCCGCCTTCAATGACGGTCTCGGTGTAATCGGTGGGCGCATACTGCTCACCGGCCTGAATCTTCTTCAGATTCACCACCTGATCCTCGGAGCCGTATAGCAAAATCTCCGTGAGATCGTCGTCCAGCTCTGAGGTGGGGTAGGCGGCGCAGAGGATCACGCCCTTCAGCGCGTCCCCGTGCTTCGAGGCGTAGGAGGCCGCCATGGCGCCGCCCAGAGAGTGGCCGCCGATGTACCAGTTTTCATAGTCGGCCTCCTCCATCACGTCATCTGCGGCGTTGATGCCGAAAAAGGCGAACCGCAAGGGCATTTCCACCAGGCAGACGTCCATTCCCTGCGCCGAGAGCCGGTGCAGGAACGGCGCATAGGCCGTGGCCTCCACCTTGGCGCCGGGGTAGAAGATCAGGGCGTCCGCCGTTCCCGGGCCGTCGAACAGCCAGCCGTAATCCGTCTCCGACACCGCCACCTGCTCATCCGACTCCAGCGCCGCCAATGCGGTCTCGTCAGCCCGGTAATAGATCGACGCGTAGATCCCGAAGGCAATCAACAGCGCCAGCAGAAGGAGCACCGGGATCAGCCACAAACGTTTTTTCTTCTTCAATTCCTTCATCCCTCCGCGCCGCTCAGCGGTCAAAGACGGCGGCGCAGTCTTTCAGTCTCGTGATCACCTCGATGTGCTGGGGACAGACGCTCTCGCACTGGCTGCAGCCAATGCAGTCAGAGGCCCTGCCGTGGTCCTTGGTCACGCGGGCATAGTCTTCCTCGCCCTGCTCAGTCTGGCTCCAGAGCAGCTGCTTGTTTCGGGCTGAGAAAATCTGCGGAATCGGGATCTGCATGGGGCAGCCCTTGGTGCAGTAGCGGCAGCCGGTGCAGGGGATGGTGTCGATCTCGGAAAGCAGACGCTGGGCCTCCCGAACGACGGCGTTTTCTTCCTCCGTCATAGGCTTGAAGTTCCGCATATAGGAGAGGTTATCCTCCATCTGCGCCACGTTGGACATGCCGGAGAGCACCGTGAGGATGCCGGGCAGCGAGGCGATGTAGCGGATGGCCCAGGAGGCGAAAGAGGCCTCGGGGTTTGCCGCTTTGAACAGCTTCTGCAGCGCAGCCGGCGGGTTTGCCAGGGTACCGCCCTTCACAGGCTCCATGACCGTGACGGACTTGCCGTGGCGTCTTGCCACCTCGTAGCAGGCTCTGGACTGGACGGCGGGGTTCTCCCAGTCGGCGTAATTCAGCTGCAGCTGGATGAAATCCACGTCCGGGTGCTCCGTCAGCAGCCGGTCCAGGAATTCCGGCGTGTCGTGGAAGGAGAAGCCGTAGTGCCGGATGAGTCCCTTGGCCTTCTGCTCCTTCACGAAGTCCCAGAGGCCGTATTCCTCGTACTTTTCATAGTTGCTCTGCATGACCGCGTGGAGCAGGTAGTAGTCGAAATAGCCCGCCCCGGTGCGCTCCAGACTGGTGAACAGCTGCTGCTTCGCGCTCTCGGCGTCCGTCGCGCCCATCACGGCGTTGAGCTTGGTGCAGAGGGTAAAGCGGTCTCTGGGGTGGCGATCCACCAGTGCCGCCTTGGCCGCCCGCTCGGAGTCGCCGTTGTCATAGACGAAGGCGGTGTCGAAATAGGTCATGCCCGCCTCCAGGAACAGATCCACCATCTTCGAGGTCTGCGGGATGTCGATGCTGCCGTCCGCGTTTTTCGGCAGACGCATGAGGCCGAACCCCAGCTTCGGGGTCTCCTTTCCAAACCAGGTTTCCATAGCGATTCCTCCTGTTACTTGATGGTAAACATTATATCGGCTTTCCTGCCCGGAATCAATCTGTTTTTTCCGGCAGAAAATTCCCCATCGGAGATCCGATGGGGAAGCGCATGAGGTATGAGGTATCAAAAAGCTTATGCTTCCTTTTCCGGTTCCTTGGCGGCGTCTCCGTCGCGCCAGGCCTTGAAGGCCTTCAGCTCCGGCTCGCAGAGCATGAACGCGGCGGCGAGAATGGCGACGTCGTCCAGATAGCCCACAACGGCCACATCGTCGTTGATCAGATCTTGCTTCTTCACCACATAGATGAACGCCGCGACCATGGTGGCGATCACTTTGATGGAGACTTCCGTGTAGCTCTTGGTGATGTAGCCCTTCACCATGGCGACCATCAGCGGCACGTCCGCCAGAACAGAGCCCGCCACCGGGACGTCCTTCAGCTTTCCCTCCGCTTTTTTCAGCAGCTCATCCACCTTGCCGGTGTCCTTCAGGAGCTCCTTTGCCTCGTTCAGACCGTTTTCCAGTACGCCTTTGGCTTTTTCAATGCTGATATCCATGTGCAATCCTCCCTGTTTTCGACCACTTTGCGGCGTTTTTGTATGCTATTACGCATTGTATCACAAAACCGTCGTAAATGGAAGCAATTTCAAGAAAAAAATCCTATTTTTCACGGCACGGCATCTCACAAGTGTAACGCTTAAATATTCTTTAATGTCTTTACCAATTCCTGTTTTTATGTTAATATAAAGTGTACTGTCTCTCAATGGTTTTTCATTTCCATTGAATAACTGAACCAGAAAGGTGGAGCATGATGAAAAGAAGACTGATCTCCGTATTATTGTTGGTTTGCATGATCGTCACGCTGTTTCCCGGTATGGCGCTGAGTGCCGCAGCCGTCGACACGGAGGCGGAGGCAGAGGTCGTTGAGACCGCGGAACCTGCTTCCGAGACCGTTGAGGCTGCAGAACTTCAGGTAACAGAAATCGAAGCTGCGGAAGTCGAGGCTGCGGAAGCGGAAGCTTCTGCCGCTGAGGCCGAGGCCGCCCCGGACGCAGACGCGGAAGCGGTGGAACAGACCGCCGAGGCCGCCGGCAGCACCTCCAACGTCAAGAGCGTGCTCTATGCCGCCCTTTACGTTCCGGCAAACAAGGAAGCCGGTCTGGAAGGCAGAGTCAATGTGAAGTATGACGCTCTGGGCAGCGTGGCGAAGATCTACCTGCCGGGCAAGGCCGACGTGTCGCAGCTGTACTTCTGCTGGGATGACGCCGACATCACCGTCTCCAAGGACGGCGAGACCTACGAGAGCGGCACTGCCCCCCTGGCTGCCCCCGGCAAGAGCGTGACCTACAAGATCACCAAGGGCGCCGCCCTGGCACTTGTGACGGTCAAGACCGTGCAGGGCTCCGCAGACGTAGAGCCCATGTTCCTCGAGCTCGACGAGTCTCAGGGCACGATCGAGGCCATGAACGCCGATGAGACCCACGAGACCAAGTGCGTCGGCAACGTGATTTTCGACGGCCAGACCAGAGCCATGTCCATGAAGGGCCGCGGCAACTCCACCTGGGGTCTGCCCAAGAAGCCCTATAACATCACGCTTAAGAATGACGACGCGATGATCCCCGGCGTCGTTGCGGAGAAGTGGTCTCTGCTGGCCAACTACTTTGACAATTCTCTCATCCGCAACAAGGTCGCCATGGATCTGGCCGACGGTCTCGGCATCGGTCTTCCCAGCCGCTATGTCGATATCTGGATGAACGGCGAATATCTCGGCAACTATCTCATGACGCCGAAGAGCGACTATAAGGCGCCGAAGGGCGGCTTCCACCTCGAAAACGACAACTATCTCGATTCTGAGGATCCGCAGTTCAAGATCCCCGGTATGTACGCCATCGGCGACACGCTCAACGACGACGGCTACTTTAACCTCATGACCATCAAGAAGATCGGCAAGGACGCGAAGAAGGCCGGTTGGGACGCCGCGAAGGTCGAGGAGTATTTCACCGAGGCGTGGAACGCGCTGGAGGACTTTGACAGCGAGAACTATCAGAACTACTTCGACCTCGATTCCTGGGCGAAGATGTTCCTGATGTATGAGGTCTCCAAGACCTATGACTGCTTCGCGGGCAGCCTTTTGATGCACCGCGACGATGTGAAGGACCCGAACTCCAAGCTCGTCGCCGGCCCCGCCTGGGACTATGACGTGGCCTTCGGCCGCACGCTCCATAAGTTCCTCGTCGGCATCGCAGAGCCCGTGCAGCTCAACGCCGAGGGCTGGTACAACGACAGCATCGGCCTCATCTCCGTAGACAAGCCCGTGAGCCTCCTGCAGGAGCTGGGCAAGCACGCGAGCTTCATGCAGGCCGTCGCGAAGGTCTACAACGCCAACGTGGCTGTGTTTGAAGACATTCCTGCCAACGTCGATCGCCAGCGGGAGATCCTGCGCGGCTCCGCCCTGATGAACAACGAGCTCTGGGGCACCCAGTCCCTGTGCGCTGACTACCTGGTCGCCCCCAACACCATGCGCGCGCTGGGCACCGGTCAGTACGCGCTCAATTACGAGGTCACCCTGACCTGGGAAAACTACGTCAACAACCTCAAGGATTTTGCCACCAAGCGCGTGCTGTGGCTGTCCGATCACCTCTACGCCCGCGCCCCTCTGGGCTCCATCGTCATGGATAAGCAGGGCGACGACGTGGTGCTCAACGCCGTGCTGGCCGCCGGCAGCGACGCCAACACCTTCCAGTGGCAGTGCTCTCTGGACGGCAAGACCTGGTTTGACGTGGAGGGCGCCAACGAGGCCTCCCTCACTCTCACCAACGCCGCCGCCTTCAACGGCAACCAGTACCGCTGCCTCGTGACCAACGAGGGCGTGGACATCTACACCACCCACGGCGGCTGGACCAAGGCCATGGCCGCCTCCACCCTGGCGCCCGTGACCATCGACGTGGAGACCACCCAGGCCCTCACCGTTGCGCCGGAATACGCCACGCTCCCCTACTCCTGCTACACCTACCTGGGCGACAGCATCTCCTGGGGCTACGGCCTGGATCCCGCTGACGGCCACGCGGACCCGAATCTGGTCTGCGCCCGCATCGACGGCTCCTTCACCGACCTGGTGGGCAAGGTGCTGGAGGCCGTGAATCCCGACGCTGAGGTCTATTCCGCCTCCAGCTCCGGCGGCCGCATGAGCGACTTCCGCATGATCCTGGAGCGGGGTCTCGGCGTGGAGAATCCCTACAACTACCCCGATGACTGGTTCGGCAACCGGAACGCCGTCCGCACCAACGCCCTGCGGGAGCAGTGGCCCAGCATCTGCGAGGAGATCCGCAAGTCCGATCTCGTCACCGTGCAGGCCGGCATCAACGACCTGAGCTCCCTGCTGGTCAACGCGCTGGAGGCCGGCGGCCTGGTGGATGTGGAGAAGCTCCTCTCCATCTCCGACGCCAAGGACGTGGCCGATTATCTGGCCACCGCCATGAAGAACGTGGCCAAGAGTCCCACCGTCCTCACCAACGTGACCCGCGCCTTCAACCAGGGCGTGCTGGATCTGCGGAAGAATTCCGAAGAAGTCATCAAGGACGTCATGGCCCTCTCCCCCGACGCAGACGTGCTGGTGGTCGGCATGTACAACGCCACCAAGGCCCTGCGCGTGCTGCCGGGCAGCGGCTTCTCCCCCATTCTTGACCTGATCGGCGCCGCGCTGGTCAGCCTGAACGACTACTACGCCGAGCTGGCCAACAAGTACGCCAACGTCTACTATGTGGACGCCCCTGACGCCACCACCATCTATGCCGAGGGCACCACGGTGCTCCAGGCCCTGCAGAACAAGGAGATGAGCGTCCTGAAGGGTCTGCACCCCGACGCCGCCGGCCACCGCTACATCGCGGACCGCGTGCTGGCCGAGCTGGTGGAGATCAACCACTGCCGCCACACCCACACCAAGGTGGTCTATGAGAGCAAGAAGCTGCTCATCGGCTTCCAGTACATCGGCAAGACCGTCTGCACCGACTGCGGCGAAGTGCTGGATTCCGGCAAGTTCGTGACCCCCACCGGCACCATCAACGTGCCCACCTACACCGTGGGCTATGGCGCCGCTTCCGTCTCCCAGGCCGTCTCCTCCTCGAAGCTCTTCAGCGGCCTCGGCAAGCTGTTCGGATAATCCCGAAACCAAAACATAAGAATTCCCCCGAAATCCTCGGATTTCGGGGGAATTTTTCAGATATTCCGTTATCGGACCTTCACGCCGGTGTAGAGCAGATAGCTCTCCAGCTCCGGCATGTCGTCGGCCTGGATCACGATGATGGGGGCGGCGCCGTCCCGGTCAAAGGTGGCATACATATAATTAATGCTGATGTTCGCGCGGTTGATCGCGGAGAGCAGCTGGTTCAGGCTGCCCACCTCATCGGAGACCTCCACCGCCACCACCGGGGCCAGCCGGGTGAGATAGCCCGCCGCCTGCAGAGCCCCCTGGGCCGCCTGGGCGTCGGAGACGATCATCCGCACGGTGCCGAACTCGGCGCTGTCGTTGGTGATGAAGCCGTTGATGTTGATGCCGCTCTTCGCCAGCGTCTCGGTGATCCGGTTCATGGCGCCGCGCTTGTTCTCAGTATAGATGGAAAGCTGCTGAATCATATGGTTTCCTCCGTCGGTTTCGATTGTCAATGATTGGAATTATAGCAGATTCTCCCGGATTGTCAACCCGATTTCCGCCCGCAAAAGGAAAGACCCGCCGCCGAAGCGATGGGTCTTTTCCGTGTTTTCAGGCCGTCATGGCCTTGGGGGCATTCACCTTGGTGGTGGCCGTGCCCAGTGTCTCCTGAATCTCCGCCTTCTGGGCGGTGACGGTCACAGGGGCGTCCGCGGAACTGTGGGACAGAGCCTCCAGATCGCTGTCCGTGATGGACCAGTAGGCCGTGGCGCAGCGGAGAATGTTCTCCTGGCTGCCCAGCCGGTAGCCCAGCCAGGAATCGGCCAGAGCAATCCGATGGCCGCTGCAGTAGGGGGCCGGGTCGGCGCAGTAGAAGGTGTCGTCCTCATAATCCGTCAGCAGCACCGCGTGGGGCACGCCGCCGCAGTAGAACACGATGCCCTCCGGGTGCTCGTCCAGCAGAGCCTTCAGCTCGTCGGAGGAGATGCCGTAGAGATCCGTGTGGCCCACGGTGATGGAGGCGTAATCGGTTTCAAAGGACCAGTCATAGGCCAGTCCGATGCCCCAGATCCAGCAGGCCGAGGCGGCCACGCTCTCGTTGATGTCCTCCCAGTGGCTGTCCCCGTTCAGGTACAGGGCAGAGCGCAGCAGCATGGCCGAGGAGACCATGGTGCAAATCCCGCCCCGGGACTGCTCCATATAGAGCGCCTCCGGCAGGATTTCCGCCGCCTGTGCCGGAGCGGCGACCGCCGCCAGCAGGCCAAAGCAGAGAACCATTATCAGTAAAATGCTTAAAAACTGTTTCGACTTTTGTACTATTTGCATAGATACTCCTTTCTGAAAACGCCTTCTATTATACCAGACCCGCCCATCCGGCTCAATGTGCAGAATTCACGAAAGCCCCGACGCCCCTCGCCCGAAACCGGGCCGCTTTGCCGTATTTGTGTAAACTTTCTGTGAATGATTGACACATCAGCCCGGGTGTGTTGAGCAGCGGTTTCGTTCTCAATCCGAAGATACCAGATTCAGCTGAAATCAACTTAAAAACCGTCCCTTGCTTAACCCGGTAATATCTGTTATTCTTAGGGCAGAACCGCAATGCACAGGAGGCGACTGCCATGTATGAACTGATCCCACTGACCCAGCAGTGCTTTTACATCCAGAGCCCGGCCAAGATCGGGCTGGTGAAGCTCAGCGACACCGAGGTCTGTCTCATCGACAGCGGCAACGACAAGGAGGTCGGGCGGAAGGTGCGGCAGCATCTGGACAAAAACGGCTGGACGCTGCGGGCCATCTACAACACCCACTCCAACGCCGACCACATCGGCGGCAACGCCTATCTGCAAAAGCAGACCGGCTGCCGGATCTTCGCCCCGGGGATCGAGCAGGATTTCACCCGCCACCCGCTGCTGGAGCCCTCCTTCCTCTATGGCGGTTTCCCGCCCAAGGAGCTCCGGCACAAATTCCTCATGGCCCAGCCAAGCCCGGCCGAAGAACTGACCCCGGAGACTTTGCCGGAGGGGTTTTCCCTGCTCCCGCTGCCCGGCCACTTTTTCGACATGGTGGGCTTCCGGACGCCGGACGATGTGGTCTATCTGGCGGACTGCCTCTCCAGCCGGGAGACCCTGGAGAAGTACCGCATCGGCTTCATCTACGACGTGGCGACCTATCTGGAGACTCTGGCGCAGGTGAAGACCATGGAGGCGAAGATCTTCGTCCCGGCCCACGCCGAGGCCACGGAGGACATCGCGCCGCTGGCCCAGTACAACATCGACGTGGTGCTGGAGATCGCGGAGCGAATCTGCAGCCTCTGCCGGGAGCCCATGGTGTTTGAAACCCTGCTGCAGAAGCTTTTTACCGCCTATGCGCTTACCATGAATTTCGAGCAGTACGTCCTGGTGGGCAGCACGGTGCGCTCCTATCTCACCTGGCTGAAGGAGACCGGACGCATCGAAGCGGTGTTTGAGAACAACCAGCTTTTGTGGAAAACCATTTAAAAAGAATCAGCGCACTGCAGGAGCTTTCCGCAGTGCGCGTTTCCGTGTTTATATTGGAGTTTAACGAGCAGAGAAAAAGCGTGTCATTGCGAACCAGTCCGCAGACTGGTGTGGCAATCCGTTCTCTTGCGCTGCAGACTGATTCTTTGGTGGATGTAAGGCGAATCCGTTTTATCTCAACGTTCTGCGAGATTCTACTCCGCCGCCGGGGGATGCGGATTGCCACGTCGCTGCGCTCCTCGCAATGACATTCTTTTTTGGCCTCTGCTGAATCTATCAAATCGCTAAACTAGAATTTGAACTCCATCGGCACTGTGTATCCGTTCTCGGTCTGCTCGGCCGTATAGACGGCGCAATTGCCGATGTGCTTCGACCAGTAGGCGCCGTTGGCGTCGGGGGTCAGGTACTCCAGCGCGCCCTTCATGGCGATGGCGTGGGTGGAGATCAGGATGTTGCCCCCTCCGTGGATATCCTCCAAAAAGCTGCCCAGCCGTTTGACCACAGACTCCAGAGACTCCATGCCCGCCGGGGCGGGATGGTGCACGAAATCCATGAAAAAGTGCAGCAGCTCCGGGGCCGGGTTTTCCAGACTTGCGCCCTCGTAAGGGCCGTAGTCCATCTCCAAAAGCCGCTGGTCGGTGCGGATTTCCGCCTCCGGGGCCACCAGTTTTGCCGTCTGCACCGCCCGGATCAGCGGACTGGACCAGACCTGATCAAAGCGGATGCCCTTTGCCTGAAAATACGCCCCCGCCTGCTCCGCCTGTCGGACGCCGTCTTCGTTCAAAGGCTGGTCGCTTCTGCCCTGGAGCACCATGGCCCTGTTCTTTTCGGTCTGGCCATGCCGGATGATGTAGATCATGGTTTTCCCCCGCTTCCTGCGTTTTTCTAAATTCTACCCGATGGGGCAGCCCGCTGTCAATCCGGGCAGAAAACATCTTTTCATCGGGGCAAAAGTGTGCTATAATACCCTTGCTTACGAAAATTGTGAGAAAGGAGGCCACTTTCCATGAAAAAGACCGTTGAGGAAATCCGTGCGCTGGGTCTCAGCGAGGAAGCCATCCAGGAGCTCACCGGCGGCGCCGACGCCATCGAGCTGGTGCGCGACGGTATGCCCTGCCCGCTCTGCGCCCTGACCGAGACCATCTGGTTCTGCCCCGCCACCGGCAAGCACGTCTGCATGGACTGCCACTACGTTTTCTAATCCATCCGATTTCAAAAACCCTTCTGACGAGAGACAGAAGGGTTTTCTTTTTTAAATACCGCCTTTTGTGAAGGAGTCCCAGCTGCGGTGCATGTAGGTCTCCAGCGGCAGCGGCGTGCCGATGAATTTGGGGTCCAGGCCGTCGTCCCGGAGAAATTCCTCCAGAAACTCCTGCCGTCCGGTGGTATAGATCACCGGGATGCCGCTCAATTCGCTGGCCTCCTTCACCACGGGATAGCCCGCCCGGAGGTCGTCGGCGCTGGCCCAGGCCTGAAGATTGGAGTTGTGGACAAAGCCGGTGACGGTCTGTCTGGCGAAGCCCTCCATGTCCTCCTTGAGCCGGAGGATCTTCTCCGCCGTCTCGGACATGGGTCTGCGGGTGTTGATGATGTCCCAGACCTCCAGCTGCTCCGGCTGGAGCTGGGCAAAGTCCATGTGGTATCTGGCCAGAGACAGGGCCCCCGCCGGATCGCCGCCCACGTCGAAGATCACCAGATCCCAGTCCTTGGCGAAGGCGGAGCCCACGGCTGCGGGCATATTGGTCTGGGTCACGCCGGCCCCCACGAAGGTGGGCGACACCAGGTCGATCATTTTCGCGTCCAGCAGCTTCACATGGTCGGACATGCGGAAATAGTCGTTGATGCGGTCCAGATCAATGACCTGGGTTCTCTTTCCCTCGGCGGCGGACTTCACCGCGATGTTCAGGGCGATTTCCGTCTTGCCCGAACCGTAATTTCCGATCAAAATGACAACTTTTTTCACAGCTGTGTACCTCTTTAACCATATTTTCTCCCGGATTTCCCCTTTATTCATACCGCAGATATGTCAAAATTGCAAGAATTTTTCGTCAAAAAGTAAAAACTTTTAACAAAAATTATGTTAACACTTGATTTTAAAGGAAGTTGATGGTAAACTCATTATGTCAACAGCCGAAAGAAGACTTTCGGTACTATTTTGCACTTATTTTAGTTAAGGAGGCAACAAGATGAAGAAAAGATTGTGGAGCATCCTGCTCGTAGCATGCATGGTGCTCACGCTGCTGCCCTTCGGCGCCTTTGCCGCGGCGGACGATGTCGTCTGGACGCTCAATGGCACCACGCTGATGGTCAGCTGCGACGGCGACATGCCGGACTACGACGATGACGATGCCAAAGCTCCCTGGCTGGCAAACAAGGGCACGGTCACGTCTGTGATCGTGGAAGAGGGCGCCACCAGCATCGGCGAGAACGCTTTCAAGGACTTCACCGCTCTGACCAGCGTGACGCTCCCTGACAGCCTGGAGTTCATCGGCAAGTACGCTTTCTCCGGCTGCAAGAAGCTTGAGAGCGTCACCATTCCGGAGAATGTCACCACCATCGACGCAAGCGCTTTCTCCGGCTGCACCAAGCTGGCCACCGTCACCTTCGCCGGCACCAGCATTTCCAACATTGCGAAGAACGCTTTCAAAGACACCGCCGTGAAGGACGTCTATTTCAACGGCACTGAGGATCAGTGGGATGACGTCAACATCGCGGACGAGACCTCCAGCAACAAAAAGCTGAAGGACGCCGACCTCCACGCCATCTGCGACGCGGACAAGCACAAGTGGAGAACCGAGAACGAGCTGGACGCCACCTGCCAGAAGGAAGGCTACACCGGCGATCGGGTCTGCAAGGTCTGCGGCTTCACCAAGAAGGGCGAAATGATTCCCATGGTCGCTCACAAGTGGGGCGACTGGGAAGTCACCACCAAGGTCACTGATTCCCGCGACGGCGCGGAGCAGCGCACCTGCAAGGCCATCCGAGGCGCCTATCACACCGAGACCGTGAAGATCCCCGCCGGCACCGCCTACACCCCCGTCAAGACTGCAGAGGTGCTTGAGGATGCCGCCACCATCACCGTGAAGAACACCCGCGGCAATCTGGTGTGGCTGGCCTGGTATGCCGCCGGCATGCCCAAGGCTTCCAGCGAGTTCAAGATGCCCTTCACCGACGTCTCCAAGGATGCCGCCTACTATGACGCCGTCCTGTGGGCTGCCGAGCAGCACTATGTGAACGGCACCTCCGAGACCACCTTCGCTCCCGACGACACCTGCACCCGCGTGGTGGCCGCCACCATTCTGAACCGCATCAACGGCCGCGACGCCACTGACGAGCAGGAGAACTTCCCCAACGACGTTCCCGCCACCATCACCTACAACGGCGGCAACAGCTGGACCATTCCCGCTCCCGATTCCGCCGAGACCAACGACTTTGTCTTTGTGATCAGCACCGACGGCAAGACTGCCGGCGTCGCGGAATACAAGGGCACTGCCAAGAACGTCACCATTCCCGAGAAGGCCCAGGGCGCTACCGTCACCGCGATCCGCGACGGCGCATTTGCGGGTGTTACCACCATGGAGAGCGTCTCCATTCCCGCCACCGTCACCAGCATCGGCAACCGCGCATTCGAGGGCTGCACCGCTCTGAAGAGCGTCTCCATCCCCTCCGCTGTTAAGTCCATCGGCAACTATGCCTTCAGTGACTGCGACGCCCTCACCAGCGTCGAGGTTCCCGAGGGTGTCACCTCCATCGGCGACTATGCCTTTGCCAACTGCGACAAGCTGGCCAGCGCCACCCTGCCCAAGAGCCTGAAGACTCTCGGCGCCAACATCTTTGCCAATGACGATGCCCTGAAGGACGTCTACTACAAGAGCGGCGAGCAGGACTGGAAAGATGTGAAGGGTGACAAGTCCTTCGACGATTCCGACACCACCCTGCACTATGACGCCGACGCCAGCCACCTGACCTGGAGGGTCGAGGACGGCAAGGCCATCATCACCGGCTCCAAGAGCGTCTCCGGCGATCTGGTGATCCCCGCCACCGTGGGCGACAACATTCCGGTTGTTGAGATTGATGACGGCGCATTCTACGGCTGCGACAAGCTCACCAGCGTCACCATCCCCGAGGGCGTCACCACCATCGGCGAGAGCGCTTTCGAGAACTGCACCGGTCTGAAGAAGGTCACCCTGCCCAAGTCCCTGGTTATGGTCGATAAGGACGCCTTCGACGGCACCAACGTCAAGGAAGTCCACTACGGCAGCACCGTCGAGGATTGGGACAATGTGGTCATCAAGTCCGGCAATGACGTGCTGAAGAACCTCAAGGTCGGCGAGAGCTTCTTCCCCGCTGACTGCAAGGAGCACAAGACCGAGATCAAGGACGCCAAGGAAGCCACTTGCACCGAGAAGGGCTTCACCGGCAACGAGGTCTGCACCGTCTGCGGCAAGACCATCAAGGCCGGCGAGGAGATCCCCGCTCTGGGCCATGACTGGGGCGAGTGGAAGCTGACCAAGCCCGCCACCGCCACCGAGAAGGGCGAGGAGACCCGCGTCTGCAAGCGCGACGCCAGCCACGTTGAGACCCGTCCCTCCGACGACACCGGCGTGAAGCCTGTGAACTTCGTCGACGTCAACGCCGGTGATTACTTCGCCGACGCCGTGTCCTGGGCTGTGAACCACAACCCGGTTATTACCACCGGCACCGATCCGCTGCACTTCTCCCCCTATGACAACTGCACCCGCGCCCAGATGGTCACGTTCCTGTGGCGCGCCGCCGGTGAGCCCAAGCCCACCAGCAGCGTGAACCCCTTCACCGATGTGCCCGCCAATGAGTACTTCTACACCGCCGTCCTGTGGGCTGTGGAGCAGAACATCACCACCGGCACCTCTCTGACCACCTTCAGCCCCTACGACCAGGTCACGCGCGCCCAGACCGTCACCTTCCTGTGGCGTATGGCCAAGCAGCCTGTCGTTGTGACTGCCAACCCCTTCACCGACGTGCCTGCCGGTGAGTACTACACCAACGCGGTCCTGTGGGCCGTCCAGGAGAAGATCACCACCGGCATCACCGCCACGACCTTCGAGCCTGACTCCCCCTGCACCCGCGCTCAGATCGTGACCTTCCTGTATCGCGATCTCGGACAGGCCAAGTAATTGACCACTTTTGCCCACCCGGTTTTCCGGGTGGGCATTTTTTGTTGGATGGGATTGCATTTCTCTCTGGAATCGGATAATATTTACAGAGACATGACAGCCAAAAGGAGGGTCCTCCCATGCGCGTACTGTTCATCGGCAACAGCCACACCTATTTCAACGACATGCCCCACACCTTTTCAGCCATGGTGCAGAGTCTCACCGGCGAAAAACCGGAGGTAACGATGCTGGCCTATTCCGACAGGGATCTGGCCTGGCACCGGGAGGAGTATTTCGCGGTGCGGTTCGCAGTTCTCTACGGGAACTATGATTTCTGCGTCCTGCAGCAGCAGGCCCACCCCTTCCCCGAAGAGCAGACCACCTTTGAAAACGCGAAGCGGATCTTCCGGCTCTGCGAAGGCGCCGGGACGAAGCCGGTGGTCTACATGACCTGGGCCATGCGGGACCAACCGGAGGTGACAGCACAAATGTCGGACTGCTATCGCAGGCTGGCAGCGGAGTGCGATGCCCTGCTGGCCCCGGTGGGCGAGCGGTTTGCCGCGGTGCAAAAGGATCACCCGGAGATCGACCTCTTCTGGCACGACGGCGCCCACGCATCATGCTATGGGGATTATTTGATTGCCGCCATTTTCGCCGCCCTGCTCACCGGGAAGCGAGATCTCTCCGCTCTCCCTGACGACGGCGTGGATTTTCAGGCGGATTTCGAGGGCGAAAACGGCCTGCCGCTGGCGCTGGAATCTGTGGAGGCGGCCCGCGTTCAGCTGAACCCGGCGTATACCAAGATCCTCCGCGGCTATGCGGTGTAATTCTTTCCCAAGGAGCAAATCATGGAAGCAAATTGTTACGAAACCATTTTGAAGCAGATCGAGTCCGCCCAGCGGGAGGCCGCGGAGCTGATGCTCCAGGCCAGAGGCATTCTGGCGGAGACCAAGACCGGCAGGCGCGACGTGGTCACAGAATATGACCGCCGGGTCCAGGCCCTGCTGATGGACCGCCTCGGCAAGGCGGTGCCGGGGGCCCACTTCTTCTGCGAGGAGATGCAGGAGCGGGACCGGCTGGACTCCGAACATCTGTTCATCATCGACCCCATTGACGGCACCATGAACTTCGTCCACGGCTTCCACCACAGCTGCATCTCTGTGGCCTACGCCGAAAAAGGCCGTGTGGTGGTGGGCGCGGTGTACAACCCCTATGTGGACGAGCTGTTCACCGCCGTCAAAGACCAGGGCGCGTATCTCAACGGCAGCCCGATTCATGTGGCCGAGGGCGGCCTGAAGGACAACGTGGTGGTTTTCGGCACCGCCCCCTACTCTCCCGATCTGGCGGAGCAGACCTTCTCCACGGCGCAAAAGCTGTTTACCGCCAGCCTTGACATTCGGAGAGAGGGCTCCGCGGCCCTGGATCTCTGCACCGTTGCGGCGGGCCGCGCGGGACTGTACTTCGAGCTGCAGGTGAGTCTCTGGGACTACGCAGCCGGAGTCTTGATCGTGGAGGAGGCCGGCGGCAAGTGCGCAAAGACGGACGGCACACCCCTCCCCCATGACGAGAGCAAGCCAAGCATCCTCGCGGGCGCGCCCCAAATTCTTCAGGAATACTTAAACCTGAACCTGCAATAAGCAAACTCCCGTATCCGTGCGGTACGGGAGTTTTCCTATCAAAATCGCCGCCTCCGTCCAATGAACGAAGGCGGCGAACATGGTATTTGCTTATACGGTCAAACCGTTAGCGGAGCTTCTCAGCCCACGGTGCAGTACATGAAGTACTTGTAGCCCAGGGGGTTGGAGAAGAAGCCCTGCACGCTGTCGTCGATCATGTACAGATCGGTGTAGAAGTACAGCGGGCAGATGCAGCCAGTGGACATGAGCATATCCTCAGCGATGTGCATCATGGCGTAGCGGGCCTCGTTGTCGGTGCAGCTCTTGATGGTGGAGATCAGCACGTCGTAGGTGTCGGCCCAGGTGCCGTTCTCGACCTTGACGTCGTAGCCGTACTTGGTCAGATCCAGGCTGTAGCCGGCGACGGCAGCGTGGTCGCCCTTACCGAACTGGACGTCGTTGTTGCCGGAGGCGGTGGTCCACATATCCAGGAAGCAGATGGGGTCGTTGTAGTCGGCCAGCCAGCCGTTGCGAGCGATGGAGTAATCGCCCTGCTTACGGGTGTTCAGGAAGGTGTTCCACTCCTGGTTCTCCAGGTTCATGGTGATGCCCACGGCGTCCAGAGCGCTCTGCAGGTACTCGCCGATGGCCTTGTGGCCCTCAGAGGTGTTGTAGAGGTAGGTCAAGCTGGGGAAGTCGGTGAACTTGCCGGTGGACTCGTCGAAGGTGTAGTACTTCTTCAGAACCTCGACAGCCTTGTCGAAGTTGTCCTGCACGGCGTCGGCAGAGGCGTCATAGTAGCCGCCGGTGCCGTTGGCGTTCTTGTAGAACTCGGAGCCGTCAGCGTCGGTCATGCCCATGGCCACGAAGGAGGCAGCGGGGACCTGGCCGCCCTGAGCGATCTCGTCGACGATGTACTCACGGTCGAACAGCAGGCTGATGGCGTTGCGGATCTCAGCCTTGGCGTTCTCGGCCTCAACACCGGTCAGGGTGGAGGAAGCGGGGAGGATATCCTCGTTGACGTTCCAGCAGACATAGTAGGTGCCGATCTGGCCGGCAACGACGAACTCATCGGGATACTCAGCCTTCAGGTTGGCGATCTCGTTGGTGGGCACGTCGTCGATCAGCTGCCAGGTGCCGTTCTTGAAGTTGGACAGCTGGTTGTTGG